>JAUWNI010000001.1 GCA_030612705.1 Phycisphaerae bacterium | reverse complement strand
CGTTCGCGCCCCCCCCCCGGGCGGGCGTGGGTTCCCGCCAAAACCAACCCCCCGCCGGGGGGGGGGCACGCTACACCATTTCTGAAACCGCTCTAGATTCTATATGACTATGCGCTGAAACGCGCCGCGCAACCAGGGTTCGAGAGCACGGGCGAGGACTGAAAACCCTCGCTTGCACTTCGGGCACGTTATCGGTGTGCGATTGTACACGATCCTTATATATACGGGCTTAGAGACGGAGGCGGTCGATCGACGGCGGGGTTTTGGGAAAACATGAAAGGCCGGTTTTTATCGCACGATGGCTGAAATCAGGCAGGGCGGGCCGGGGCAGGAGGCCTGCCGCTCCGGCTGGTCGCTGATGGCGGGTTAATCTGGGTAAGAATTTGACTTGCCTACGAAAGAAATTGAAGACTTAAAATGGATTTCCGTAACGCGGGCACCCAGCTTCCGGGTGTGGCACGCATCTTCCGGTCGTAAGATTGGAGGTGTTCCAATGTACGCGTTACACGAGTCGGGAATGGCAGTCAGTTCACTGCCGCCCCCTGGACCGGTCAGTCCGCCACCAGGACAGGTCGAGCCACGCGCTGTAGAGTCAACAGAGCACGGCACCCTCGAAACGGAGGACCGTGGCGATGTCTTCTACAGCCCGGGTACGGCTGTTCTACAACTGGTGCAGGACTCCGCTCAGGGTTATGCCGAAATGCTGGCGTCCATCGATACGCTTGAAGCGGCGGCGACGCCCAGCGGCGCCTATCTAGGCGACAATGTTGGACAGGAGTTGGATATCTATGCGTAACCCTCGTATGGGTGAAATGCCGTGATGTACCGAGGGTACGGTAGATCTCCAAACACAACGTCCCAGCCCGCTTGACGGGTGGATTAGGGACGGACAGATAAACTGTGCGTCGCCGCGGAGTCGATCAGCTTGAAGTGGTCGGCCGCGCGGCTCGTTGTCGTGATTGCGCGCTTGTAGTGCTACAGTGCTACGAATTCAAACCGCCAAGGTGCCAAGAGCGTCAAGTACTCCAAGAAGACTGATATCTCAAACTCAGGTGCGGTTGCCCGTTCAGGTTCACCGTGGTGATTCGTCGGGCACTTATTACTCCGAGCGGGAAATGTTGAACGTTATCATTCCGAGCCCTTCGATTTCGCTCCCGTTAGTAGCTGTGGAGGGGACTGCGAAACGGGGGAACCGGGTTTAAGTACGTCAGCGCTTGTTCACCTATTCTCCAAGACCATACAATTCGGAAGTAATGGGGACATCCAAGCCGTTCGTCGAGGATCGGCAGTGGATTGCAACGTCTCGGAAGAGCAACTGCGAAGCTGGATCGACCGCCGTGCGCCGGAGTTGGACGATCATTTGGCCATCTGTCCGGAATGCCGGGCGCGGGTGGCCGCGTTGCGGGCCGAGATCGAGACCGTCGCGAACGACCAGGCCGAGCACCGGCCGCTGTTGCCCGAGCGAATCGGCTCCTACGTCATCAAGCGACTGCTCGGCGAAGGCGGGATGGGCGTCGTCTACGAAGCCGAACAGCAGGCCCCCCGCCGAACCGTGGCGCTCAAGGTCCTCCGCGGCGGCCTCGGGCTCAACGAACATCAGATCAAACTCTTTCAACGCGAAATCGAGGCGCTCGCCCGCCTCGATCACCCGGCGATCGCCGCCATCTACGAAGCCGGGCAAACCGCGACCGGACAGCACTTCTTCGCGATGGAGCTGGTTCGAGGCGTTTCACTCAGCGAGTACGTCCGCCGGGAGAAGCTTTCACTCGAGCAGCGCCTGGAGCTGTTCCACAAGATCTGCGAGGCGATCGACTACGCCCACCAGCACGACGTGATCCACCGCGACATCAAGCCGTCGAACATCTTCATCGTCGCCGAATCCCCAATCCCCAATCTCCAATCGGCAATCGTAAAGATCCTCGACTTCGGCCTGGCCCGCATCACCGACCCGAATGCAACCCTGTTCACCACCGTTGCCGGCAGCGGCGAACTCGGCGGAACCTTGCCATATATCAGTCCCGAGCAAGCCCGCTGCGATCCCGACGAGGTCGACACACGTAGCGACATCTACTCGCTTGGCGTGACGCTCTACGAGTTGCTGACCGATCACCTGCCGTACGATCTTCGCCGAACGCCTCTGCCCGAGGCTGTTCGCGTTATTTGTGAGAAAGCCCCCGAAAGGCCGAGTTCGATCGACCGTACGCTCCGTGGCGACGTTGAAACCATCGTGCTCAAGGCGTTGGAAAAGGAGCCGGCCCGACGCTACCAGTCCGTCAAAGAGTTGGCCGACGACGTACGCCGCCATCTTGACGGCGAGCCGATCCGCGCCAGGCCACCCAGTGGTTTTTACATCTTGCGCAAAAAGCTCACCAAGTACCGGTTTCAGGTCGCCGTTGGCGCGGCCGCCGTGATCGTGGTTTTGTTAGTTTTGTGGGGACAAGGCTGGTCGCGGGCCCAGGAGCGGGCGCGTAAGTTGGCCGGCGCCCGCCAGGGTGTGCTCCGCATCCAGCGCAACCTGGAGATGGGGAATGTGAAGCGCAGCATCGGTCCGGCACGCGCTACACTCAGCCAATATCCCGAGTTGCCGGAGGCTCACCTGGTCTGGGTACAGGCACAATTCCGGGCGGGACGAGAGCTGGAAGACCAGGTCCTCTACGGCGACGCGACACACTCTCTCCGCGCGGCGGCGCGGGTTCCCGCGCCGTGGGCATCCCGCGCCTTGATGGCCGAGCTATACCGGTTCAGGGGGGACCCGCGGTTCAGGCAGTTGGAGGCGGGACTAAAAGATGACATCCCGGACACCGCCGAGGCGTCGTATCTCCTTTCCTTTGCCACCTTGGACCTGCACAAGGCCCTGGCATGCGCGGAGCAAGCCGTGAAACGCGATCCGCGCCACGAACTCGCCTGGCAACGCCTGGCATATCTGCATATGCAGACCGGCGATTGCGACGCGGCCCAGCTAGCGGCACGGAAGCTGATCGAACTCGAATGTAGTCGCGACGAGTGGATCATGTTCGGTGCCCACGTGCTCCTCAGACGAGGTCGATATCAGGAGGCCGTTACACAATACACACTCCTCGCCGATACTCTTCCGGATCCGACTTCGATCTACCGGTACCGCGGACTCGCCCATATCTGCTTGAAACAACATACCGAAGCTATCCGAGATCTTTCGAAGTATATCGAGAGCGGCATGGAGAAGGACGACTGGATGTATTACCAGCGCGCCACGCCGTTGTGGATCAGCGGCCAAGTGGAAAAGGCGGCGGCGGACTATCGGCGAACTCTTCAGTTGCGCGATTACGCTTCGTTTGCCGATGTCAGATTATTCCTCGTTCTGTGCGAGCAGGCGCGTTGCCTCGAACGCGAGGGGCGCCACGCCGAGACCCGCGACATCGAAGAAGAGGCGCGGGAAGTGCTCGCCGGCGGGTTGCGCGGCGCGACTTCGAGGAGCTGGTTGGAAAATATTCTTCATTGCCTGGACGGCAGACTCGCGCCGAGTGAACTCCCGCGGTTCGCCGACCGGTCAAACCCCGAGCAAGTCTGCGAAGCCTATTACTACACCGGCGAGGCTTACCTGCTCGCCGGCCAAATCGAAGCCGCCCGCGACTGCTTTCAGAAATGCGTGGACACCAACCTGGTCTTCGATCGCGACACCTTCCCGCCCGATCCAATGAACGAATATCACTTGGCCGTCTGGCGGCTCGATAACGTGGACGACAACACGGCAACCCTCCCCGAAAACCCCTGACTACGGAACCCTGACGGATTGGACGGGCGAGTTCCAGAACCACAGTGCCCGCTGATCCGAACCCGAAGCGCAAGCGAGGGCCACATTTCCCATTCGCGTCCCCCACCGCTAAAGCGATGGGCCACCCCTCCTGGAAACACGTCTGGGCCGCCCACCGCCCTCGAACGAGCGACATGAAATGCCACCCAGAGAGGGATGCGCCCCACGCGGATCCACGCGGATCCACGCGGATCGGGCAAACAGTCTTCGGCTTTATACAGAACGAAACCGCGCCGACACAATTTCATTCATTCGCTCGGAAAGCTCGCTTTCGTCGAGCGCGACGATGCGGCCGGCGTGAACAACCAAGCGACCGGCGACGTAGACGCAATCAGCACGCGGCGGGGCACACAACACCAGCGCGGCAAGCGGATCCTGGGCGAATCCGCCGGCCAATGCGATGTCGTCCGTGCGGAACATGGTGAAGTCGGCCGCCGCCCCGGGGTTCAGGTGGCCCAGGACCGGGCGGCTCAAACAGGAGGCACCGCCGACCGTGGCTAATTTGAATGCGTCGGAAACGGGGAAAAGCGCTGCGTTGTCATTCGCCTTGCCTCCTTCCACTGTCTGGAGCGCACGGGCGGCGAGCAGCGCCTGCCGCGCCTCGCCGAGCAGGTTGCCCCCGTCGTTGCTGCTGGAGCCGTCGACGCCCAGGCCGACGCGGACACCGGCGTCGAGCAGCTTGCGAATTGGGGCGATCCCGCTACCGAGACGCAGGTTCGATGACGGATTGTGGCTCACGCCGGTGCGTGTTTTCGCAAGCAACTCGATTTCCTCGTCGTTCAGATGCACGCAATGCGCCAGGTAGACGTCCGACCCGAGAAAATCGAGGTCGGCGAGCAGCCGCACCGGCCGGCAGCCGTAGCGCTCCAGACAAAATCGCTCTTCGTCGAGCGTCTCGGCCAGGTGCGTGTGCAGCAGCACGCTCTTCCGCTCGCGAGCCATCACAACGGTGTCGCGCAATAACTCGCGTGTGCAGTTGAATGGCGAGCACGGTGCCAGGTCGATCCGCCGCCGTGCATAGTCCGACGCGTCGTGGTACCTATCCAGCACGCGTCGACAGTCCGCGAGCACGTCCACGTCATCCTCGACACAATCGTCCGGCGGTAACCCACCGCGAGACTCACCCAACGTCATCGACCCGCGGCACAAGTGGATGCGAATGCCGAGTTCCTCGGCGGCGTCGAGCACGGCTTCCATCTTGACATCGCTGCCCCGCGGCACCATGTAAAAATGATCGCTGGTCGTCGTGCAGCCGCTCAGCAGCAGCTCGGCGATGCTCACCTTGGCGGCGATGTTGACCGCTTCGTAGTCCAGGTGCCGCCAGTATTCGTAGAGCTTGCCCAGCCAGTTGAACAGACGCTCGTTTTGTGCCGACGGCAAACAGCGCGTCAGCGACTGGTATAGGTGATGATGTGTATTGACCAACCCCGGAATAACGACGTGTTGTCGCCCGGCGATGACTTCCGCAAACTCGCCGCCCTCGATCCGCCGCTGAAACTCCTCCGCCGGCCCAAGCTTGACGACCCGCGTATCGTCAAAAACCAGACTATGCCCGCGCAACGTGCGAACCGTGTCGCCGCTGGGCGTGATGACGGTGGTATCGTGCACGATCTTCATGTGGGCATTCTACGCGAGTCCTGTAGCGTCCGCAAAAACTGCCATGCGCCTGCTAACATGTGCACATGGAAGCCGGCTTGCATCGATGTCGTCAAACGAGTAGAGAAGACGTCGACCACTCCGCTCTCGATCGGCAGCGCTCTGTGGAAATCGGCGAGGAGGCCGGCATAGACTCCGAAAAATGCAACAAAACTCACAACATTGCCGCGCGATGCTCCGCGAATTGGTGGACGTTGCTGGTAATAGGCTGGGTAGCCTTGGCCACATTCCTGATTTCCACGGGTTGCGCGAGCGTTGACAGCAGGTCACCAATTGCTGTTCGTCCACCCACGCCGCCGGCACCTCCTTCCGTAAAACCAGCACCGCGGCCTGCCATCCGGACCATCGAGCTGGGGCACTCGGTCAAGGGCACACCGTTGGTCCTGGAAGTGTTCGGTAACGGGTCCGACCGCGTCTTGATCTTCGGCGGGATCCACGGCAGCGAACCGACCAGCGCCGTGCTCGCCCGCGCGCTGGCCAACCACCTGCGCATCAACTGGGACCTATTTACAGGAAAAACCATCGCCATCCTCGCCGAGGCCAACCCGGACGGCCTCGCCGCCCGCAGCCGAACCAACGCCAACGGCGTCGACCTGAACCGCAACTTCCCGGCCAAGAATTGGCGGCAATCGCCTCGCGGCGGTCGACGTAACGGCTCGGCTCCTGCCAGCGAGCCCGAAACGCAGGCCATCATCCGTGCCGCCGAACTCATCCATCCGGACCGCATTATCTCGATTCACTCGACTCGGCGTGGCGGCCACTGCAACAATTTTGACGGTCCCGCCGAAAGCCTGGCCAGGCTGATGGCGCAATCCAACGCATACCCCGTCAAAGCGAGTATGGGTTATCCGACGCCGGGCAGCTTCGGCAGTTGGGCGGGCATCGACCGCGACATTCCCACGATCACGCTCGAACTGCCGCGCGACCTCAGCGGCGCGCAATGCTGGCTCGAAAACAAAGATGCCTTGATGGCATTCATTCGCACCGGCGGCGAATCGGCCGGTAAATAGTCCCCTGCGTCGCCGCGCGCGAGTCTTGGCAGTAGGTCGATTATTCATACTCGGAACGGTGCCGCGCGCTCCCTCAGAGCTTGCCTCGCCATCATTTCTTTTGAAACCTAATAAGGCCGTGGCGTCACCAATCGCGTGGGGGACGGGTATCGAGGAGAGTGCGCCGCGGAAAAATATGGGGCGACGCGAACAGCGTCCGAATAGATATGAGCAATTCGGGATGCGACACCGACAAGCTGACCTTGTTGGACCTCTCCAAGCTGAAGATCGGCCAATCCTTACCGGGTGACGTTTGTGACAAGGACGGGAACGTCGTGATGCCCGCCGGCGAGGTGCTGAACGAGGAACACTTCAACAAACTCCGCGGCTTCGAAGAACAAGGCGTTTTCGCCAACCTCAACTGGGAGAATCCACCGCAGATAGCAAGCGGGCTCAACCAGGATATGCTGGCGGAAGCGCGTAAGCAGCGGCGCATCCTCGGCGAGAAGCGCGTGCGTCAGCGCGAGCGACACGTCTTGGAGATTCCGATAACCGTTGCCATCAAGGAAACGATTGGGTTGGATGAGCATTGGCAATCGAGCAACGTCGTTACGTGCGACCTATCGACCAGCGGCTTCGCCTTTGCTTTCACCCGTTATATCCACACAGGCACTAAGATCAGTATGCAGTTCAATTCCCTGGCCGCGAAGCCAACCATGTTTGGCATCGTTCGCAATTGCACGCTTCTGGATGGGGGGAAGCATCGCGTCGGGGTTGAGTTCCTGTGTGTTATCCGAAAGGATATGCACAAGAGCGACAAATCCAGCCACGAATCCCGCCCCGTAAATCCGAATTAGACAACGGACGCTTGTTTCGGCCAATAATAGTGGCCTATCCCGCCTGTAAGTGACATATTATCAGACATAAGCTTAGCGGATATTTATCGGGAAATTCCACGCAGAACTTGAGATAATATAATCGGGCGCGCTCCCGGAAGGTGGTTGTTCACGACAGGCTTGGGCTATAGACATTGCCGGGAGCGGTTCCGGATTCGCTGTGGCTTATTAGGAGGCCTTGGAATGTTCATAAACACATGCAACGAAGCCGAGTCGTGTACAGACACAGAAGGCGGCACACGTGAAGACGGTACAGCTCGCTACACAAAACGCTGCCGACTCGCGCGCTGTTTCCTCGCACTGCTGGTGGTCGTCGGCGCGGTAATCACAGGCTGCGCATCGACACAATCACCGGCGTCTGCCTCAACGTACAATCCGAACCCCGGCAATCTCTTCTTCGCTAGTGACTCGGGCGCAGCAGCAGTAGTTACCCCGCCGCCGGCTGGAAGCAGCATCGAGCTCGGACGTTCCGTCAACGGCATCCCCTTGACCATGGAAGTCTTCGGCAACGGTCCGGATACGATCCTGATCGTCGGCGGTATCCACGGGGACGAACCCACCGGTGCAATCGTTGCGAGTAATTTGGCCCGGTTGCTCCGTGCTCATCCCGAATTTCTCATCGGGCACACGGTCGGCATTCTCGCACAGGCAAACCCCGACGGCTTGTTGAGCGGAACCCGTACGAACGCCAACGGCGTCGACCTGAACCGTAACTTCCCGTCGCGGGACTGGCGCCGCGCGTACGCGGGAACAATGCTTCACGGTTCGGTTGCCGCCAGCGAACCTGAAACGCTCGCCGTCATGAACGCGATCGAGATCGTCAAACCGTTGCGTATCGTCGATATCCACTCAATCGGGAGTGATTATCATTGCAACAACTACGACGGGCCGGCCGAACATTTGGCGGAACTCATGAGCGCATTCAACGGCTATCCGGTCTTGAGTGACATCGGCTACCCCACGCCGGGCGCCTTGGGTTGCTGGGCGGGCATCGATCTCGACGTGCCGGCCATCACGCTCGAACTTCCACGTGAGCATAGTGGTGAGAAATGCTGTCGGGACAACATCACCGCCCTGCTGGCCTTTATCAGCGCCGGCGATACCCGATTCGACCGCTAATGCTCTGTGACGCGTGGAATGATGGATAACGCGAAGGGTGGCCCACCTCTTTAGAGGTGGGGGACACGAATAGGACTTCGATTCGCATCCCCCACGGCTAACCCAAGTTGAACACTTCTGACCGTTTTCGCTTTTTTGGCGGTTTCGATCGCGGCTTGGATGGTGGGGTCGGGGTTGGAGCGACTGAGAGGCGATGTAGTCACGACCTACTTTTAGGCAAACGCTTGATTTCGTGGCATTCTTAAAGCAGAGGGAACTCAGCCTTGCGGCAAGGATGCGATGTTTCTCAAGTGACTCGAGCGACGCAAGAACGGCAAGGGACACACCTACTGGGTCCTGGTCGAATCGATCCGCACGGCCAAGGGCTCGCGACGCCGATCTGTTTGATCTGGACTACGAGCTGCTCTTGTACGACGTGACCAGCACGTATTTCGAGGGCGAGTGCCAGTCCAACCCGATGGCCAAGCGGGGGTATTCGCGAGATAGCCGGCCGGATTGTCTGCAGGTCTGCATCGGTCTGGTGGTGACGACGGATGGGATTCCACTGGGTTACGAGGTCTTCGATGGCAACACGCACGATTCCAAGACGGTCGAGACCATTGTGCAGGCTATGGAAGCCAAGTACGGCCGGGCGAATCGTATCTGGGTGATGGACCGCGGGATGGTCAGCGAAGACAACCTGAAATTCCTGTGCCGGCGTGGCGGCTCGTACATCGTCGGGACGCCCAACGCCTCCGCCGAATCGACGAGGTCACCCAAATGTAGTCACGACTTTTACACAAAAACGGCCCAGGCGCTACCACCAGGGCAGTTCAAGCTTCATAACTGTTCAACTTGGGCTAGCGACGTGGACGGCGTTGAAGGCGCGGGTCTAGCGGTCGGCGTACGCAGGCGGTTGGTTGCGGGTTCCGGGATCGTTTTTTGTGTCCATGGTGTTATCTCCGATAGCGGACCGACGTTATGGGCGTATCGACTGAAATAATGTTGGGATTCAGTGGAAGGGTGCGTTGAGATCGTGGGGGTATCTATTCTCGGATGTTCAGGAGTGGCCGCCGCGGGCTGGGCGTCTCGGGAGGGCTTTCGAGCGGGAATTCGTCAGTGTTGGGGCTGCGCAAAAAGCTCCGCCGCCAACTGACGAATTCCCGCCATTTTTTCTTTGCCTCGGGGGCGATCGTTTTGAACAGTTTGATTGTTACGTGATAGGCCGAAGGCCCTGATCGTAACTCGCCGCTGTCCTGGGGAGCACAGGCAACTTCCGGGTTTGATAACGGGGAGGCATGGGATGGCGGCAGAAAATGAAGTGGGCTCGGTGAGGGGTGCGCGGGAAGCGACCCCGTTTTTCCGGATGGGAAACGTCCGCGACGTCGCGGGCGTACACCGAATTGGTTTGGTGAGTCTGGCGGTTGGGTTCCGCCGTAACTTGTTGAGAAAGGGTAAAACATGAAGGCACTTGGTCGCAGAGTACGGAACTTTCTCGTTAGTGAAGACGGGCCGACCGCAACTGAGTATGCGGTGATGCTCGCGCTGATCATCGTAGTGGCGATTGCGGCGATTACCGCGCTTGGTCAGAGCGTTGATGCAACCTTCCAGGACGTGAACGCCGGAATTACCGGCTCGTAAACAGCAACGTATTTGCTTTGCGTGGGGACTATCGGACGACGGCGCTTCACAAACACGGGGCGTCGTCGTCTTACTTCTTAGTCCGAGTCACAAAACTAACCGATGAAAGGTTGTGCCGACTTCGGGCCGAAGGTTTGAAGCGGCCCGGCAGGAGACGCAAAGGCAGGAACGCCCATGAGTTTCGGTTACTGGGAATGCACCCTGGCGATTCTGATCCCGGCGATCCTGTACGCCTCGTGGATCGACTACAGCGAGCGGCGCGTGCCGAATTGGCTGAACGCGTCGCTCGCCGCGGCCGGTCTGATAATGCACGGCGTTTTCTTTGGCTGGCAAGGTGTGGGGGCCGGACTGCTGGGAATGCTGGTGGGGTTGGGCGTGTTGATCCTGCCGTGGGCGATGCACGGAATGGGCGCGGGGGATGTGAAGCTGATGATGGCGATCGGGGCGTGGCTGGGGCCTTGGCTGACGCTTTGGAGTTTCGCGGTTGGGGCAATTATCGGCGGTGTAGTGGCGTTGGTGATGATTTTCTCGACGGGCCGCGCCGTACACGCCTTTACCAATTTGCAGACGATAATGAGCAAATTTCGCCGCCTGGACACGGCCTTTAGTGAATATGGCGGGACGAAGACGTTTGGGGACAGCAGCCAGCTTTTACCTTACGGGGTACCTCTGACGGCCGGCACGATTGGTGTGCTATTGACCTACTACTTCGGAGGGTAGCTACCGTGAAACGGAGAAATGGAAAGAAGCTTGTCGGTTGGGTTCGGCGAGGAACGGCGGTGGTTGAATTGGCCGTCGTATCGCCGCTCATGTTTGCGATGCTGTTCGGCATCATCGAGTTTGGCTGGTTGTTCACCGTGCAGCACACGATGGTGAACGCGTCGCGCGAGGGCGCTCGGCTGGGCGTTTTGCGCGGGGCAACGGTTGAGGAAATTGTGGTACAAACCCAGTCGTTTCTTGAGCCGATGGGTCTGGAGGATACGGTGACGATCAATGTCACCGAAGCCACCGTGGATGACCCGTTCGTGACGGTTCAGCTGACGGTGCCGCGCGAAGACGTTTCGTTGGTCGGAGACTTCTTCGGCTTTGAGGGTGGCACGCTCGAGGGGACGACGACGATGCGGCAGGAGTAACGCCGCCGGCCGACGGATTGGTGCGGCGGGCGGTGCCGGGAGTGGAGAGTTGCGTTTGAGAGCGGTACGGCGGGTCGGTTCGTTGAAGCGAGCCGGCCGCGACTGTGCCAAGTGCGTTGAGTGATGGAACGAACGCCATGAATGCCAAAGCACTCATCCCTCTGATTGCCGGGCTTGGGATTGCCGGACTGGCGGCCAAGCTTGGTCTTGATTTCATCAAGAAGGCGGAAGGCAAACAGGTCACGGTGGTCAAACTGTGGACGCCGGTGGAAGACATCAAGCGCGGGGTGGCGATTCATGAAATGATGCTGCGTCCGTTGGCCTTTCCGGAGAAGGCGCTTCCACCTGGGGCGCTGGCCAACATTGAAAAGATCGTTGGTCGGGTTCCGCACACGGGGGCGCCGGCGGGGTTGCCGGTACTTGATTCGATGCTGTTGCCGCCGGGGGTGCACGCGGGCGTGCGAGTCCCGCCGGGATTGCGGGCGGTGGCGGTGAAGATCGATGAGAGTTCGGGGGTCGATAATCATTTGGAACCGGGCTGTCACGTAGACGTGGTTGGAGTGTTTACGATCCAGAGAGACCATCGTCGAGAGACCATCGCGCGGACGATCCTGGAAGACGTCGAGGTGGCGGCGGTCGGTCAACGGCTGGCTCCGACGGCTCCGACGCCGGGCGACGAGAAAGACAAGAAATCCGGCAAGCGTGAACGTCCGGCACGGGCGGTGACGCTGTTGGTGAAGCCCGGTCAGGTGCCGACGCTGCACCTGGCGGAGCAAAAAGGCAAACTCAAGCTGAGCATGCGGGGGGCACTCGACGGTAGCGGCAGTCAGTGGCAGAGCGCGGCAATCGGCGAAGACGACCTGCTCGGCCTCAATAGGCCGGGAACCGGGCCGGAGCCCAAGCCGTCGTGGGGCGAACAACTAAACGAGATTATGAATTCGTTCTGGCAGAAAAACGAGCCGGAGTTGGCACCCGAGCCGGCGCCCGAGCCGGAACCTGGGCCGCAGTTGGCCTGGACGATGGTCGTGCGGAACGGCGACGAGTGTCAGGTGCTGGGGTGGATGGATATGGATGATTTTCAGGCGATTGAGATTTCGTCGGGGGGTCCGAACATATTTCAGGACGAGCCGAAGTTTCCGCCGCCGAGGCCACCGATTAGTGGGTCGCAGTCGAAGTCGAAGGTAGATGAGAAGTCGCAATCCAAGCCGCCGAAGAAGGCGGAGTCGAAAACGCAGCCGGATTCCGGGGGTGAGCCGGATGCGGAGTCTGAAACCGAGTCCGAGCCGAAGGAGCTCTTTGAATGACTTTTCAACGAGAAATCCAAGCAGGGCGACGTTGGAGAGCGTTGCTGGTATTTGCGCTGGGAGTGGCGCTGTTGATCAGCCCACCGGCGTGGGGTCAGCAACAGTCGGCGTCGGATCCGATGCAGGAGGTGAAGATAACGGTTCGCGATGTTGCGACGGAGGGGCAGTTGATCCGCGTGCCGGTGAACAAGTCGGTGCTGGTGGACTTCAACGTTCCGGTGCGCGAGGTGCGGCTGGCCAAGGCGGAGTTCGCGGAGGTGAGCGCGGTTTCGCCGAAGCAGATTCTGGTGACAGGCAAGGCATTCGGCACGACGCAGATGATCGTGTGGATCAATGGGAACGACCAGCGCGTGTTTGACGTAGCGGTTGATCTGGAACTTGATCGATTGCTGGCGAGCATTCGGACGGCGGTGCCGCGAGCACGGGTCAAGGCGCACGCGCTGTTGGACGCGGTGGTGCTGACCGGTCGGGTTCCGGACGCGAGTTCGGCGGAGCGGGTCATGGAGATCGCGGGGGTGTTTTCCGCGCGGGTGATCAACCAGATGCAGGTGGCGGGAACGCAGCAGGTATTGTTGCGTTGCACGATCGCGGAGGTGAGCCGCAGCGCCTCCCGGCAACTCGGTTTTAACGGGTGGATTGCCGGCGACGACATGCGCGACATGTTTTTCATCAATAATCTGGATGGGATCAATCCGGCGAATATCGGGGCTCCGGAAGGTGCTTTGGCGACCGCGGATATTCCGTTTGTGATTGGCCAGGATGGGATCCCGGTCACGGGCCGGACGACGCTGAGCTTCGGTTTTCCCCGGGCGCAGATGCAGGTATTCGTACAGGCGTTGCGTGAGAACGGGTTGTTGCGCGTGCTGGCGGAGCCGAATCTGGTCGCGATCAACGGGCAGGAAGCCAGCTTCCTGGCGGGCGGGGAGATCCCGATTCCGATCGCAACCGAGGATCGGATCAAGATCGAATTCAAGGAGTTCGGCGTGCGGCTGAACTTTACGCCGGTGGTGCTGACGGAGGATCGGATTCGGCTGCACGTAGCGCCGGAAGTGAGTGAGCCGGACTATTCGAATTCGGTGACGATCGGGGGGATCTCGATTCCGGGGTTCGCGACCCGCCGGGTGGAGACGGTGGTGGAGATCGGTTCGGGTCAGACGTTTGCGATCGGTGGTTTGCTGAGCGAGCGGGTTCGGGCGGTGAGCCGGCGGGTGCCGGGTCTTGGCGACCTGCCGGTGCTGGGGGCGTTGTTCCGGTCGGCGGATTATCAGCTTGAAGAATCGGAATTGGTGGTGCTGGTGACGCCGGAGCTGGTCGATCCGATCTCGCCGAATCAGGTGACGTACATACCGGGTGGGAATTACGTGGCGCCGAACGATTTTGAACTGTTTTTGCTGGGTGAACTGGAAGGCCAGAGCGGGTGTGAACTGCCGGTTCTGTGTCCGCGAGTGAATCAGACATGGCCGGTGCGGCCGGCCGAGTTATACGGACCGGCGACAGCGAAGCAAATCCGCGGGCCGTTGGGTCCGGCCAGCGGGGAAGAAGGATAATAAAGAGTATGTAATAAAGAGTGGACTGGGCTGGAAGCATTGGAAGAAGCAGTTGGGAGGTGGAGAGATGCAAGGTAAAAGGGCTCGATATCGGCGACGACTGCGGCGAGCCACGGTCGTCGTTTACACGGCCGTCTCGATGACGGTAGTCATGGGCATGGCGGCGTTGGCCGTTGACATCGGCGCGCTGTACCAGGCGCAGGCCGAATTGCAACGGGCCGCCGACGGAGCAGCATTGGCGGCGGCCGGACAACTGGTCGGCGAAGGCATCGACGATCCGAACAGCGCGGCGATAGACGCCGCGAACGAGGTTGCCTTACGGAATCCCGTTCTGCGGATGGCGGTGGGGCTGGATTCGGAAAGTGACGTCGAGTTTGGTCACGCCGTCTACAATTCCGAGACCGAGCGTTACGATTTTCAACCGGGCGGTGACGTGCTTGATGCCGTGCGGGTTACGGTTCGCCGGACGGAGGGATCGCAAGGCGGGCCGATCGAGTTGATGTTCGCGCGTTTCCTTGGGCACGACACGCGCGGTCTGCAAGCGCAGGCGGCGGCGGTCCTGGTTCCGCGTGACATCGCGGTGGTCATCGACTTATCCAACTCGATGAACTGGGACAGCCAATTGCGTTTCTGGGATCGCGGCGACGGCGGTTACGCAAACACGCGCGACGTCTGGTGTGCCCTGGACGGTTGGGAGCCTTCGCGGCCGTACCTGCCGGGTTCCGAGCTTGAGACCGAGTACGCGAGCGACACGGGACCGGCGATCGGGGCGATGGATATGTGGGGTGACCCGTTGCTGCCGGGCTCATATAGCGCGGCCGGCGATCCGGGGTTGTGGTATATCCGCAAGTACTACGACACGACGGACACGAATCTGCTAAGCGACCTGCTATTACAGGGTTACAACGCGGATGAAATCGACGCGTTGACGGAGGCCTCGAGCGATGGATCGGGTAACTATTGGCGGAACCGCGTGGCGGTGATGCTCGGTCTGGCAACCTGGCAGAGCGGGATGCCGGACGCGGCGTATCCGGGTGGCGGTGACGGGGACGATCAAGTGGATGATGGTGAGATTACGTGGATACCTAAGCCGTCGTTCCGGGTGGATTGGTCGTGGACCAGCTATATCACCTGGATGCAAAGCAGCAGTCGGAGGGCTGATTTCCGGTGCCGCTACGGCTTGAAGACGTTTACCGACTTCCTGCTTGAGAACGAGCCGCAGTACAACGAGACGAACAATCTCTGGGCGACGCCGCAGCAGCCGTTGCGAGCGGTCAAGGACGCGGTTCAGACGATGGTCAACGTTATCACCGCGTTGGAGAGTCTCGACCACATCTCGCTCGAGATTTTCGCTACTGATTCGCGACATCAGGTGAGTCTGACGGACGATCTCCAGGCAGTTCCAAACCGCCTGTACCAAATGCAGTCCGGCCACTACAACCGCTGCACTTGCATCGGCTGTGGTCTGGGGCAGGCTATCGCGGAGCTGCAATCCGACGGCGCCCGTCCCAATGCTCATAAAGTGATCCTGCTGATGTCGGACGGCGTGGCGAACGTCGACGAAAACGGGAGCTACGGCGAGTCGCAGTCCGCGCGTGACTACGCGACGAACAAGGCTGAGGACGCGGCGGATGAGGGTTTCCGGATTTACACGATCAGCGTGGGCTACAGCGTCGACCGCGAATTGATGCAGGAGATCGCCTCGCTCGGCCACGGTCAGGAGTTTTATGCCGCCGGCAACCCCGAGGAATACACCGAGCAGCTTGAGACGATTTTCCGGGCGTTGGGCGGCAAGCGGCCGGTGGCGTTGATCGAGTAAGGACTCGAGGAATTGCGGATTGCGGGTTTCGGCTTGCGGATTGGGGTATCGCCCCAAACCAGCGTCCGATATCCGCAATCCGTCTCCGCAATTCCCAGTCAACAATCCCCAATCCCCAATCCGAAATACGCTGTCGAATAAAGCCGATGAAACCAATGACATCAGTAAGAGCGGCGCCCAGGGTAGAGCAGCCGGGGTACAGGTGGTCAGCATCCATTGTAGCGGCCGGCGTCCTGGCCGGTCGTTGACCTCGGCCCGCGAGGCACAGGTCGCTACGTAAGGACACGCGCAATCGTGAGTCAGGGTATTCGCGTCATCATTGTAAACACGGACGAAGAGGTTGCTCCCGATTTGCGCGCGGTGCTGTTGTCGATCGAGGGTGTCAAGATCGTCGCCGAGATCGATGAGCCGGCCCTGCTGGCCCAGGCGCTGAGCCAGTTGCCCGCCGAGGTTCTATTGGTGCACCTCGATCCGAACCCGGCGGGGATGATGGACGTCGTGGCGCCGCTGATCGAGGCCTATAAGGGACAGTTCGCGGCGATCGCGATGACCGAGGATCGCGACGCCGAGCTGGTCATGCGGGCGATGCGGGCCGGGATGAAGGAGTTTTTGTGGAAGCCGTTCCCGCCGGAACAACTGGGCGAAACGCTACAACGGGTTGGTCAGGAGGCAACGGGCAACGGTCGGCGTCTGGGTCGATTGATCTCGGTCGTGGGCACGACGGGCGGGGTAGGCGCGACGCAGTTGGCGACCAACCTGGCGGTGGAGATGGCGCAGCTTGAAAGCTGGCGGGGGGCACCCAACCCCGGGTCGCGGCCGAACGTGGCGGTGGTGGACATGGATTTTCGCTTCGGGCAGGTGGCGATGCAGCTCGATGCGCAACCGGCATACACGCTGGGGGAATTGTGCGAAACGCCCGAGCAGATCGACATGCAAATGATCGAGCGGGCGATGTTCAAGCACGCAACGGGTGTACACGTGCTGGCGCGGCCGGGCGATCTGACGCAGGCGGAGCGGATCAACGCCGGACAGGCGGCGGGCGTTTTGTCGGCCTTGCAGGAGCACTATGACTTTGTGGTCGTCGATCTGCCGGCGCGCTTCGACCCGAGCGCGCGGGCGGTTTTCGATATGGCGGACACGTACCTGCTGGTGTTGCAGTTGCTGGTCCCTTCGGTGCGTAACGCCGACCGGATCCTGCACGAGTTGAGCAGCATCGGCTATGCGCTCGAGCGCGTGCGCCTGATATGCAATCGGTATGGACGTGAATCGGGTTATCTCGATCAGCCGGACGTGGAAGCGACACTGAAAAGACAGGTGGAATTCCTGCTGCCGGACGAATGGAAGACGTCGTCGGCGGCAGTGAACATGGGCGCGCCGTTGTTGACGATCGGTCCGCGGACGAAGCTGCGACAGGCGTATCGCACTCTGGCGATGAATCTGGCGGGCAACAATGATACAGAGGTTGGTGTGGAGGTTGAGGCCGGCTCGAACGACGCGAGCAAGAAGGGTTTGTTCTCTTTTTTGGGGAATTCGAAGTAGAAGGGCCTTGCTGAGAGGTGTTTTACGGGATGGGGTTGTTCACGAAGAAGACGGGTGAGACTATGGGTACTCCGGATGCGTCGTCGTCGCCGGCCGCCCCCCCCACGGCTCCCCCGCCGCCGCCCAAGCCGACCGCGAGCGAGCCTTCGTCGGGTGTGTCGTCGGCCGGCGGTGCGCCGCCGCCCCCGCCGCCCTCGAAACCGGTCGCGCCGCCGATGGCTCCCCCCAAGCGCGCGAAAGGCGTGTCGCTGAAGGATAAGCAGTCGGACGAACGGCTCCAGAAGTTTTACGAGCTCAAGGGGCTTATTCACCGCAAGCTGGTCGACCAGCTCGACATGACGAAGCTGGGGTCGGATGCTTCGGAGGAGCTGCGCGAGCAGGTCCACCGGGTCGTGTTGGCGCTGTGTGAAGAAGAAGACACGCTACTGAACGCGAACGAGCGTCAGCGGCTGGCGCAGGAGGTTCTCGACGAAACCTTCGGACTCGGGCCGCTGGAAGTGCTATTGGCGGACCCGAAGATCTCCGACATTCTGATCAACGGGGCCAACCAGATCTACATCGAGCGCGACGGCATGCTGACGCTGAGCGACGTCAAGTTCAAGGATGACGGGCACCTGCTGCACATCATCGACAAGATCGTCTCGCCGTTGGGGCGGCGTTGCGACGAAGTCTCGCCGATGGTGGACGCGCGTCTGAAGGACGGCAGCCGGGTGAACGCGATTATCCCGCCGCTGGCAATCGACGGGCCGTCGATGTCGATTCGGCGGTTCGGCAGCAACCCGATTACGTGGGAAGACTATATCAACTACAAGTCGTGCGCGCCGGAGATGGTCGTGTTTTTCGAGGCGTGCGTGCGCTCGGGGTTGAACCTGCTGATCGCGGGCGGGACCGGCTCGGGCAAGACGACGCTGCTGAACAACCTGTCGGCTTTCATCCCGGATGGCGAACGGATTGTGACGATCGAAGACGCGGCGGAATTGCAGTTGCGCCAGCCACACGTCGTGCGGCTCGAAACGCGTCCGCCGAACCTGGAAGGCAAGGGGCGGGTGACGATTCGTGATTTGCTGGTGAACTCGCTGCGGATGCGTCCGGACCGGATCGTGGTGGGCGAGTGCCGCGGGGGAGAGACGCTGGACATGCTCCAGGCGATGAACACCGGTCACGAAGGGTCGATGACCACGGTTCACGCGAACAACACGCGCGACTGCGTGCAGCGCATCGAGACGATGGTGATGATGTCGGGGTTCGAGTTGCCGCAAAAGGCGATCCGCCAGCAATTCGCCTCGGCGATCGACCTGATCGTGCAGTCGGCGCGTCTGACCGGCGGCCGGCGAAAGATCACTTCCGTGACCGAGGTTCAGGGCATGGAAGGCGATGTGGTGGTGATGCAGGACATATTCAAGTTTGAGCAGGACGGGGTGGACGCCGATGGCAAGGCCTTTGGGCGGATTGTGTCCACCGGCGTTCGACCGCTGTTTATGGATCGGCTGATCACGCACGGAGCGAGGATCGAGCCGGAGCTGTTTCAGCCGCGCGATCTGGTTTCGGATTTTTGATCGGCGGGAGAAGGTGACATGATACTTCTGGCACTAGGCGGCGACACACTTATGCTCGTGCTGTTGGTGGCGGGGCCGCTGATGGCGTTTTACGGGGTGTACCAGTTGGTCGCCGACCTGCGCAGCGCCCCGAAGAAAAAGGTCATGGGTCGGCTGAAAGGTCAAATGACCAGCGGAGGCAACGCCCAGAAGTTCAATTTCGAGGATTTGCGCAAAGAGGCACCCAAGGCGGTGGGGACGTTGGGGCAGATGTTCTCCCGCATGAGCTTTACCGAGCGGCTCCAGACCACGCTGGAACAGGCCAACGTGTCCTGGTCGGCCTCGCAACTGCTGGTCAACCTGACGCTGATCGCGAGCATCATACTCGCCGGTTTGGTGGCGTTGCGATTGCCGATTCTGGCCGGGCTGGGGGCGGCCGTGGCGGTTTACATTCTGCCGATTCTGTATCTGAGCTACCGCCGTAAGAAACGCCTCAACAAGCTCGTTGCGCAGTTGCCGGACGTATTTGAGTTGCTGAGCCAGGCGTTGCGGGCCGGGCACTCGCTGGCGAGCGGGATGCAGGTGATCGGCAACGAGATGCCGGAGCCGGCGGGGACGGAGTTTGCACGAGTTTTTCACGAGCAGAACCTCGGCCTGAAAATCGAGGACGCGCTGAGCAACCTGGCCGAACGCATGGATGTGCTCGACGTGCGGTTCTTCGTGACCGCCGTCCTGATCCAGCGTCAGACCGGCGGCGATCTGGCGGAGGTGCTGGACAAGATCAGCGGCGTGATTCGGGACCGGATCAAGCTGCACGGGACGGTGCAGGCCTTGACGGCGGAGGGGCGTCTGTCCGGATACGTGCTGCTGGCACTGCCGTTCCTCGTCCTCGCGGCGATGCTCAAGATCAACTACGAATACGCGGAGTTGCTGTGGGTGCACCCCACTGGTCAGATGTTGTCGATGTACGCGATCGTCTCGATGATCATGGGTTGGGTAATGATCAAGAAGATCATCAACATCAAGATATAGACAGGGGCGCAGATTATGGACGTGCTGAGCATTGGAATCCTGGTATTTCTTGGTGTTGGGCT
This sequence comes from Phycisphaerae bacterium, assembly GCA_030612705.1. GTDB lineage: Bacteria > Planctomycetota > Phycisphaerae > UBA1845 > Fen-1342 > JALSRY01. The sequence goes on along the minus strand of JAUWNI010000001.1, from coordinate 113,575 downwards.
GATCATTTACAGCGTCTTTCCCCGAAAGGGCGAAGGACGCGAGACGGTCAAGCGCCGGCTGGAAGGCCGCCGGGGCGTCAACGAGGTCGACGAGATCAGGGAGAAGGCGAAGGCGTCGGCGACGACGAAGTCGCTGGTGAAAAGAGCCACGCCGATACTCTCGAAGATCGTGATGCCGGCTTCGGACGAGGAGCAGTCACAACTACGTGAGAAGTTGACGCAGGCGGGTTATCGGGCGCCGCAGGCGCAGACGATCTTTCTGGCGAGCAAGACGGCGCTACTGATCCTGGGGGCGATTGCCGGGGCGGTGACCGGTGCGTCGCTCGGGTATGACATCAAGGGGATGCTGGCGTGCATGATGTTCGCCGGGGGGGCGGGCTTTATCGCACCGGGGATATGGCTGGGTTCGGCGACGAAGTCGCGACAGGATAAGGTGCGACGCGGTTTGCCGGACGTGCTCGACCTGCTGGTCGTGTCGGTCGAGTCGGGATTGGCGCTGGACTCGGCGCTCAAGCGCGTGGGCGAAGAAATGGTGCTGGTGCATCCGGAAGTCTCGGAGGAGTTCCGGATCGCTACGATGGAAACGCAGATGGGTATCCCCCGGTCTGAATCGCTCGATAACGCCGCCAAACGCGTCGGGGTGGATGAGATGCGGTCGCTGGTTTCGGTGATCGCGCAGGCGGAACGGTTCGGAACTAGTGTGGCCAAGGCGCTCCGAAACCAGGGCGACGCCATGCGAGTCAAGCGTCATCAGCAGGCGGAGGAACGGGCGCAGAAGACGGCGGTGAAGCTGATGATACCGCTGGTGCTGTTCATCTTTCCGGCTATGGGGATCGTGCTGGGGGGGCCGGCGGGGATCCGTCTGATGGAAGCATTCTCCGAGTAGGCCGGGTTACACTCGTGCTCAGTCACGCTCGGTATTCGGGCGGCACGGGCCCTGTCGATTGACGATTGGGGATTGATGATTGGGGATTACACTGCCTCCCCCGCGACATCCACTGGGCTTACACCTCTCATAAATCCGAAATCCCCAATCGTCAATCGACAATCGAGACGCCCACGCTACCCTCACACCGGTCGGGTAGCGAAAAATTTCCACATTCTACGTCCGCCACGGGGGGCGGACGTTACGTTTCCCGGCTTACACGGCGTCCGCCCAAACTGCCGTAATGCCGCCTGCTGGAGATAAAATCTCCTGAATGTCGCCGGGTGGGCTTATAATTGGGAAAGGTGTCAACGAGCGGGTATTGATCGCCGTCCGCTCGTTTCGCTCTCAGCGATCAAAGCCGCGCATCGTCGTCCGATGATAGCAGGAGGCATGGCATGAGAAGGGTAGCACTAGTGCTCGGCAAACGATCCACTGATGGGTGGGTGGCCCATGGCTTTAGCCGTGGGGAACACGAATCAGCGAACCATTCGTGTCCCCCACCTCTAAAGAGATGGGCCACCCAATCAACGATGATCCATCGGATCAGCGCTGGCGTAGCACTAGTGATGGTTTTATTCCTCGCACCCGTTCTATGCCAGGCGCAGGATGTAACGATCAGAGACGCGAAGAAGGATCTCTCCGCCGCCAAGAAAGAGATCGAGAAGGTCGTGGTCTTTCGTTCGGAGGAGAAAGGTGGCGGAGCGTTTCTGAAATCGGAATACAAGACCCTCCGCCATCGGCGGCACCTGGAAAGCAAGGCCGAGAAGAAGGGCGTTTCCAAAGACGAAGCCGAACGATTCGACATGGCCAATCTGTTGGAGAAGTACGACGAGCAGATTGAGCCGGAGGCTTTCGAGATGCTCGTCGCGTACGTTGGTTACGTGAAGGAGTATCGGAGGCACCAAGAGCTGATCAAAGAGAATGAGCCGTTCGCGGAGAAGGCGGGCAGGATCGTCAAGGAGCTCGACACGTTGATCGACCGCCACGGCCGCCGGCTGTGCATCCCGAGCCTGAAGCTGCTGTATGAAGATGATCCGGTCGGCAAGGTCGGCACGTTTAATTTGCCCGGCGTCGGAAAGACGGTGCGGATCGACGGCCGCGAGGTGGAGTTGCTGAAGCTACGGACGCTGAAAGATTATTCCGTGCTGATCAGAAAGGATTCCGCCAAGAAGAGAACCGGCTTCCTGCTGGCCGAAATCGTCGGGAAAGACACGTATAGGACTGACGACGGCACGGAGATACGGGGGATTCTCCTACAAGCCTATTAATATCGTTTCCGGTGGGAAGGGTTTCGTGTAGCGCCCCCGTAGCGGCCGCTTCCCATGGCGACCACCCCCCGTAGCAGCCGCCCCCCGTGGCGACCGTCGAACATCGTGAACCGTTCGGGTTTCCACGGTCACCACCAATTAAGCAGGATATTTCGCGCAAAAAAGCGAACCCGCGGCCAAGTGCTTGACCGCGGGTTCATCCGACAAGGACATTAGGGAACTGGTTGGCGAGGACCAGTGATAGTTTTACTATCGGCTACATAGTCTAAAAACAGGAGTATTTGGGTCCAAATTCTCGCCCTTTTTTTCAGCATGGATAATGCCGAAAGCCGCGCTCGCGTTCATCCGGAACCGCTGCACCCGCAACCGGCATCGAGGCGTAGATTCCCAATTCTCTCAACCATCAGCAACTTCATGTGCTATAATAAGTTATGGGAGCCAGGAGGTGCAGCCATGAGTGTTGAGCTGACCCAGCAAGAGCGCGATCTGTTGACTCAACTGGTGGACTCCGCACTTCGCGAAATCGGTCCCGAAATCCGCCGAACCATGACCTACGACTACAAGGACGACCTGAAAGAGCAGCGCCAGACGCTGCGTCGTCTGCGAGATCGGCTGTCGGCGGACAGGCCGACCGTAATGATCAGCGAGGTGTGATCAGTAGCCGCCCGTGGTACTCGGTGCTTGGCCACGTCACTCGGCATGGCATGGCCGAGCTGCGCTTGGCCATGGTACCCGGCACCAGGCGCGCTCAAGTTTCGCAGGTCCGGTCATTGGACCCGACCTACGGGTAGATCCTTCCCATCATCCGGGCGAAGGGGATTGTTTCGCGGATGTGTTTGAGGCCGCAGATCCAGGCGAGCGTTCGTTCGACGCCCAGGCCGTAGCCGCCGTGAGGGACGGTACCGTAGCGGCGGAGGTCCAGGTACCACTCGTAGGGGGCGGTGTCGAGGTTTTCCTCTTTCATCCGCTCGAGCAGGATGTCGAGGTCGTCCTCGCGTTGTGAGCCGCCGATGATTTCGCCGTAGCCCTCGGGGGCGAGCAGGTCGAAGCAGTCGAGTACGCGGGGGTCGTTGAGGTTGCGTTTCATGTAGAAGGCCTTGCAGGCGGCCGGGTAGTGCGTGACGAAGACCGGGCGGTCGTGCAGGCGGGCGATGACGGTCTCGTCGGAGCCGCCGAGGTCGGAGCCCCACTCGAAGTTGGCGGCAAGCTCCATGTGGTGCGGGATGTTGCGGACTAGCTCCTCGGCGTCGGTGAGCTCCTCGCGGGCGTCGGCGATCTCCTGGGCGAGTTTCTCGACCTTCCACTTCTTGGTGCCCTGAGCGGTTCGCTCGGCTTCTTTTTCGTTGATTTCTTTGCTCAACTGCTCGACGCGCGACTTGGCCGCCGCCAGGTCGCTTTCGAACTTTTCGCGCGCGCGGTCGCCGTGCAGCAGGTCGACCGCATCGGAGTATGTCATCCGGTAGAACGGCTTGGTGATGTTTTCGAGCTTGTTGAGATCGCGGCCGAGCAGTTCGAGTTCCGCACGGTGGTCGCGCAGGACGCGCTGGACGATTTCGCAAACGAAGTCCTCGGCCAGCTCGATTACGTCGTCGAGGTCGGCGTACGCGATCTCGGGCTCGACCATCCAGAACTCGGTCAAATGTCGGCGGGTCTTGCTCTTTTCGGCGCGGAAGGTCGGACCGAAACAGTAGACCTTGCGGTGGGCCATCATGGCGGCCTCGACGTAGAGCTGGCCGGTCTGGGCGAGATAGACCGTGTCGCCGAAGTAATCGGCCTCGAAGAGCGTCTGGGCACCTTCGCCGGCCGACGGGGCGAAGATCGGCGTGTCGATTAGGACGAAATCACGATCGTTGTAGAAGCGCCGGATGGCGTCCACGAGTGTGGAACGGACGCGGAGGATCGCCCACTGGCGTTTCGAGCGAAACCACAGGTGGCGGTGGTTCATCAGGAATTCGGTGCCGTGGGCTTTGGGGCTGATCGGGTAGCCCTCGACGTTCTGGACTACGCGGAGATCGCCGACGATGAGCTCGTAGCCGCCGACGGCACGCTCGTCGGCGCGGACCTGGCCATCGACGACGAGCGAGGATTCCTGGCCGAGTCGTTTGGCGGTCTGGAAGAGCTCGGCGTTGGCGTCGGTCTTTTCGAGCACGCACTGGCACAGTCCGGTGCCGTCGCGGAGGATCAGGAAGGCGAGCTTGCCGCTGGAGCGGCTGTTGTAGAGCCAGCCGGATAGTGTTACGGTTTGCCCGACATGTTTGGGCAGTTTTGCTATCGTCGTCGCCGTGGCCATCGTGAGGTTTCCTTCGTGTGCGAACCTGAAAACCAGAGCAGTTTACGCGCAGCGGGGGCGGTCGTAAAACGGCCCGCGCGGTGTCATTCCGAGCGAGTCCGCCCAAGCGGACGACCGAGGAACCTTGCTTCACTATCATCCGGGGCTGGATTCCTCGCTGCGCTCGGAATGACAACCCTGTTCGGGATGACAACCTTGTTGGTTGCCGTCGTTGGTTGCCGCTCGGCTCCGCCGGCGCCGGCGTTTGGGATTCGCCTGGCCGGGGCGCAGATTCCGGTTGAGTTGGTGGAGTCGTGGTTGGGGGATGCCGGGGATTGCCGCTTCGAGGTGGAGCAGGTCGGCCCGGTTTATCTTTCGCAGCACGGGTTTCAAAATCTGCGGGACGGCCAATGCGACGCGGCCTGCACCGATCGGTTGATCACGCCGCGCGAGTGCCGGGAGTTTGGCGAGCAGGAGTTGAGAGGCTACCGGGTTGCGTTCTATGGCTACGGGCTGTACGTGCATCCGGATAACCCGCTCGACAGCATATATGCGGGGCATTTGAAGCTGCTGTTTCAGAAGAAAGTGACCGATTGGCGGGAACTGGGGCCGTACGAGGGGCCGATTCGGCTGGTCGGGCCGGAGAAGAGCACGCGCGGGGGCGCGATCCTGATGCGTCAGGCGAGGATCTGGTTCGACGAGCCCACGTGGGAGGCGTTGGAATCGGACGCCGCGATCATTGAGGCGGTCGCCGCCGACCCGCTGGCGCTGGGGTTTGCGAGCATCGGGTTCGACCGAAACGTGCGGTATTTAGGTTTGAGAATGAAGCGGACGAGCCCGCCGGCGTTTCCCTCGTTGGATGAGATCGAGTCGGAGCGGTACGGACTGGCAAAGGTAATCTATGTTTATCTGCCGGCCGAGGCGAGCGCGGGGGCCGAGGCGGTGCTCGATTATCTGTTCAGCGAAGACGGCCGCGAGGCGATGGAATCGACGCGGGTCTGGGCGATTCCCCGCGAGCGCGCCGCCGTCGAAATACCACGATGACCGCCCCACTTCGCATACGGCGTGTGCAGGTCTTTCCGCTCGCGATCCCGATGCGATTTCGTTTCGAGCACGCGGCGGCGACACGCGCCGTCGCCGACCCGATCGTCTTGCAGCTTGCCGCGGAGGCACCGTACACGCAACATGTCGGTTACGGCGAGACGTTGCCGCGGCGATACGTGACGGGCGAGACCGTCGAGACTGTCCGGGATGACATCGCCGAGCTTTTCGTACCGCACCTACTCGAGTTTCGGCCGAGGTCGTTCGCGGAGGCGGTGCAGTTCGTGCACGAATTGCCGACCTGGATCGACGGTCGGCTGGTCAACGCGGCGCGCTGCGCGGTCGAGCTGGCCCTGCTCGATCTGGCCGGACGAGTATTTCGGCGACGGCTGTCGGACGTTACGGGCTGGTTGGATCTGCCGGGGTTTGAGTCGCCGGGATGTCTGGCGGCGGCGCATTATTCAGGGATCGTTGTTGGGGGCACGCCGCGGAAGTTGGCGGCGTTGCTGCGGCTGCAACGATGTTACGGGCTGCGTGATTTCAAGATCAAAGTCGCGATCGAAGGTTGGGAAAGTCGTCTGGAGCAGGCGCACGGCGTGCTGCGGAACGGGCTGGAGCGCGGAGCGGCCACGTTGCGGGCGGATGCGAACAGCGGGTGGAATCCGGAACAGGCACGGGCGGCGCTTCCCACGCTCGAACGTTTCGGCGTCAGCGCCTTGGAGCAGCCGCTGCCGGCGTCAGAAAACGCACGGCTACCGGCGTTGGCGAAAGAGACGCGGTGTGATCTGATCGCGGATGAGTCGCTGCTGACAGTCGAGGATGCCGAGGAACTGATCGAAGCGGGCGGCGTGCGTGTATTGAACATCCGGATTGCAAAGAACGGCGGATTGCTGCCGGCGTTGCGGATCGCCCGGCGGGCGCTGGCGGCGGGGCTTGATGTACAACTGGGCTGTTTGGTCGGTGAAACCAGCATATTGACTGCCGCCGGCGTCGCTTTCCTCGAAGCGTGTCCGCAAGTACGTTTTGTCGAAGGCGCTTTTGGTCGCTTCCTGCTCCGCGCCGACGTGACGCATCGCCCGCTCCGCTTCGGCCGCGGCGGCAGAATACGCCGCCCACCCGGGTTCGGGCTGGGCATCGAGGTTTCCGAAGACGCGTTGCGGCGTCTTGCCGCCACTCCGGTTCAGCCGATCAATTTCTGAGGAGTGGAGCGGGCGTAGCCGATAGAAAGTATGGACGAATGCTCCGATGGGTGGTGTTTACAACGCCGTAGTGCATAAAAAGTGCTTGAAAGTCGTTTGCTTCGCTGGTATATTACAAGCATGGTGTCACCGTCACTAGCGAGTACGGTGTATCCGGACAGTTTCCGATGACCACGTCAGGTGAGACATACACAATGAAAAAGAACGCCAGGCCATGTTGGTTCGCGCGCGCGTTTACCCTGATCGAGCTACTGGTTGTTGTCGCGATCATTTCGCTGCTGATCTCGATTTTGCTGCCATCGCTCCAGACGGCACGTGAGAAGGCCAAGACCGTCGTCTGCATGTCGAACGATCGGCAGATCCTGCTGGCGATCGCGATGTACCAGCAGGAATGGAACGGAGCTCTACCGGACAACCTGTGGAGCGAAGCCGCCTGGTTCGTCGAGAAAAAGGAGTTATGGTTCTACAAGCTGGTCCCTGATTATCTCGGAAACCCGGATGCCCTGATTTGTCCGGCCGATCCGTTCGGCGACCAGTTCGATTTCGACGCCTGGTTTCGTGGCGCTTACCACATGAGCGGGCGCGTGCCCTCGTGCGGATATGGAATGAATTATGTACTGCGGCATTTTGCCGAGCCACACTCGTTCAACATCGAGAGGTATCCCCCGACGCGTCTGGAGGAGACCATCTTGCTGGCCGAAGTCGGGCCCGACGACGAAATGCGACTGATGGGGCTTCACGGGGGGACAGGCAGCGGGGGGGGCACGCCGTGGCGTGACGGCGGCCGGCTGGTGTGGCATGACGGCGCGCAGCCCTGGTATCAGAACAAGCCCACGTGGCTCACCGCCCGGCACCTGGGCTCGACCGTCATGGCGGCAATGGACATGTCGGTCAGGCTCGTGCCGTCGCTGGACGTACTACAAGCGCCGCTCCAGGGAGTTTACGAGGCCGGTCATCAGCTTGGGAACTGCAAGATGGGGGACTGCTATTTCTGTAACTACCATGAATATTCTGATAGGATGCATTATAACTTCTCACGCTCGAAACTGTACTGGTGGACCGGGCCGGCCCCGAACTATCCACGATGGTAGCCTCACTCGCCCGCGAGGACTCGCGTGAATTACGACACAACGGATAACCAGAACGCCGCGAAACGCAAGAAGGTCATCCTGTTCGGCGTTCTCTGCATCGCCGTGATCGGCATACTGGGCTACAACTACTGGTCGGCGGGGGCGCGCGAGGTCAAGCCGCGGACACGTACACTCTTTGACTTCTATGTTACCTGGCGGTGTCTGAATTGCGGTCACGAGTTGGAGGATCGCGGTGCCGTCGGTACGCGAACCTGCCCCAAGTGCGGGCGGGACGAGATGTACGTCTCCATCTTACACGGCTGCCCGGCGCACGGCGTTTTCCAGGTGGCGTACGAGTACGACGAGGAGACGGGGGACCCGGTCCGGATCAAGATCGCGGACGGCGACTGGGTACCTTACATGGACGAGGATTACAACATCAACGTGCTCTGTCCGAAGTGCGGCCGGCCCATGATGCCGGCGGAGATAGCCCGTCCCGCTCCCCCACGGGACACGCCGGAAGAACCGTAGGTCAGTCCACGTCTGGATGAAATTCGCGCGAGGGGGCACACCTTGTGTCGCGGTTTGTAGCGTCGGCCCCCCGCGGCCGACGTAGCAAACGAACAGCCTTCGACGACCTACGTTGGGCACGGAGACCCGACGCCGGGTGCCACGGACAAGCGGCAGTTTGCTTGTCCGTGCTTTCAGCGAAGCTTAGCACTGCTCAAGAGCAGTGGCACACCAGCCTATCAATCGATGGCAGACAGAACACTTAGATTCCTCCGCGCATCCGTCGTCGGCGGACACGGTCGGAACGACATTCAGACGCCACTCATTTTCGCGGGGCCTTACCCCGCTGAAGCGGTGGATGTTAGACGGCGTTGCCAGACCCACTTCCCGGCAATAGACTAATATGGATGGCTAGGGGTGGTCCGCCGCGGCGGGCCTGAGATGCGGGCGCGATCGGCTCGCAGACCCTTTGAACCTGATCAGCGACGGGTCGCGCTGCCCGGTGTGGCACCGGCTTTTAAGCCGGTGGAACCGGCGGCGGCCGGCTGCGTAGGGAAGCGATTGCCATGCCCTTTTCAGGTTTTCCGCCAGTCAAAGTCTGGACGGCTTACGTCCGTTTTGCAGCCATTGTGTGCTGAAGTTGAGAAGCGCGGGGTATGCACAGTCTGCCCGGCAGGAGATAAGCAATGACACAGCTTCAAGCCGCCCGCGACGGCATCACGACGCCGGAGATGATGCGTGTCGCCGTGCGTGAGAACACCACGCCGGAGTTTATTCGGGAGCAGGTTGCCAGCGGGCGGATCATCATTCCCGCCAACCAGCGGCACCTGGCGGGTAGCGGCGGCGCGGAACCGAGTTCAGAGTTCAAAGTGCAGAGTTCAGAGTTCAAAGTGCAGAGTTCAAAGTTCAAAGTGCAGAGTTCAAAGTTGCACACGTCAACTCACGACTCTGAACCGAGAACTCGCTACTCGGCGCAGCCGACCGGGCATCCCGGCTTCACTCCCGACGCGGCGCTGTGGGTAAATCAGACGGTGGCGCAGCGGCGGTGGATGATCGAAGACCCCGCGTATCTGCCGGGTGAGAACGCGCCCAAGCGGCTCGATCCGATCGGCATCGGCCGCGCGATCACAACCAAGATCAACGCGAACATCGGCGCCTCGCCGGTGACCAGCGATACGAAAGGTGAGGTCGAGAAGCTCCGCTGGGCGCAGCTCTACGGGGCCGACACGCTGATGGATCTGTCCACCGGCGGAAACCTGGACGAATGCCGCCAGCAAATCATCGACAACAGCACCATTCCGATCGGCACCGTCCCGATCTACAGCATGATCATCGGCCGCAACATCGAAGAACTCGACTACGACACGATCCTCAAGACCATCGCGCACCAGGCTCAACAGGGGGTCGATTTTGTCACCGTTCACGCCGGCATTCTACGCGAACACCTGGACCTGATCGGCCGGCGGGTGAGCGGGCTGGTAAGCCGCGGCGGGTCGCTGCTGGCGACATGGATGATCGCTCACAAGAAGCAGAACCCGATGTACGACCTGTTCGACGAGATCAGCGCGATCATGCGCGAGTACGACGTGGCGTATTCGTTGGGTGACGGCTGTCGGCCGGGTTGTCTGGCGGACGCAAGCGATCCGGCTCAGATTGCCGAGCTGCACGTGCTGGGCGAGCTGACGCAGCGGGCCCGCGAGGCCGGCGTGCAGGTGATGGTCGAGGGACCGGGGCATATTCCGCTCAACGAGGTGGCCTGGAACATGGAGACCGAGCGGGCGGTCTGCGACGACGCCCCGTTCTACGTCCTCGGGCCGATCGTGACTGATGTCTTCCCCGGCTATGACCACATCACCAGCGCGATCGGCGCGACCGAGGCGGCCCGGGCCGGGGCGGCGATGCTGTGCTACGTGACCCCGAAGGAGCACGTCGGTCTGCCGACGCCCCAGGACGTGAAGGAAGGTTGTATTGCGTACAAGATCGCGGCCCACGCCGGCGACATCGCCCGCGGCATCCACGGCGCCCGCCGATGGGACGACGACTTGAGCAAGGCCCGGGCGGCGTTGAATTGGCCGAAGCACTTCGACTTGTCGTTCGACGGCGAGACCGCCCGTACGCTCCACGACGAGGACCTGAAAGCCGACACCGACTTCTGCGCAATGTGCGGCCACGACTGGTGCGCCCTCCGCATCAGCAAGGAGATCCAGCAGTTCGCCAGCGGCAAGGCCGAGGGCTTCCAACCGCGGCGCGCCAAGGGGAGCGTCGGCGTCCCGCCGGTGAAACCTCCCTGCCACAGCGACAACGTGCCGGATAAGGACGAGGCTAAGCGTGTGCAGGCGGATCATGCTAAACTGCACACGAATCGGTAGGCTGAACCGTTGCCCCTGGAGCGCGTCCGATGCCGGTGCCGAGCGCTGAGGAACCGGATCAAAAGCTGGCGGAGATCGTCCGCGGGAAGCACGGGCAAGGGCCGCGGCAAGGTTGTCTCTCCAAACGAGAACTGATCGACGCGGTCCTTGCCCGTGGCACCCCCGCGGAAGTGCGTCCGTAGCGTCACCCGCGAGAGAAGGGAGTAGATGACCCATGTCGGATGCGGTCCAAATGGTTCCGATTGCAGAGCGACTTGAAGAGCTCGAGCGGCAGACGAAACGCTTGCGGAAGAACAACCGCGAGTTGAAGATTGTCTTTATTATCGTTGCGGTGGCCCTGCTTGTCGGCGAGGTCGTCGAGGTCGCCGACTTCTTCTTCGACAAACGGCTCGGCATCTTCACCGACGGCTTGGTTCAGACACCCCGCTTGGTTATTGTCGATGATGCCGGCGACCGCCGCGCGGAATTGGGCACGAGCGCGGCCGGCGTTCCGCACTTGACTCTTTTCGACACTTCCGGCCAAGCCCGGTTCGTTGTCACGCAGTTCGATGATCGCGTCCGGCTGTGGTTGGCTGACCGAGACAAGCGCTCGATCGAGTTGCAACTCGTGGACGGCGGTGAACAATCGCTGGTTCTCACGGGAAAAGAGGGAAACACGAAGGCCGTCCTCGGCGAGTCGCGCGGCGGTGACTTAAGCCTCCAGTTGTTTGGCCCGGCCGAGCAGCCGCGTGTAGTGCTCAGTGCCTGCAAGGCCGGAGACTCGGGCCTCCAGTTGTTTGGCCCCTCCGAGCGGCCGCGTGTGACGCTCAGTGCCTGCGAGGCTGGAGATTCAGGCCTGTTAGTGTTCGATCAAGCCGAAATGGTGCGGCTGCTGGCAGGCGTCGGGGACAACGGAAACTCGGCGTTAAACGTGTTTGATGAGGCCGGCCAAGCACGTATCAAGCTGGGCCAATCTCAGGAAGGTTGGCCGGCACTCGATATGCTTGCCTCCGACGGCACAACGCGGGCGACGCTGCACACGCCGAACGATTGGTCGTGCCTGACCCTCTGTGGGCCACGCGGCTACGCCATGGCAAAGACCTGTGTCGATTACGTCGGACTCGCACGCACGGCTTTCTATAACCCCGACGGTGACTTAACCTGGTCAACCCCGCCCGAGTGGTACGCCTTGATGCTGGATAGAGTACTCCGGCAATCCGGTGATGCCGTGGAGGGCGGAAAACCGAGCCAGAATGACACTCAGGAGAGATAGGCCGGGTGCCACTGCCCTCCAGCGTTCGCCGCGCGGATTCTCGCGATACATGTGATTCGTTTAGTCTTAGCGCGGCCGTTGGCCGCAACCAAAGGGACCAAGGGGCCAAGGGGCCGAGGGTCCAAGAAATCGGGTAGCCCTGGCAAGGCAGAATTATCTTGAGGCGCCGGGGGTAAGTCGCTATTTTTGAAGAGTGGGAGATCGTTTTTTTTTACACCTGACAATTCCCTGGAGTAAAAGATGTCGAAATTCGTGCTGATGATGACCCTGGTCGTTTGCTTGTTGGGGATTTCATTTGCGACGCCCGCGTTGGCCCAGGATGAGCCGATCCGGACGCGGGAAGGGCTGTTTTATCCGGAAGGCGCGCGAATTCCCGCCGGCCTGACCGAGGTTGAGCGGGCGTATCTCAAGGAACACCCGTTACAGGTTGAGCCGGGTCGGTTTGAACCTCCCAGTGGCTCGATCTACTGCGTTCCGGAGTACGACCCGATGGAGGGGCTGCTGATCGCTTGGGAGGGCTACGCATCACTCCTGACAGACCTGACGGTGGGCGTTACATCGGGCGATCCGGAAGCGAAGGTCTTCGTGGTCGTCGATAATACCTCGGAGCAGAGCAGCGCCTACGGCACACTCTCCAGCGCCGGGGCCGACATGAGCCGCGTCGAGTTCATCGTTCGCGTCACGGACACGGTCTGGCTCCGCGACTACGGCCCGCGCTACATTTTCGAGGACGGCGTCCGGGCAATCATCGACCATACCTACAACCGCCCCCGCCCGAACGACAACCTGCTGAACGACTACCTCAGTGCCTATTGGGACCAGCCGGAGTACGACCTCCCGCTGACGCACGGCGGCGGGAATTTCCACCTGTTCTCCAACGGCGACGCCTTCATGACCACGTTGATTCTCAGCGAGAATTCCGGCATGTCCGAACAAGACATCCAGGATCTCTTTGCGGAATATCAAAACGTCGATCTGACGATCTACACGGGCTTCCCGACCTATTTCGACTCGACCCGGCACATCGACATGTGGATGCTGCCATTCGCGGATTATGAGGTCCTCATCGGGGAGTACGCCGCCTCGACCGGCGAGCCCCATACGATTACCGAGGACGCCGTCGATGATCTGGAGGCGCGCGGCTACACGGTTTACCGCACGCCGGGCTGGAGCTCGGGCGGGACGCACTATACCTACACCAACTCGCTGATTTTCAACGATCTGGTGTTCGTGGCGCGGTTTGGCGGCTCGTGGAGTTCACAGGACAGCGAGGCGCTGGCGGTATTCGAAGAGGCGTTTCCGGATAAACAAGTCAGCCAGCTTTATTGCGGCGATATCATCCACGCCGCCGGCGCGATCCACTGCATCATGATGCACGTGCCCGCGATGCGAGTGGGAATGCTCGTTACACCTGATGATAACTTGGTATCGGCGGGTCCGGCGGGCGGGCCGTTCACGCCCGACAGCATCGTCTACACGCTCGAGAACTTCAGCGACGTGCCGGTCGAGTACAGCGTCACGAAGTCGGCGTCGTGGCTGACGATTACGAACGCCGCCGGCACGATTCCGGTGGACTCGTCGGTGGAGGTGACCGTCTCGTTCAATGAGGAGGCCAACGAGCTTGGTCATGGGTTGCACGAGGATACTGTGTACTTCACGAATCTCACCGATCACGAGGGCGATACCGATCGCGCCGTCTCGCTCGACATCGACGCGACAACGTTGCTGTACAGCTTTTCCATGGACAGCGACCCCGGATGGAGCGTCGAGGGCGACTGGGCCTTCGGGCAGCCGACCGGCGGCGGCAGCCACGCCGGCGATCCTGACTCCGGTTACACCGGCGACAACGTCTATGGATACAATCTCGCCGGCGACTACACCAATAATATGCCGGAATACCACCTGACCACGACGGCACTGGATTGCAGCGACCTGTTCGAGGTCGAACTGCGTTTTCAGCGCTGGCTGGGCGTCGAGCGAAGCGCGTTCGACCACGCCACCCTCTCTGTCTCGAACAACGGCACCGACTGGACGGAAATCTGGTCCAACCCCAACGGCATCATGTCCGAATCCGAGTGGACCCCCGTGGCCTACAACATATCGGCGGTGGCGGATGACCAGCCGACGGTTTATCTGCGCTGGACGATGGGGACGACGGACAACTCGACGACGTACCCGGGCTGGAACATCGACGACGTCGAAATCTGGGCCGTGGACCTGGCCCCACCCTGCCCCGGCGACCTGGACGGCGACGGGGACGTCGATCTGGCCGACCTATCACAACTGCTGGCCCACTATGGAATGACCAGCGGTGCCGTGTACGAAGACGGCGACATCGACGGCGACGGCGACGTGGACCTGTCAGACCTGAGCGCGCTGCTCGCAGTCTACGGAACCACGTGTGAGTAGCACCTGACGGAGCACAACTCCTGAGAACCAGTCGTATCGACCTTCGTCACGGTCTCGATCGTGGCGTGCGCCCGTTCGCCTGCCGCACACGCGGCGCGGCGTCAATTTGCGAGCTATAACCGAATTTCGTTGACAACCCGCCGCTCAAGGGTTGTAATAATGCGCGATCGGTGGCGGAGGAAGCCGGGGGCCACCGGGAAGAGAGCATTTCGCTTAGGCCGGTATAGAGACAAGTTCGCGCGGCCGAAAGCGCATTTCGTGAGTACCCGGCTATGTCAGTTCATGTCTAAGCTGTGGAGGACGAGTTATGAGGCACTTCAGTAGAGCGGCAATTGGGTTATGCGCGGCGGTACTCTTATGCGGTACCGCTGGCGCGCAATTTGAGACCGGGTTTGAACCACCGACCTACGGTGGCTCGGCAGGCGGTGTCGTCCTGGCGGGCCAGGACGGGTGGTACCTGCCGGCGGGCGTGGACTACAACGTCTACACCTACGCGGGTAACGTGCTGGGCGTCAACGCGAACCCGCAAGGCGGGGAACAGTTCGTCGCCGGTGTCGGCCCCGGCACCGACTACGCTCGAGCCCAGCATGACGTGAACTGGGCGGACCTGACGGAGTGGACGGTCACGTACGACATGGCCGCGCTGTATGACGGAGAGCCACCCGGGGCTAACAACCTCGGAAGCTTCTCGGTTCAGCCGAGTGTCGACGTGGTCGGCAGCTACATTCACCTTTTCTCGTGGGTGGATGCGGTCAATCCGTTTGATTTCAACGCGTTCTTCATGCACTACGACGCGGCCGGCACTCAGGTAGCTCAGCCGGGTTCCAGCCCGGGGCCCGAATTCGGAGGCCTCGACCTGAACCACTGGTACCGGTTCAGCACCACGCTCGACTTCACCTTGAACCGGATCACCGAGGTCTCGATCCTGGACCTGACCGGTGGCGGTTCGGCCAGCTACGAGCCCACTGACTGGTACCTCTCCGGCGGTGCGGCAGGTGGCGACCCGACGGTCACGGGGTTCCGCTTCTTCGCGGGCGGCGGCGTGCCCGGCAACACGCTGGCCTGGGACAACCTCGGCGTTATCCCAGAGCCCGGGACACT
This sequence comes from Phycisphaerae bacterium, assembly GCA_030612705.1. GTDB lineage: Bacteria > Planctomycetota > Phycisphaerae > UBA1845 > Fen-1342 > JALSRY01. The sequence continues at coordinate 98,159 of JAUWNI010000001.1, read as the reverse complement.
GTGCGGCGTCGCGCTGCTCGGCCTGATGCTGGTACGCCGGCGCGGGTAAGCGGCGGTTCGAGAGCTGTCGCAGCAGGTGTGCGGAAGAACAACCCTCGTGTGCGCGCCGCCCTTTTTTTGCGGGCGGCGCACATGGCGGGGGTTGTCTATGTTAATAAAACTGCCGTTCGCGATAATGTCGCCCGACGCGGTTGAACGTCGGCCGGCGTGCTGACTCAGCGGATCGTGCCGGATTGAATTGTCGCGACACGCAATTGATGCAGCAGCAAGGACGACAGAGTCTCCGGTGACGCCATCCGAGGAGTCGTTTTCACCACGGTCCGTGACGGGCCGCCTGCTCGAAGGAGACGGAAGCATGATGTCCCGAATGATTTTCCAGCTCACCATGCTGGCGATTGCGGTCGCATCGAGCAGTCGCGCGTGGGCACAGAGTACCGAGAGAGACACGCGTGCGCCGCAACCGCCGCGGGGCCACGCGGAAGCTCCCAAGGACGCGTACATTCCGGTGCCCCCGGAAGAACGGATGACGAGGCCAGGGGCTCGCCCGGCGCGTGGCGGATATGTCAGCGTCCAGGTCAACGTTGACGACGCCGGCAACAATATCGTCGGGGACGCGGCCAATGAGCCGTCGATCGCCGTTGATCTCACCGACTCCAACCGGATGGCCATTGGCTGGCGGCAGTTCGATACGATCGATAGCGACTTTCGCCAAGCCGGCTGGGGCTACACCACGGACGGTGGCCGAACGTGGACCTTCCCGGGAGTCATCGAGCCGGGTGTCTTCCGCTCCGACCCGGTCCTGGACGCCGACACGCTGGGCAACTTCTACTTCAACAGCTTGAGCCGGGATGACGGCGGCTACTGGTGCACGGTGTTCAAGTCGACCGATGGGGGCGCGTCCTGGGACGACGGTACGTACGCGTATGGCGGCGATAAGCAGTGGATGACCATCGATCGCACCGATGGCATCGGGCAGAACAACATTTACGCCTATTGGACGCAATACTGGAGCAATTGCTACCCCGGGCATTTCACGCGCTCGTATGACGGCGGGCAGACGTTTGTCGACTGCACCGAGCTGCTGGGCAATCCGCACTGGGGGACAATGGCGGTCGGTCCGGATGGCGAACTCTATGTTGTCGGCGATGGTTTCGTCGTCGCCAAGTCCAGCACCCTGCAGGACGAGACGCTGCCCCCGCAGTGGGACTTCGCTACAACGGTGAACCTTGGTGGGAGCCTGGCGGGCTGGGCCGGACCCAATCCGGGCGGCCTGCTCGGACAAGTGTGGATCGCGGTGGATCATTCCGACGGTCCCACGCACGCGAACGTCTACCTCCTGAGCTCGGTCGACCCGCCCGGGGCCGACCCGCACGATGTCATGTTCGCCCGCAGCGCCGACGGCGGGCTGACCTGGAGCGATCCGGTACGCGTCAACGACGATCCGGCCGGCAACGACGCTTGGCAGTGGTTCGGCACCATGTCCGTCGCGCCCGGCGGCCGGATCGATGTGGCCTGGAACGACACGCGTAATGACCCGGGCGGCTACGACTCCGAACTGTACTATGCCTTCTCCGATGACGCCGGTGAAACCTGGTCGTTGAACGAAGCGCTCAGCCCGCCATTCGACCCGCACGTGGGCTGGCCGCAGCAAGATAAGCTCGGCGACTACTACGACATGGTGTCCGAGGACTCGGTCGTCCATGTCGCTTACGCCGCCACGTTCAACGGCGAGCAGGACGTCTACTACCTGCGCATCGACAAGTGCTTCGGCGACCTGGATGGCGACGGAGACGTCGATCTGTCCGACTTGTCGCAACTGCTGGCCCACTATGGAATGACCAGTGGCGCCGAGTACGAAGATGGTGATCTAGACGGCGACGGCGACGTCGACCTGTCCGATCTGTCCGCCCTGCTGGCCGTCTACGGGACCACGTGTCCGTAGCGGGCCGAAATTGAGTATGGTCCGCCGTGCGGACCACGAGTAGTAGCTCGGATCATCGACCCGGCATTCCGATGGTTCTGGAATTGTCGGGTCGATGACCCGACCTATGTGACTATCAGGGAAGCTGCGTGCGATGCTCACCTAGCGGCCCGCGCCCCCGCGCGGCTGTCTTCCGGTTTCTTCATATTCTCGTTGCCTCCGGAAAGGGCGCTCGGTATCCTGAAATGGTCAGATCAGGTCTCGGCTCCGACGAGGCGCCCCTCGGCACGACCAACCCGGCGGAGCGCAGGTGAAAAGGAGCACATCATGGGACGCTTGATTTCTGCTCGCACGCTCATCGTTTTGATCGTGGGCACAGGCTTGGCGACAGCGGCCAGCGCTGACACGATCACGGTCTGCTGGGATGGCAGCGGGGACTACCTCACCATCCAGGAGGGCATCGACGCGGCCTCGGATGGTGACGAGGTTGTCGTCTGCGACGGCACCTACACCGGGCCGGGCAACAAGAACCTCGACTTCGCCGGCAAGCTCATTACCGTCCGGAGTGAGAACGGCCCCGACAGTTGTACGATCGACTGCGAAGGCGCCGGCCGGGGGTTCTACTTCCACAGCGGCGAGACCGCAGCGTCGGTCGTGGATGGGTTCACGATTACGAACGGCAACGCGGATGTTGGCGGAGCCATCTACTGGACCTCGGGCGACGAATGGTACGAAACCAGTCCCACAATCATGAACTGCTGGATCCTCGGGAACACGGCCCTCAGCGGAGGCGGTCTGTCCGGGTTCAAATGCCTGGATTACAAGGCGACCATCGCGAATTGTCTGGTGGCCGGCAATTCGGCGACCGGTACCGACATCTGGTCCGGCGGCGGGGGGATCCACCACAGTTGGTGTGACCTTGAGATCCGCAACTGCATCATCGCAAACAACTGGGCGGCCGGCTCGGGAGGCGGTATCAACAGCGTGGTCGCCGGTCTGATCATCCGGAACTGCACGATCGCGGGAAACCAGGCTGACGGCGAATGGGGCGGCGGCGGTGTATATGTGAACGCCTTCACTTGGCTGGTGATGGCCAACTGTACCGTGACGCGGAACGAGGCCGTGTGCGGGGGGGGTGTGAGTTTCGAATGGGGGGACGATTCCGACGTCATCTCCGACAGCGTCCTGTGGGCCAACACGTGGGAGCAGATTTTTGGTGGCGAGCCCAGTGTGCGCTATTGCGACGTCCAGGGCGGCTGGCCGGGCGAGGGGAACATCGACACCGACCCGCTGTTCGCGAGTGGTCCGCTCGGGGATTACTACCTCAGTCAGATGGCGGCCGGCCAAGACGTGGACAGCCCCTGCGTGAACGCCGGGAGCGATACCGCCGAGAACCTCGGCCTGGACACCCGGACCACGCGAACGGATCAGGTCCCTGACAGCGGCATCGTGGACATGGGGTATCACTATCCGATCGTGTGCCTCGGCGACCTCGACGGTGACGGCGACATCGATCTATCAGACCTGGCACAACTGCTGTCGAATTACGGCACGACAAGCGGCGCGTGCTACGCAGATGGCGACCTCGACGGCGACGGCGACGTGGATCTGGACGATCTGGCCGCGCTGCTCGCCGTCTACGGGACGGAATGCACGATGGCCGGCGACAACTGCGACAATCCGCTACGGATAACGCTGTCATCACAAGATCTGCCGTATGCGGAAGTCAACACGACCTGTGGCCGCGGCAACGACTACGAGGGCACCTGCTTGTCGGACTTCGACACCGGCGAGGATCTCATCTATGAGCTGACCATCCTGGAGACCATGGAGGTCGACATCGTCGTCAATCCGCACGATGCCTACTGGACCGCGGTCGCCGTCAGCGATACGTGCCCGCCGGGCGCTACGTGCCTGGCGTATACCTGCGGCTACTCGGACGTACGAATCATTCCGTCGCTCGTGCTCGACCCCGGCGTGTACTACGTCATGGTCGACTCGCAGGCCCCGGATTGCATCGACGAGCTGACGTTGATCATTCGGGATGCGCTGCCCTGCGACACTGACTGCCCGCCGGGGGCCGACCTCGAGACCGAAGCTTGTGGCGAGGACCTCAACGGAGGTTGCGGCGCGATGCCGCCCGCCTTCGAGCCGATCACCTGCGGCGAGACGGTTTGCGGCACGGTCTGGGCCGAAGACTATATGCGCGACACCGACTGGTACGAGGTGACCGTGACCGAGGCGACTCGCTTCACCTGGCACATCGTCTCGGAGTTCCCGGCGGTCATCGGCCTGGTCGAGACCGACCCGCCAGGCTCGGGAAACTGCAACGACATGACCGGCTACCTCAATCCGTGGGACATTGACTCGGCATGCGCGAACGCCACCATCACGACCGATCTGCTTCCGCCGGGAACGTACTGGTTCCATGTCTCGCACAATGAGTTCTATTGTGACCCGTGCGGCCAGAAGAACGACTACGTCGCGACGCTGACGTGTGAAACGCTGTCGGGCCCCGGCGACGACTGCAACGACCCGGTTGTGGTGACGCTGAGCAATGATAGCCTCCCGCGCGCGGTTCTCGGTACCACCTGCGGTCGCGGCAACGACTATGAGGACACTTGCCTCGAACAGTGGGACGGCGGCGAAGACTTCATCTGCGAAGTACACGTCACGGAGGAGATGGTCATCACAATCGTGCTGGGTACATTCGACACCGGCTGGACCGGCGTCGCAATCGATGACACGTGTCCGCCGGGCAATTCATGCCTGGCCTACAGCACCGCCGGGGACAACGAGTATTGGCAGCACACCGAGATGGTTCACCTCGTGCCGGGCACGTACTACGTCATTGTCGATACCTGGCCGTGGCCGGACTGTATCCCCGTGTTCGAGCTGATTTTCGATTATCCGCCGCCGTAGGACACTGGATACGTCGTGTCGTACTCACGGTCTGCGAGGAGCAGGCCGCTGCTGTACTATTGCATCGGACTGTTAAACCGAATACATACAGATGGATGCTCGGCGGCATTATGCAGCCGAGGGACGGCGCGAATAATGTAATGTTGTCGAGGTGCAAAGCTGCGAGAGCACTTAGCAATCCGCCGCAAAAGTCACCACGGGGCGGGAATGATGTAGCGGCCGGCGCCTCGCCGGCCGTAATAGGCCGGAAACGCCGCTTTGGGCGTTCGGCCTGCGGGGGTCGGCCGCTACATGACTTTTGCGTCGGACTGTTAGTCAAGATGCACCAGCTTGCGGTAGGAACGCCAATTCGCGTTCCAAGGCGACTCGGTTTAGCGCGCCGTTGCCAGCAGCTACGGGCACGTTTGCCCGTAGTTGGCCAGCAATGCCGCTAGATCACTCAGATCGATCACTCCGTTCATGTCGATGTCACCCTCGCAGCCGATGATCACCGAGGTGTGGTACTCGGTCCAGTGGTGCAGGGCGTGGTTGCAGTCGAGCACCGCGCTGTCCCGAACGACCAGCCGCAGCGTGTAAGCGCACAGCCGCAGGTCCGACGTGTTCCAGTAGCCCAGCACGTTGTTGATAACCGGAGACGAGCCGGACGCGATCGTGACCCAGCCGCTCGCGTCGCCGCCCGTGTATTGCAGGCTCCACGACGCCAAGTTGGCGTCATTGGCCGTGCCGATCACCGTGATCGTGCCGGTCAGATAGCCGCATTCTTCTGGTGAGGTGATCTCGGCCGTCGGCGGAGTGTTGTCGACGATCACGTCGTGGCGCGCCATGTCGCTGTTGTCACATGTGTCCTGGGCTTGCACATGCAGGCGATACGGGCCGTCGGCTACCGTCGTCGTGTCCCAGTGGGCAAACGGATCGTTGATCACCGTCGAATAGTAGACGGGGTTGCCGGGATCAACCGGGTTGTAATTCGTGTAGGGCGGCGGCGCGTACTCCACGGTATAGCTGTCGAAGCAGTGGTCCCAGATCGTGCCGTCGACGCAGGTGTTGCCGCCGATGACGTCCCCGGGGTCCGGGAAGCGCACTTCGAAACTGCTGAACACCTTATCCACCCACACGACGATCGTCGTGCTGCTGGTCAGACCAACGATGTTCTCGGCCGACACGCGCAGGAGGTAATAGCCTTGTGACAGCGGGGTCGTGTCCCAGACCGCCAGCGTGCCGTTGATGACCGGGGTCGTGCCGCTGTTGATGGTGACCCAGGCGCCGCCGCCGCCCGCGGCGTACTCGACCGCCCAGCTGGCCAGCCCTTCCGGGGCGTTGACCGTGCCGGTGATCGTCGTCGGGTTGCAGACGCAATCGAGCGGTCCCGGGGACGTGATGGCGACCTCCGGCGGCGTGTCGTCCGTGACCGGCTTGTACGTCGGCACGACCACGCTTTCGCCCGTGCTGAGCCTGAGCGTTGCCGTCCCGCCTGGCGCGTAGAAGTCAGCATCGGTCTCGACCTCCACAAACTTTGCCTCCATTCCTGAGTACACCGGATTGGTGTTGAACTCGAACCCTACTGTACTTCCGTCGCAGCTTCGGACGGCGAGGTCGGGCACTTGCGTCCCCAGGCCCGCCCGCCAACTGACATCCGTCGTGAAAGCCGCGAAATCCGTCGTATCAATGCTGGTCAAGACCCCATTCAGTCCGTCCTGCGTGTCCCGAATGCGGTAGAGAAACGTCACCTTATCCGTCCCATCCATGCGACCAATCCGTACCTGCAGCACGCCTTGATACAGCAGTGCACCGCCCGCGCTCCAGATTTCAAAACCGACGAGGTCGTCCACGATCACATACGCCGTCGGGTGTTCCTCCGGCGGCACCACCGCCCCGCACGGCGCCAGCGGCACGCCGAAGACGAGCGGTGAGACGCATCCCAGCACGAGCATCGCGAGCACGGTATCGCGCAATCCATGAACTCCCCTTCGCAACTTGAGCATAGCTGTTCTCCTTTTGTTGAGAATGTGGATCCCGAGAATTAGTGACATCGCAAAGATGTGCATCGGACCGCCTCTTTCCGAACACGCGTGAACTACATCATATCCACCGGGTTCCATACCCGTCAACGTCCATTGTTCGCTCGCCCCGTCCAGGCGCTCGTCAACAGCCCGGCGAAGCCGGAAGCAGAAATGTTTCCCCACCAGCCGATCCGGGGCCAAACGATCACGCTAGAATATTGTCGTTCCCGCGCAGCAGGATGGGTACGGCTATCAGACAGGCTGAGCGATTGCTCGCAACGCCGCATCCCCCTCGCGGTCGGGCCAACGAGAGAGAGGAATGCCATGATTCTTCCGATAAGTTTGAAGAAGTTTGTCGCCGTCTTCCGCGGCGAGGTCTCACCGATCCTGATCCTGCTCTCGGTCGCGCTGGGCTTCTGGTTCGGCCTAACGCCCGGCTGGTACGGCATTCATGTTGCGTTGCTCGTGTTGGCGCTGATCCTGAATGTGCACGTGGGCATCTTCCTGATGTTCGCCGCCATCGGTAAGGCGCTGTGCTTCGCGGCGGCACCGGTGTTGTTCCACGTCGGCAAGTGGGCACAGGGCTCACTTTCGCCCGTGCTCGATTTCTTCGCCGCGCTTCCCATCGTGGGCATAACTGACTTCGCTCAGTATTCCGTGGCCGGCTCGCTGATCATCGGTCCGGTCGGCGGCGTCGTGGGCGGCCTGCTGCTCGCCCGCTCGGTTAGCGCGTTCCGCCGCGCCTGGCTCTCGTTCGAGGAAAACTCCGATGCGTTCCGCAAGTGGCACTCCAACCGATGGGTGCGGCTGCTCGACCGGCTGCTGATCGGCAAGCGCGCCAAGGACGTGAGCGCTGTGCTTAAACGGCGACCGAAGATCATCCGGCTGGCGGGCGTAGCCGTCGCCGTCGCGGTTCTGCTCGTATCGGCGATCGGTCTGTATTTCGTCCAGGGCGACCGCCTGACCGATTTCGCGGCCGAGTCGCTCACCAAGGCCAACGGAGCCGAAGTGAATCTCGAACGTTTGAATCTGGCGGTTCTCTCCGGCAAGGTCGTGGCCACCGGCTTGCAGGTGACTGATCCCCAGAACCCCACAAACAACCGCATCGCCGTCGCAAAACTGACGGTGGACGTCGGCCTGCTGGACCTCTCACGCGGCCGCCTCCTGATGGACGACATCCTGCTGGCGGGGGTCGAGTTCGATCATCCGCGTGAGAGTGCCGGCAGCGTCACCGCCCCACCGCCGGAAGCTCCCGCGCCGCAATTCGACCCAATGCAGTTCGACCTGCCGATGGCCGACGTGCACAAGCTGGAGCAGTACTTCCGCAACGTGGAGGAAACCCGCGGGTGGTTCGAGAAGCTGGCCAAGTGGCTACCGGAAGGCAAGGAAGCGGCGCCTCCGTCTCCGCCAACGCCGGAGCACTATCTCGAATACCTCACCGTCCGCGCCCCGGTGCCCCCGACGCCGCGCATGATTGTGAAGCGCGCCGTACTCGAAGACGTGCGCATCCCCGCCGAACAGATCGGCAACAGCACGATTACATGCACAAACCTGAGCGATGCACCGGCCGCCGCGGGCTTGCCCGTCACGATCACGCTCGAATCCCAGCAGCGAAACACCTCGTTCAAGATCGTCTATCGATACGATCAGCCCGAGGGTGGTGCCGAGATCAGCGGGACCGTGGGTGACGTCGACCTGCGCGAACTGCAGGCACAACTCAACCCTAACAACCCCGTCACGTTTGAAAGCGGCACGGCGACCGCCACTATCTCCGGCGCCGCCACCCGCGCGATGATTGACCTGCGCATACAGGTGCAGACCCAGGGCATGCAGGCCAGCACGGCGGGCGGCGGCTTGTTCGGCCTCGACCCACAGGTCACTTCCGAGGCGCTCCGCGTGCTCGAAAACGTCCAGACCACGCTCAGACTGGTCGGCCCCACCACTGAGCCTCGGTTGGTGTTTGATGGCCCGGCGCTGACCAACGAGTTCAAGCAGGCGCTCGTAGACGCCGGCAAGGCCGAGCTCGCCCGCCGCGTGGACGACCTGCTCACCGATCAGCTCCCCGGCGGCGTCCCCAAAACCGGTGACGTGCTCGAAGACCCGCTCGGCGCCGCCGGCGACGCCCTGGGCGGCTTCCTGTCCGGACAAAAAGAGGGCGACGAGCAGGAAGCGGGCGAGAAAGAGGGAGAGGAGGAGGGGAATAAGGACAAGGACGATCCGCTCGCAAAACTAAAGGAGCGTCTGAAAAAGAAACCCTGAACCCATGATGCCATCGTCGCGCATCTCGTCAGGTCCGCCGTGCAACTCATGCCTGGCTTACAGCACCGCCGGGGACGACGAGTATTGACAGCACACCGAGATGGTTCACCTCGTACCGGGCACGTACTACGTCATTGTCGATACCTGGCCGTCTTGGGACTGTATCCCCGTGTTCGAGTTGATTTTCAATAATCCGCCGCCGTAGCGGCCGGATGCTTAGTAGAAACTATGAGCGTGTCCTCCGGGCCGGGAATGACGTAGCGGTCGGCGCCTCGCCGGCCGTAATAGGCCGGAAACGCCGCTTTGGGCGTTCGGCCCGCGAGGCGCGGGCCGCTACATGACTTTTGCGGCGGACTGTTAGTCAAGGTGCACCGGCTTGCGGCAGGAACGCCAATTCGCGTTCCAAGGCGACTCGGTTTAGCGCTCCGTTGAACGTGCGACTCAAGGCATATAGCCCGGGCGCTTGATCATCCCCGGCAGGACTTGACCCAATCCATAGTTCCGTAGGTTGTATGTTGAGTGGCGGACCACTGGCGCTGTAGTTGATCGCCGTACCGATGCGCAAGCGGAGCTCGCACGCGTCCGTGGCGCTACGCAATGCAATGCGGTGTACCCATCCCGGCTGGAATTCGACCGGTCCGGTCTCACAGAGCACCTGCGGCATAGCCGCGACCACCTCGATAAGTTTGAACATTTGATCGTCGGGATCGAATATTAACCGAACATAGTTGTCGAGGTCTTCGACCCAGGCCTTGATTGTCCGCTGCCGATCGTCGCCCTCCACGTTGTTGAACTCCGGGTTGAAGCATAAAAAGTCCGTCCATTCGGCCCCAAAGGGTACGTTATGCCGCAGGATCTCACCGGCCCGCGGAACACCACCGACGACCCATGTTCTTCCCGTTTGTGCTTCCGTAATCTGGTAGCCGTCAATCCAGAACGTGATCGGATGATAAGCGTATTGCACGTAGTCGATCATCAGCTTGATGCGGTTGTCCGGAGCGGAGGCGATCATGGAGCAGTGCGCTGTCGTCCAGTCATCGAACGGCGATGCCGATAGACGGTTCCCGCTGCCCCCGCCCTCCTCATCATGCAACTTCACCATCAGCGTGCGCTCGTCGCCGATCATCCGGATTTGGGCTTGAAGGAGCGTCCCCGGGGCGACGGAATCTGGCAGCGGCGGGCACCGAACAATGGGATACCCGTCGGGCGAGTCAACCCGAATCGAAGCATTGCCGTGGTAGGCTTTCGAGGTGTCCCATGTCAGCACCGCATTGCCTGAGCATTCCCAACCCTCCAACCCGGACTCCGCGCTGGAGGCCTGTTCTGATCCGAGCAGGTTTTCGGCCGGTGCTTCGATGCGAATGCCGCCGATCGTGGCGAGGCGCCCCGGGCGGAATTTGAGGTAGCCGTGGTAGTAAGGGAAACTGTCGCCGAGGTAATAGGCATGTATCCATCCACCGAAGTATCCCACGAGTTTGCGGATGCCGTACGCGTCGTTCTCGCCGAACGGACCGTTGAGGAAGGTCCAGTGATCCCCGTCCGCTGATGCCCAAACCGATTGACGGTGGTAGCAGAAGTGAGCGTAGATGACGCCATCGTGCTCGATCATGCTGAAGATGTTGTCGTCACCATCCTCATGGAACCAGGGTTGAAAAACGTGTTTCCACAGCCCCGTTTCGCGGTGGTATCGCGTTATGCCGGGAATCCCGGTTCCCTCCTGGCCCCAGTACAGTCCCTCCTCTCGCGCAACCGCCGCAGTGGGTTGGAAAGAGTCATGCACCTGCTCCCACGTTTGACCTCCGTCGCAGCTCATGACGATCTTTTCGTCGATATCCCCGTAGGCCTGAAATACACATCCGCTCCAGGGATCGCCCAGGATCTTGTGGCAGTGAACGTGTTCCTGCGGGGGAGGGTCGTATACGAGCTGCCAAGTCCGGCCATCGTCGTCGGAGCGGTAGATCTGCCGCGCATTCCCGTCACCATCCAGGGTCTTCTTGCCGTACTCACTGGCGAAAATGCTGGAGTCAAGCGTTGCCCAGTTCCATATCGCCGGAGACCCAACACGCATAGTCAGTACCGCCGTGAAGGTGTATCCGTCGTCTTCACTCCTCCAGATGAACCGCGGAGAGTCAAGACTATAGCCGGTGCCGACAAGCAAGGCGCCCTCCGGCGTTCCGTGAGCTGATCCCCAGGTGGGTCGGTAGGGGCAGGTGCCAGTTTGGACGAAGCTTTCGCCATCGGTGCTCACGTGGATATTGCCATAACGGTCAGCCGCGAAGAGCTTCCCGCCCGTGATCGCAATCGGCGCGAGCTCGTCGGGCGTCGCCTCTGGCAGGACCCACTCATCAAACCCCTGCGTCACCGCGAGATGCTCAAAGCGTGGTACCCCCTCGGGTACTAGTTCACCCTCGAAGGTGTAAGCTACGCTTGGGCGCGAGAACAATGCTGACTCGCCGGTGACCATGTCCGTCAAGTTGTTAGACAGGCGCAAGTCGCTTATTAGCAGCCGCGATTCGCTTATGTGCTGACTTTTTAAGGGGGGTAGTTGTGGCTTGGAAGGCTGTGCCATGGCAATCTGCACCGCCAAGACCAGCAGAAGGGACAAAGTCAGTACTCGAATCATGGCTTGTTCAATAGAATGTGTTGCCATGGCTGGATCCTCCAAAGAAGTTGTGATCCGTAGGGATGTTGTTCACCGCACACTTGCGAAATGGAAAACCGTGGGGCTTGATGCTCTAGGCAATGGGAGCGCCCCATGTCAAGCGTGCCGAAACCTATGTCATGTGCCCTCCCCTTCGTCGAACAGGCGCGCCTCGCGACTTAGCTAGCCAAAGTACGCGATCAACTTTTGCCCGTAGTGAAACCCAAGGAAAGCGCCCCGGGATTCGCGGGGCCACTCAAATGCTTCATATGGTAGCAGTTGTTTCTATCTACTCCCCTCTCCTAAGTTAACCAGTGCTAACATACAGTGTGTGCGAAGAACTGATCGGTGCCTATCAGGGATTATGGGTATATTGATGAAGTTGAGGCCGCCGCTGGCGGTTGAGCGAACTCGCCCGGTTAGCTTTAGACCGGTTTTCAGAGTCCTATAACATCTGGCACTGTCGCCCAGCGCATACAAAAAGCGGCCCACATCGATAGTGACCGCTTTTGCATGAGAATCGCCGGGGTTTGCCTATCGGTACTCCGCCATTTTCTTCGTTAGTTCGGTCTGCGGGACGCGAGACGCTCCACATCTGCAGCGCTTGAATGCGTTCCGGGCCGCTACATGCCCGGCATGCCGCCGGGGCCCTTTTTGTCGTCGTCCTTTTCCTTGATCTCGCTGACGATCGCGTCGGTGGTCAGCAAGAGGCTGGCGACCGAGGCGGCGTTCTGCAACGCGACGCGCTCGACCTTGAACGGGACGATCACGCCCATCTTGATCATGTCGCCGTACTCTTCGCTCACGACGTTGTAGCCGAAGTTGCCCTTTTCCTCGCCGACCTTTTGGCAGACGATCGAGCCGTCGAGGCCGGCGTTCTCAGCGATCTGCTTGATCGGGGCGCGCAGGGCCCGGCGGACGATCTCGACGCCGGTCTTCTGGTCGCCGCGGGCTTTCTTATAAGCGGCGTCGAGGGCGTCATCGATACGGAGGACGGCCACACCGCCGCCTGGGAGAATGCCCTCTTCGACAGCCGCCCGGCAGGCGTGCAGGGCGTCTTCGATGCGGGCCTTCTTCTCTTTCATCTCGACCTCGGTGGCGGCCCCGACGTTGATCTGGGCCACGCCGCCGGACAGTTTCGCCAGCCGCTCTTCGAGCTTCTCGCGGTCGTAGTCGCTGGTGGTGGCGTCGATCTCGTTCTTGAGGGCTTCGATGCGGCCCTTGATGTCGGTGACGGAGCCGGCGCCCTCGATTAACGTACAGGTTTCCTTGTCGACGATCACGCGTTTGGCGCGGCCCAGGTCTGAAAGCTTCACGCCGTCGAGCGCCATGCCCAGATCCTCGAAGACGGGCTGGCCGCCGGTCAGGACCGAGATGTCCTCGAGCATGGATTTTCGGCGGTCGCCGAAGCCGGGGGCCTTGACGGTGCAGCATTGCAGGATACCGCGGAGCTTGTTGAGCACGAGCGTGGCGAGAGCCTCGCCCTCAACGTCCTCGGCGATAACGAGCAGGGGTTTGCCGGCCTTGGCAATCTGCTCAAGTAGCGGCACCAGGTCCTTGACCGCGGTGATTTTCTTCTCGTGAACGAGGATATAGGGATTGTCGAGGACGACTTCCATCGACTCGGGCTTGTTGATGAAGTGCGGCGAGATATAGCCCTTGTCGAATTGCATACCCTCGACCAGGTCGACGGTGGTCTCAAGGCTCTTGCCCTCTTCGACGGTGATCACGCCGTCCTTGCCGACCTTGTCCATCGCCTCGGCGATTTTATTGCCGATCTCGATGTCCTGGTTGGCGGCGCAGGTGCCGACCTGGGCGATCTGCTGCTTGCCCTTGACCGGAACGGCCAGCTTTTCCAGCGCTGTGATGACCGTTTCGACGGCCAGGTCGACGCCGCGCTTCAAATCCATCGCGTTAGCGCCGGCGGCAAGGTTCTTAAGACCCTCGTCATAGATCGCTTCGGCGTAGATCGTCGCGGTGGTGGTTCCGTCGCCTGCGACGTTCGAGGTCTTGCTGGCGACCTCCTTGACCATCTGAGCGCCCATGTTCTCGTAGGCATCTTCGAGCTCGATTTCCTTGGCGACGGTCACGCCGTCCTTGGTGACGGTCGGGGACCCGAAGGATTTCTCGAGCACCACGTTGCGGCCGCGGGGGCCGAGCGTGATCTTGACGGCCTTTGCCAGTTGCCGCACGCCGCGGCGAATGGCTTCGCGGGCTTCCATCTCAAACGCAATTTGCTTGGCTGCCATCGACGTCTCCTACTGGTGGGCGGTGAGCCCACCGAAAGTCAAACCAGATTGTCTGGAGGTTGAAAACACTCGCAACCTAAAGCCGACCGGCGCGAATGTGACTGCTCGCGCTGGATTCACGTGCAACCCACAGACCGGCGGCGTACCGATGGGGAACAATCAATCACGTTGCGTGCCAGTCGCGCATGATCGACGGTTGATTTTGTAAGTACCTTTATCAAGAAGGGTTATGGATCCTCGCACATGAAAAGCACGCACGCCGGTTTCGTCAGGCGGTGTCAAACTGGCAGATTGGATCCGGCTTTATGTTGGTAGGGAAGAGATGAGAATCGGCACTGCGGAAGTCCATACGGTAATGACACTCGCGGATTGAATGGAGCCTCCACCGGCGCACGAAAACAACCCCGAGGATCCGGTGCTCCGGGTTCCACGCGGTCGTTTACCTCGGCGCTGGCGCGCATTTAACGCCCGATTACCTCGGTCTTGATATCCGACAACTCCTCGACGGATCCGCCATAGGTCTCGAACCCGGCCTGAAACTCGAACGTTATTCCCTGCAAACGGGCGGAGTTGGCGACGAAGTTAACGGCGGCGGGGTCGTCGGCAAAGCGCAGACTGACACTCGTCTGGCCCGCATGGGTGTTGACAAGCTCAACGGCCTGCATGACAGCCCGACGCAACTCAGAACTCACGTTCGCACCTCGTGTTATTCGAGCACGGCGAGGATGTCGGTTTCATCCATGATGATCATTTCCTCGCCTTCGACCTTGACTTCGGTGCCGGCGTAGCTGCTGAAGAGAACTTGCTCGCCTTCTTTAACCTGGAGGGCTTGACGCTCACCGGTATCCAACAGTCGGCCTTCGCCGACGCTCATGATCGTGCCCCGTTTGGGCTTTTCCTTAGCGGCATCCGGCAGGACGATTCCGCCAGCGGTTGTTTCTTCCGCTTCGAGACGCTTAACCAGGACTTTCTCACCCAACGGACGGATAGAGACCCGCGCCATGAACAGCTCCTTGCGACAGATTCTTCTAGAATAAATTCTCCATCAGCGAAAGGCGGGAGTCAATGAAAATCCCGCTTTCGAAACGTGTAGTAAAGGTGGCAATTCTCATGCCAACTGCGGACGCCGCGCGGAGAACCGGCTGACTACTCGTATCTGCTTGTAAATCATAAAGTTATGGCCTTTTCGCTCAGGGCCGTCGAGATTCCGGAGAGAGGTTTCGTTCACTTTACGCACCCGCGCGACGCAGGAGTGCTGTCAAACTGGCAGCCAATCGAGTGCGACTCGCAATTTTCCAAGCAAGCATAATGCCGCGCGGACTTGTGGCCCGCGGCTTTTCCCGCCGCGGTGAATAGATAACGGGTCAGCCGGTGATGCCCATGTCTTGGCTGCAAACCGCCATCGTGATCATGACTTCGCGTTGGTCGTGATCCGCGACAACCGCCATGAACCGTTGGATTCGCGCGCAGGCATCCCCCAACAGCAGCCGATTCTCCGGCTGCATGTCGGACATATCGCGCAGGATGCGCTCGGCCATCATGATGATCTCATCGTGCTCGTTGCGCATTTGCTCGACCTGCTTGGAGAGGGTCGGGCGTTTCTCGATGACCAGAGACAGGTAGCCGTCTTCCTCCTTGGCGGCAAAGTGGCGTTTGAGGTGCTTTTGCAGGCGTTCGAAGCCGACCCGCAATCCCCGGAGCCAATCGTCCAGATTGATGTCCGGCCTGGCAGCGATGTGTTGCCGCAGGATTTTGTTGAGTTCAACCAAGGCTTCCTGTTCGCTTCGCATCCACTGTGCCAATTCCTGTGGCGACATTTTTTCCGTGCTCATTGCAATCTCCCGTGTCCCCGGACACGTAAACCTAACTCTCGACCGCGCCCCTCGACGGACGTGTCCGGACCGCGAAGGCTTTATCCAGGCCCCACAGTCCGCGGACGACCGACACAATATACGCTGGTAGAGCGTACTTTGCACGGGCGAGACGGATGATAGAACATCACAATGCCGGGAGCGGTATCGGATTCCGCCTGGTTCTCAGATGTCGAAATACAGGCAGAATTCGTATGGGTGCGGGCGGGAGCGCAGCGGGGCGACCTCGTTATCCATCTTATATTTGATCCAGTAGCGAATCACGTCCTCGGTGAAAACGTCGCCCTTGAGCAAGAACTCGTGATCCGCATCCAGGGCCTGGAGCGCGCCCTCGAGTGAGACGGGCGTCTGACCGATGTCGGCCAGCTCCTCGGGCGACAGTTCGTAGAGGTTCTGGTCGACCGCGGGTCCCGGATCGATTTTGTTCTGGATGCCGTCGAGAGCGGCCATCATGATTGCGCTGAAGGCGAGGTACGGGTTGCAGCTCGAATCGGGGCAACGGAACTCGATCCGCTTGGTTCTCGGTTCGTGGTGGTACATCGGAATGCGGACGAACGCCGTGCGGTTCTGCATCGAGTAGATCAGATTGACCGGGGCCTCATATCCGGGAACCAGACGCTTGTAGCTGCTGGTGGTCGGATTGGTGAACGCGAGCACGGCTCCGGCGTGTTTGACCAGGCCGCCGATCGCCCAGAGGGCCATCTCCGACAGTTCGGCGTACTTGTCGCCGAAAAAGAGCGGCGTCTCACCCTTCCAGAGCGAGAAGTGGGCGTGCATGCCGCTGCCGTTGTCCCCGAAGAGCGGCTTGGGCATGAATGTGACGACCTTCCCATGCCGAGCGGCGACGTTCTTGAGGATATATTTGTAAAGCATCACCTTGTCGCCCATCTCGACCAGCTTGTCGAAACGCATGTCGATCTCGGCCTGGCCGCCGGTGGCGACCTCGTGATGGTGGGTCTCGACCCTGATGCCACACTGTTCGAGGACCGTGACCATCTCGCTGCGGAGATTGTGCATGGTGTCGGCGGGCGGGCAGGGGAAGTAACCTTCCTTGGGTCGCAACTGGTTGCCGAGGTTGTCGGGTTCATCTAAGCCGCGGCGCCAGGTTCCTTCGCGAGAGTCGACGCGGTAATGGGCGTAGTTCATGCCCTGGTCGTAGCAAACCTGGTCGAAAATGAAGAATTCGAGCTCGGGGCCGAAGTAGGCCGTGTCGGCGATGCCGGTGGAGCGCATGTAGTCGGCGGCTTTCCGCGCGATGGAGCGGGGATCGCGGGAATACCGTTGGCGGGTGAGCGGGTCCTGGATGTCGCAGATCATCGAGATCGTGGTGTGTTGGCAGAAGGGATCGATGATCGTGGTCTTGGGTACGGGCACGATGATCATGTCGGACTCGTTGATCGCCTGCCAGCCGCGAAGGGAGGAGCCGTCGAAGCCGAAGCCGTCGGTGAACGATTCGAGCGTGAGTTCCCCGACGGGGACGGTGAGATGCTGCCACAATCCGGGGAAATCGAGGAAGCGCAGATCGACGAACTCGACGCCTTTATCCTTGACGAATTTCAATACATCCTGGGGGGTCATGAACTGCTCCTCCATGGTATGAGGATAAACCGAACGCGCGCGAAAAACCGCGCGGGCTCCAAGTCGGGCACTCTATCCCATGCGATCGGGTTGAACAACGGGTTTCGAGGATGACTCGGCGTCGCGTTCGGATCGCGGGCGGACCTTTTTGCCGAAGCCCGCGAGCGGCCGCGAGAAGAGCATATCCCAGAAGTGCCGGAGCCCCATCGTGGCGTAGTAGCGGACGCCGACACGGGCCTTGAAAAGTTCGGCTTGCGGCAGAGCGTGCAGGAAGCTTTGGGCGTCGGTGAAATCGTCCATGCGCAAGTAGGTCGCCGGCAGCCAGCGGAGGTGGGCGTCCATCCCGACATAAGCTGGAAGCCCGGTTCGGCGGGCAAGCCGAGCGGCGCGGGCATCTTCCCAGGGGAGCGGGTTTTGGGCGTTGTAGACCTCGACGGCATCGAGGTGCTCGACCAGGCGCCAGACGGCCTTCTGGAGACTGTTCTCACAGAGAATGCAGAACGGATGGGGGGCCAGGGCGAGGCCGCCCTGCGCGTGGATCGCCGCGCAGGTCTCCAGGCCGGTAAGCCCGGGCGGAACTCGTTCCTTGAGGAAGAGCCCGATCAGGTGGCCGTCGGCGGAGGAGATTTCCTCGCCGATAATCACGCGCGCGCCGCCAAGGGTCTGAGCTTCGAGGGCCCCGTCGATTACGTCGTGGTCGGTGACGGCGAGGCAGTCAATGCCGGCTCGCCGGGCGGCGTCGATCAGCTTCGTCGGGGACAGGTTGGAGTCATACGAGTAATGCGTATGAAGATGAATGGCGACCTTGAGGCGTTTCACGGTTTTGCTTTCTTCGTAACAGTCCAGCCGTTTGCAACAAGCTTTCAGCAATCAGCTTTCAGCGGTCAGCCATTCGCGTTGTGGGGCGGGCAGGTGCCTTGCCTTGGTCATGTTCCCGTGCTGCTCTCAATAACACGTTATTTGCGAAATTCGGTCGCCGGCGCTCGTCTTTCGGCTGATTGCTGACCGCTGAATGCTTAGCTTTGTTCAACAAACGCTGGTGGAACCGTTCCCAACCTGCCGCACTCTGTACGAATCGCAGTAACGCCGGTTCACGCGAACGCTTGCGAAAGCTGTAGGCGGCCGATAACTACTCCGTCGGCACGATCCGGGCGCTCTTGATTGCATCGGCTGCGACGTGCCCGGACCTGAGTGCTGAATGTGGAAACGTAATAGTGCCATGTCACTCTTCGGTTGGGGGATGGTTCGGGTGGGTTGCACGACAATTCCGGCGGGCGTGTTGGGTAGTCAACTGTCACGCGGACTTAGCCGCGCTCGACCTGTCCTGCACGATCCGTTTATACTTCCACCGTCCTTGGCGGCGGCCGGGCCTTGTACCGGCCGGTAGTCACAGCCGAGGGCGGCTGTACTACACAACGGAAGATAAAAACAAGTTTTTCCAGCCGGAGGAACGCTCGTGGCCGCGACAGGTGCACTCGATGACAAAATCTACGCGGTCAGCGAGACCAAGAAGGTCTCGATGCGCGAGCTGCTGGCGTCGTTCAAGCGTCACGGTGTCGCCCGCGTGACCGATCTGCACCTCAAGACCGGCTCGCCGCCGACCTATCGGGCGGACAACCAACTGAAAATCACCAACGGCCGGCCGCTCGACGCCCGCACCATCCTGGCGCTGGCCCGGACGCTGCTCGGCGAGGTCGAGCTGGCCACGCTCAAAAAGGTCCGCTCGGTCAACACCTCCCACCTGATCGACGAGATGCGCTACCGCGTTAATTGCTTCTATGATCGCCGCGGATTGGCGCTGGCTATCCGGGCGCTCGACACCCGCACGCCGCAAATCGAGTGGATCGGCTTTCCGAACGGGGTCTGGGAGGACATCGTCAAGCTGAGCCAGGGGCTGGTGTTGCTAACGGGGACGACCGGGTCGGGCAAGTCGACCACGATCGCCGCTTTGATCGACCGCATCATCAAGACCCGCCCGTGCCATGTCATCACGCTCGAGGACCCGATCGAGTACCAGTTCGAGAGCGATATCTCGCTGATCTCGCAGCGGGCGCTCGGGCGCGACGTACCCAGCTACGAACGCGGGCTGCGCGACTGCCTCCGCGAAGACCCCGACGTTATCTTCGTCGGCGAGATGACCGACCAGGATTCGGCCGCCTGGACGCTGACGGCGGCGGAAACCGGCCACCTGGTGTTCTCCGGTATTCACACGCGCGACACCGCCGGTACCATCACCCGATTGCTGGATATGTATCCGCCGCACCGCACCGAGGAGGTCGCCAACCAGCTTTCGTTGGCGTTGCGCTACGTGATCTCGCAGAAGCTGTTGCAGCGTGACGACGAGCCCGGGCGGGTGGTCGCGATGGAGATCCTGAACAACAGCTACGCGATTTCCAACCTGATTCGGCAGGTCAAGCCCGAGCAGATCTATTCCCTGTTGCAGACGCATTCGCGCGACGTGCCCGAGCAACGGATGACCACGTTCGAACGCTCGCTCGCCAAGCTGGTCCGGGCGGGCAAAATATCGCGGGCCGAGGCGGAACGCTCGGCGAACCATCCGCAAATCCTGGCGGACGAACTGAAACGCGAGGTCTGAGGCAGATGCCCAAGCACAAGCAGACATCGTCGCTCCTGCTGATCGACGCGGACGACCGCATCGTCGCCGATATACTGTGCATCCGTTGCGGGAACAATCTGCGTGATCTGCACGTGGCGGACCGCTGCCCCAACTGCCACCACCCCGTGTCGGACTCGGTACACGGAGACTATTTGATTCACGCCGACCGCTCGCTGGTGAGGGGGCTGGCCGAGTCGGCGCGGGTGGTCGAGTACGGCATCGCCATTCTGGGCGGCTTGATGGCGCTGGCGCTGGTGGCGGTGCTGGTGTCGGCGCGGAGCCTGACCGCAGCCGTCGCGCCGGCGTACAACACCGTTTTCGCCGGGGCGGTAATCTCGCCGGTCATCGCCACGATCGGGCTGGTGCTGCTGACGACGCGGCACACGGCGGCGTATTACTGGGTGCGTTTCGGAAACCCGCGCGCCCTGCTGCGTTTCGGTCTCCTGTTCGTGCTGATGTTGGCGATCATCGTATTAAGCACGGTCTACTTCGGCTACGTCGCGTTGCAGATCGGCACCGTGGTGTGGTTCGTCGTGCCGCTGGGGGCGTTCTTCCGAGGCGTCGAGCACCTGATGCGCCGTGTTCCGAACAACCAGCTCGCCGCGTTCGCCCGCGCCATGCTCGTCGGCCTGTTGGCATTCAGCGCCCTGTCCATCGTAATCATCCTGATCCGCTATCAGACCGCGGCGGACCCGTCGTGGGAGGATTCGCACATAGCCTTTTCAGCGATCAACTGCCTGGGCGGCATCGCGCTCGGGGTAGCGACGTACCAACTGCTCGTCCGAGTCCGCCGCACGTTGGACAGCATAGCGAACTGACCGGTTCGCTTCGCACCGCGCGTGCCGGTGAACGTCATTCGCGTGGATACGCTGTCATTCCGACGCCACCTTCTTTCGTGACGCTCCCCCCGTTCGGGCCGGTACGCAAAAAACACGGGACGGAAGGCAAAGTGGCCGATAAGATTGTGTGTATCCCGCCGTGCGGTTGGGGCGACAGGGAAGTCGCCGGGCGGCGTGTCAATCTTTTTACCAGGAGCTTTGCATGACTCGGAAATTGTCAAACGTATTGGCACTGGTATCCGTGCTGGCGTTTTCGTCGGTGGCGCTCGCGCAGGACGGCAGCACGTCCACCACTGACCTGATCTCGAATCTCATCGGGATCATCGGCCCACTGGCGGCGATCATCTGGTGGATTTTGTTCACGGCTTGGGGTGGTTTCCGCTGGCTGTACTGAGCAATGCCCACACGACATTTACTGTAGCGGCCGGCGCCCCTGCCGGCCGTAGGATATTGAAAATGCTGTTTCGCGCTAACGGCCCGCGAGGCGCGGGCCGCTATGGTGCGTGCTGTTTCAACCAGGTGAGTACTGAATCGGAGGGCACCTCAGCCGCCGACGGCGCGGTCTCCGCCGCCTCAATCGACGGCGTGGACGAGAGGTGTTCGACAAAGCTGTATACGCGGCCGTCGGTGGTCAGGAGCTGATAGTCGTCCGGGAGCAGGTCGCGGATGACCAGGGTCAGGTCGGGCGCGGGCTGCTCATTCTCCATCGGCACGACCAGCCAGGGCATCCTGCCGATCTTTTTGAAGAGTCCGCCGAGCCATTCCAGCCACAGAACTACTTGCGTTCCGTACGAAATCCCCTTGGCCAGCGGGCAACTGACCGCCAACTCGCCCAGCGACGATGACTGCGCTTTCCAGCGCTGGGATCGGCGGAGCAGTCCGGCGAACCAGGCGGCGGGGGCGACCTCCCCGTCTAGTGCCAGCGCCTTGAACCACGGCTCGGCCGCGATCTTGGCGGCCTCCTCGCGCAGAGCGCCGGCACGCTCGGCAAGATCATCCGGCCGCAATGAAATCACATGCTTTTGATAGAGGCGGTAAAAATCGCCACCCGAACCGAGCGAGTGCAATCGGGTATAGAGCCGATCGAACGAACGGTGGATGGAGGTCGCGGTGACCAAGCGCTCGATCGGGTCGCTTCCCAGCACCTCGGGCGGGCAGACCACGAAAAAGACGAAGGGGAACACGCGGCCCAGGCTGTCGCGGCTGTCCCAGACGTTGGCGACGATCGCCTCTTTCGACCCGGGCAGGCCGACGAGCATTCGCGACGGGCGGGTGGCGCCCGAATCCGATTTTGCCGGGCTGCGCACCCACGCCAGCCGACCGGCGTCCATCCACTGCGAAAACGCCGTCGGCGTGCCGGGGGAGACTTCGAGGCGGCGATATTCGGCATAGAACGGGAGTTTGCCGTAGGCGCGCAGCACGGCTTCGTTCTTGTCGCCGTTGCCGCCGAACAGCTTGTCGATCAGTTGGCCGACTCCCATCGTTTTCCGCGCGCTGCGCCTCCTATTGAATTCGTATTAGGGCGAGCCGGTCAAGTAACCGTCCGCCTGGGTCATCTTGGGTCGCGGGCCGGGGTCGGCCGGCGGCGGAATCACGCCCGGGAACGACCGCTCGCGGCTGCCGATCTTCAGCCCGATCACAAACCCGATCGGATCGACGCCGGTCTCCATTCGGACCGGGATGGCCCAGTAGCCGTCGCCAAGGTCGTTATCACGTCGGGCGCCCATGGCCATCAAGAGGAACCACGGATCGCCGGGCAGGTTCCAGCCGACGGCGCGATCGGGATACGCCACTCTGGCGTCGGGGTGTCTGTCGGAAACGGTCGCGGTCATGCGGTCGAAGGAGACCCCGGCGGGCACGATCAGGTTCCAGCGGTATTCGGCGGACTTGTTGCCGATCGCCTGCTGCACCGAGCCGGCCTTGATCCCCTCACCAGCGCGCGTGGCCACATCGATTGCCTGGGCCGGCGTGCTGTAAGTCGTCAACAAAGGCAAGACGACCGTCAGCTTGCTATAGACATTGCCGGCGTTTCCGACGGTGCCGGAGGGATCGCGGACGATCGCGAGCCAGACGTCGAGCGGTCGTGGCTCCTCGCCGCGCACCAGCATGTCCGGCTGATCATAGAGGAACTTATTCCACGCGCTGCAAAGGTAGAGCGTGCGGTGGGCCGGTGAGTCCTGTTGCCGGACGTCGCTGTAGAGCCCGCCGTAACGAGACTGGAATTCCGCCACCTCCTTGAGCAGGGCGAGGAAGGTCCGTGGGTTCATCGTTTTGCGGTCACGGATGCGTGTCAGCAGCGCGGTGTCGTCGAGCCCGTCCTCCGGGTGAAGCAGCGGATACTCGTCTTGATGTTCGGCGAATAGGGCGACGAGCTTGGTGTCGAGATGGTAGACCAGTATTTGCTGACCGTAGGAGGCAATGTCCAGCAATGGCGCGATCAGCGGAAACTGCGTCGTCGTCGCCTGCTTGTAGACGATTTCCTCGGCCAGCTTCTCAAGATCCGGCGGCTCGCCCGACGAACGGCGGCCGTCCTCGGTCAGAGGTCCGAGGGCGCGCACCTCCTTGAGATACTCCCGCCAAGCCAAAACGATTTGACGGGAAAAGACCACCTCGGGATCGCCCTCGTTGCGGCCGGGGGCGTTGCGCGGCTCGTTCATCGCCTTGGCCAAGTGCGGGATGCTGCGGCGTTGGCGTCGCAATCCGGCCAGTTGATCCGCGATGCGATCGAAGACGGCATCGTCAATCTCGTTTCTCTCCAGGTCGTAATCGAATATGACCACTTCGCGGATCAGTGCTTCCATGCGATCGGCCAGCGTGGTCGCGAAGTTGTTCTCGTCGCGATCGAGCGTCGCGACGTAGTCGGGCCAGGTGAGATCGGCGTCGCGGCATTTTTCGAGAAACTCCAGCGCGCGCTCGTCGAGCAGGCACGTCGGATCACTATAGATGTTGTACCAATCGTTGAAGTAGGCATCGATGTAGACGTCAGCGGCCGAGGCGAGCGGCCGGAGAACCTTGTCGCTGCCGGGATGATTCTTCAACGCCGCCCGCACACGCTCGAACTGCCGCAGCGTTTTGACCAGGAACTTGCGCGTGTGATAGTCGTAGAGGAGTGCCGTCGACACCTCTTCGCGCTCAAGGCGATCGTCCGGCTGCTCTTCGCGCTCGGGTTCGGCGCGGCGACGACGACTGCGACGCAAACGCCCCTGGTCATCTTCCTCGGCCTCCTCTTCTTCCGGCTCGACGAGCGCTTCCCGCACGGCCGGCGGCGCCTGGACCATGTTGAAGCGGTTGCGATCGAAGGGCAGTGTCGACGGTTCGTCGAAGCCCGTGATCAGGCGAGCCAGGCCCGGTATCTGTTCCACGTCGATCGTCGCGGTCGCCTTGTCGGCCATGCGGGTTAGCAACAGATCGGTGCTATTGGCCCGGCGAGCGAGCCACATCCGGTCCGCCAGATCGAACAACTCGACCGGTCGCCAGAAGGGGTACTCCTTGAGTCCGGACTTCTGACGAACGAGATCGTCCCGCGCGGCGCTGTCGGCATCGCCGGCGCGCTGAACGGCGGTGAACCAGATGTTCAGGACCTTGCCGACGGGTTCGGCGGCGCCGAGCCGCTGGAGCAGGTTCGGCCACCTCTCCAGGTTTTCCAAATCCTTGAGCTCCCGCGCGCCGCCGCCGACCATCGCGCGCAGCTCGATGACGTATTTTTTCAGTTGATCGCTCCGGCCGAGGACGTCGCGCGCGAGCATTATCCGGGCGGGTTCGTGGCGCGGGGTCGGCGGGTTGACCTCCTCGATCTCAACCAGGTTCTGATTAACGTAGAACGTGAGCGGCTCTTCGCCCTTGGGCAATCCGAGCCGCGAGCGGATCCGCGACAGGCTCTGCTGGAACGCGACTACCAGGTCGCCCTGTCCCCGCGCGAGAGTTTCGTAAACGCGGGTCTGCGGCTCGCGATCGTCGTCAGGCGCGCCGATCATCAAGGCATCCCGCAGCGTGTCGTATTCGCGATCCCATTGCGACCGGAATACGTCGAGCAACCCACTGAGCCGGATGATGCGGTGTTCGAGTGTCTCGGGCACCTGGGCGGTATCGAGGAACGTCATCAGGTTGTAATACGCTTCGTGGAGGCTGCCGGACTCGGGGGTCGTGATGTCCGGATCACCCAGATATTGAACGCCCTGCGTGAGCCTCATGAAGCGGCCTACATTCTCCTCGTACTGGCCGCCGTCGCGGAAGCTCTCCGCAAGTGCCAGTAGCTCGCTGTAGCGATCGCGCAGGTCGCCGATCCGATTGGCGAAATCAGCCCAGTACTTGACCATCGGGTTGGTATTGTCCGCGGTCAACTGTGTATACGGCATCCAACTGTCGGTGATGCGGTCGACGGCGGCGACGATTGTCTTGGTCGCCGCGGACACGTCGAACTCCAGGCCGTCGCGCAGGATCTCGCGGGCAAACGAGCGCGAGTCCGCCGATAGAGTGACCAGCGCCATCTCGAATTGATCCGCGGCGTCCTTGAGGTCGGCGTCGCCCAAGCCGAGGAAGGTCAGCAGGGTCTCGAACTCGGTCCGCCGCACCACCGCCTCCGGGCTGTCGAGCTCGGTCAGCTCGTACTGGCCGACCACTTCGCCGTACCACTGTGTGTAAACGCGCAACGCCGCCAGATAACGCTTGCGCGCCTGCTGTGGCGTAGTGACGGTGATTTCGGCGTTGGCCAGCTCGCGCTCGACCTCCGTCAGAATCGGCTGGAAGATGCAATCGAGCACGAAGCGGGCGTGGATCTTGCCGACGGCCTGCTGCGGCACGCGGATGTTGGCGCCGACGAAGAGGAAGCGCGCGTATAACGCGGTCCACGGCGCGCCGTAGGCCTCATAGTGTCCCTGCAACGCTTTCGCCAGCCGTAGATTGCCTTTCAGATCGCCGTACTTGGCGTCGTCGCTCTTCTTGATCGCCTCAGAGGCGATTCCGCAGTCGTCGCGCGGGACGTCGATCAACTCACTGGTACCGCTGCGTCCGAAGCCGAAGATCATAATCATTAGCAGGATCATCGCCGCCGATCCGATCCAGACGATGCGGCGCATGCGTTTGTTGAGCGAAACGTGTTTGGCGCTGCGGAAGACCAGCCCGTGTTCGGGGAAGACCTTGTTGCCGTAGAAATCGTGGATGAAGAACGCCTTCGAGTCGACCGCCTTCGTCGGGCGCTCCGCGACGGTGATCCCGGCCTTCGAGCGCGAGAACACGTCAAAAATCGGCGCGCCTTCCTGAACCGCCGAGGTGAAATAAAACCCGCGGAAGAACGGCGGCTCGAGCAGCGGGCTCTTCTGAAATATCGTGGCGACGTAATCGTGTAGCGGCCCGCGCAGTTGCCGATAGCTCTCCGGGAAGGTGACAATCAGCCCGAGCTCGTCTTCGGTCGCCTTGCGCTGCAAATAGCGCATGCTCCAGTCGCGCAGGCGATGGTAAACCTGGTCGAACGCGTCCGGGAACCCGGCCGGATCGTACGGCTCCTGAAACTCGCCCGCCCGCGACCAGCCGCACATCTGGTTGCGCTGCTGGAGATCGACGCGGATCTCCTCGAAGAACTCGCTGAAACCCCCGACCAAGTCCATCTTGGTGACCAGTACGAAGGTCGGGAAGCGCACGCCGAGCGTCTGATGAACCTGCCGCAGCCGTTCGCGCAGCACGGTGGCTTTCTGGGCGCGTTCCTCGGAATTATCCCGCAGCAGCTTGTCGGCCGGCAGAGCGATCACAACCCCGTTGACCGGGCAGCGCGGGCGGTAGCCCTTGAGCAGCTTGAGAAAATACTCCCACTCGACCCTGTCGGTCGTGCCCTCCTCCTGAAACGCGATCCGGCCGGCGGTGTCGAGGATGACGGCGTCGTTGGTAAACCACCAGTTGTAATTGCGCGTCCCTCCGAAGCCGGGCACCTCGTCCTTGCCCAGCGGGAAGTCGAGCCCGGAGTGGATCAAGCTGGCCGTCTTGCCGCAGCCCGGCTCGCCGATCAGCACGAACCACGGAAGCTTATAGACGTTCAGCCCGTTGGTCTTCAGATCCGCCAGCTTGGCCCGGAACTTTTCGCGATAGATTTTCTCCTGCTCGGCGATGTCGCCGCGTGTCGGTCCCTGCGAATCGAGCGCGTCGCTCAACGCCGAGGACTTCTTCTTGAAGAACATGCGGCGGATGCCCCAGATCAACAGGATGAGGACTAGGCCGATCCCGCCGATGATCAACACCCACATCTTGCCCTCGCGGGTGCGCAGGGCGGGCAGGAGCATGAAGACGATTGACGCGAGCGACCCAAAGCCCGCCAGGGCCAGGATCATGCGCATGGCCGGGGGGAGCTTGAAGAACTTCATCATTACCGCGTTTGCACTCAACGCCATGGCTGCGGTCTCCGAGTCAGGCAAACATCAACAAAGCCGTCGATCATACCGGACTGTTATCCTTCCTCGACCTGTTGGGAAGTCGGCACGGGCGCGTTTCTGGCTCCATCTTCCAGCTTGTCCACCATTTCTCCCCAGTAAAACCAGGTGGACGTAAAGTATATCGCCATGATCACCACGACTCCGACGAAGACATACAATAGCCGCATGACCGGCTCGTAGTTCGGGTTCAATAGAACGGTGTGCTCCTCGGCCTCTGGGAAGAGCTCCTTGGCACGCGTCTGGGCGTACGCGGGCAGCTTCGAGAAAACGTGGCCCTTGTATTCCCGCCAGGCGTCGAGATCGAGCGCGTACTTGCCCTTGAACCCGGTTTGCAGGGCGACGTAATAAACCATCACGGTATCGCACTTGGCCTGGAAGTCGTGCCGCTCGTGCCGCTCGGCCAGCTCCAGATCGTGCAGGGCCTCGTCGCATTCACCGTAGAAGCTCTCGCCACCGAGCGCTTCCAGGTGCCCGAGCAGGGCGACCTCGAGGCATTCGTCCGCCCAGCGGTCGCGGTGCGCCCAATTGGCGTTGAGGATCATTACCTCGTCGATTAGGTAGACCAGCGGGCTGCGGGCCTTGGTCCAGTTGTCCCATAAACCCGGCTCGCCGTGGCTGCGCTGGTCGAGATCGTTCAGCAACGCCAGCGTCTCGGCCCGCGTGTTTTCGTAGTTGATTTCTTCGCCGTCCTCAACCCGGCGCTGAAACGCGACCAGGTACAAGACCACTTCGACGGCGAGGTCGTAGACCGAAAGGGACAAGTCGAACCTCCTGTCAACCTTTGAGCTTGACCACGAACAACGACAGCTTCAGCGCCTCCAGCTTCGGCATGTCGTTCGGCGGTATCGCAATGAATATGCCACGTTCCGTCTCGCAATGCTCCCAGTACGGCGAGGTGCGCGAGATGCGGAAGTAGTGCTGGTCGGCGCTCTTCGGCAAATTCGGCACCGTGCCGGCACTCTTGAACTCCAGACCCGGGAGCCGGCGACGATAAACCTCGAGCGCATCCCGCGGCGAAGCCAGCTTGAAATTGATCGAGCGAAACAGCGTCAGAATCTCGTCCGTCTGCAACGGCGAGCGGATCCCCAGGAACATCTCGTGGTTGGGCGTGAACCACTCGTAATCGAGCTCGATCCCATAGCCGTCCTCCTGTCGATCAAACGGCCGCTCGATGTAGTCCTTCGGCAACATGCCGTTGACCAACGCCCGCAGATAACGGAACAGCTCATCAAAGACGGGGCCGCAATCGTTGTGGTCGTACGGCGGCAATTCGCGCGGGCGGCGCAAGTCGTCCCAGAGCGTGACCTTGCCGATCGACTCGCACAACAGCATGTACAAGAGGAACGGGTGCAATTCCGGGGAGTTAGCCAACGCCGCGAACCGAACCGTCAGCTCGTTCAGAGCCTGGAGCTTGACCAACTGCTCCATGTCGGCCGGGCTGCCGGTCGCAAAGGTCAGCGCCCGCTCGGCCGCGTCGCCGCCCAACTGCTCGCAGCGCGAGCGGATGTCGTTCCAGAGCGAGCTTAGGCCGGTGCAGAGCGGGTCCCAGGCCTTCATTCGCAGCAGCGGGGGGACGATGTTTTTTATCAGCTTGGGTCCGGCGGCGGAACGCTCGATCCGCCCGATCCGCACGCATTCGAAGCCGGTGCGGTCCTCGTCGCCGAGAAAGATCGCCCCGCGCAGTCGGCGGACCTCGATCGCCTGCGGGTTTTCGCCGGTGTTTTCGTCGTAACGCTCGGAAAGGTCGATCGCATAGCGAGGGCTGCGGCCGTCGAGCTGCTCGCCGGGATTTTGCACGTTACCGCGTACGGCCTGGAGCTCGGGCACGCCGAAGTAGACGTCGAGCGGTCCGGTGGCCTGGTCGAAGAGTTTCTTAAAATCGCGCGGGTCGAGGCTGCAATTTTCCGGGATCTTCACCCAGGTGCCGTCGCGCAGGAGCAGCTCGCAGGCGTGAATTTCGATCAGATTGTTCTCGATCGCCTCCTGCGTCAGGTCGAGCGAGAGGAAGCCCCAGCCGTGGGGCTGGGCCGCCTCCAGCATGGCGCCGCGGAGCGTCTCCACCTGGCGTAAGGCCGCCTGAAAATGGTGCGGCCGGAGAAACTGGCCTTCCGACCAATGCACTTCGGGCCAGAACTTCATGGCATGTCCCTGCTTTCAAGCAATCGCCGACGGAGCCCAACCGGCGTCGACGCGTACGAGTCGCGCAGTCATTCTACCGTCACGGCCAGCGGATGGCAGACCGGACCGGCAAGAAAATACAGCGACGGCCTACGAGGCGCAGGCCGCGACACGTGTGTGGCACCGGCGTCCCGCCGATGGAAACGGTCGGCGAGCCGCAGGCCGCCACGGTATCAGCGCCGACTCGCCACGCTCATCCCGGTCTTGCCGACCTTGACGGTGATCTCGTTCTTGGAACCCGGAGGCTGGATGACCAATGGCGGCGTCTTCGCCACACCCGTCTGGCTACTGAATCGACCGTAAATAACGATCGCCGATTCACCGCTCAGAAACTGCGGATGTTGAACCTTGATGGTGGTCGTCCGGAGATCGTCTTCTCGATCCTTGAACGACAGAAGCGGCAAACCAACTAGCGTGTCACGCTTGTCCCCGGCGTTGCCATGGCGCAAAGCGTAGATGCGTTTCGCGGCGATGTCCCCGAACCTGGCGCTATCCTCGTCACGGGCTTTGAACCACTCGTTGGCGCGCATAGTGCCGTTGATGATCTCGGGGTGATTCTCGGCATCCTTCTTCGTCATACAGATGATGTCGACGTCGAGCATTTCGGCCGTAAGGTCCGCGCCCCATGCGTTGATCACGTCGGCAACCTCAAATGTAATTGTGTAGTTACCGCAGCCGGTCAGCAGCGCGATCAGCGGCAGTGTGACCCACAACACACAGTTCCGGGCTCTGGCATCCATTCTCTCAAACTCCTTTTAACAAGGCCTTTAGAGACGATTCGCGGTTTCAATAACAAGCGCGAGACTTGTGCGCGTAGCAGCCGTTCAAACTTGCCGTCCCACAACAGCAGGCCGCGTCCGACCCCCGGCCGTCACGGTACGACGGTCAGTATGCTCGCCAGCCGAGCAAAATCAAGCGTTTGCTTGCGACGTAAGTCGGCTGGAAGTATAATTCTTTTAGATGATTCTGAAACTTTTAAGGCGCAGCAGTCATGCCGAGCCCCTTCCGGGAAGCCAAAAACCTACTCGTCAGACGCTGGGGCGAGATGGGCGGGTATTGGGGCATCAACCGCACGATGGCGGAAATCCACGCCTTGCTATTCGTCACCCGCGAGCCGCTCTGCACCGACGACATCATGGATCAGCTCAAAATCTCCCGCGGAAACGCCAGCATGAACCTGCGGGCCCTCGTCGATTGGGGGCTGATCGAACGCATGCACAAGCTCGGCGACCGCAAGGAATACTTCCAGGCCGACACCGACGTTTGGCACATGTTTGAAACCATCATGCGTGAACGTCGGCGGCGCGAGGTCGAGCCGATCATCGCCACCATCGACCACTGCTGCGAATCAGTCAAACAAGCCAACGCCAAGATCAATACCCCGGACGCGGAAGACATCCGGGAGTTTCAGCGGCGCATCGAGGACCTGCGGCTTTTCCTGGCAACGATGGGCTCGCTGTTCGAGCTCGTGCTGGAATTCGGCGGCGAGGGAATCGAGAAGCTGAACCTACTGATGACCGGGACCGGCAAGTCCTCCAAGGAGCCGCGGTCTTCAGCCCGCGCGGCCGTCCGCACCCGTAACTCAACTGCACGAAGATAAGGGGGTGCCTCAGCAATCCGCATCAACTCCAGCCCGAGATGAGCACAGTCGCCTGCCGGGATGGTTGCGATCGATGTTCTTATGGTGATTCGCTGAGGCTTCAGTCTGATCGGACGGGTTGACTTGCGCAACATATTGTGCTTAGGTTATTTTGATACTTGATTATGCTGGGGTGTAGGGCCCGCTTGTTAAGCGGTTTCCTGTCAGCTTGTTTTCTGGCGCGGAAGCGCAGTATGACGTTCGCGCCGTAGGCGTGTATTGTATTAGTTTGCCAAGTCGTGCGGCGGCGGGCGTCACGTCTTTCCCGTGAGCGATAAAGAAGGTGCAGCGCTGTCATCGGAAACCGAGATTGGTTCGGCTCACGCAGTGGCGTGTGGGTATGCGTTTACGCTTAAGCTTCTAAGGAGATCGCGAAATGCAGCCAAAGAAGAACGAAGGGCTGAACCGGGATATCGCAAGGTTGATACGGGGCCCGGACGCGCTGGCATCTCCTGCCGGTCCGACTGACCATCGCGCAGATAGCAACGCCGCGAAGGCGATACGGAGGCTTCGGAAGGAGCGGCGTTTGAGCCAAGAGGAACTGAACCGAGCCGCTACAATCTAGGTCCAGGGGGGACCCGGAATGACCCCTGACATCGACAGAAATAAGCCCTATCAGGCCTTCCCCTACACGATCGATCGCCTAGCAGAAATCTTCAGCGCCGCCTCGAAAACGAGTGAGCATCTCGTTAGGCAAAAGCAGCAGTTTGACTACTTCGAGAGCTACTTTGGCCACCTCGAAGAGAAGGGCCCCCTGACGATCGTGGCCGAGTGGAAGTACACGGACCGCGACTTTCTCGAAGATTATGGCGCGTACTATGTGCGCTGCTTCCAAGAGAAATACAGCTCCGTTTGTGCCCGCCTCCACTTCTTCCGTGCTGAATTCGATGAAGCCGAACTGCAGGCAGCCGTAACGGGCTCCGCACCCGAGCTCCTCGCCGACTTGATGGACCGCAAGGAGAACCGGTATCTCGGCTTCGTCGTGGTCAAACCGCTTCCTTTGACGTTCATCGGCCGCACGTGCTTACGGATCTACGAAGACGGGGAACCACTTCGCAGGTTCTACCCGGTGGCGCGTGAGTACGACGTGCACCTTCTCGGTTTGAATCTCACCGTCAAATCACTCCCCTTCCAGGAACAGGACACGATCGCCGCGGCTTGTGCCACCAGCGCCTTGTGGTCCGCGCTGCAGAGCACGGCATACCTTTTTCAGCATGAGATCCGGTCGCCCGTTGAGATCACCAAGATCGCCACTGAACACGCACCAAGCAGGCAGCGAGATGTTCCCAGCCGTGGGCTTACCGCATTGCAGATGGCGGTCGCCGTCAAGAAAGCGGGGCTGGAACCCGAACTGATCGCGCCTGTAGACGCGGCGGCCCTCCAGGCTACGGTTTACGGATATCTGCGCGCCAAGATCCCGTTGGTGATGATGACGGCCCTCTACGATGTTTCTAAGCCGGATCATCCGAAGCCTCTGGAGGGAGACTGGGAATCGCGTCACGCAGTGACCGTGACGGGATTCAGCCTGGGGGGAGAAGAGCCGGTGCCATACCCTGGGACAGCGACACTGCTTAAGTCGTCGCGCATAGATAAACTCTACGTTCACGATGACCAGATTGGACCCTTCGCTCGCCTGGAGTTTGGAACTCCCCCGCTACTGGTCTCCCATGCTGGGAAATCGAAGCAGGTATCGCTCACCCTGAGCTCGTATTGGCGTGGTGAAGCTGGGGAACCGGGGACCGTGTGGTTCGGTCCCAAGTCGCTGATCGTCCCCCTCTACCACAAGATTCGCATTCGCTTTGACACCATTTTGGGATGGGTGCTCAAACGCGACGAATGGTATCGAGAGTCAAGCGATCCAGCAGTGACGCTGACAGAACCTGAGTGGGAGATCTATCTTACAACTGGGAGTGAGCTGAAATCAGACGTTCAGAGCGCGACAAAGCTTGACCCCGATCAGCGATGGAAGTGGCTCAAACGACCGCTGCCGAGGTTCCTCTGGCGGGCGACAGCATTCGCCGGGGACTCGCGGGCCGTGGATTTCCTCTTTGACGCCACGGACATAGATCAAGGTGACTTTCTGCTCGGGCGTATCAAATACCAGATCGAGTGATCCGGACGGCGTTTAGCGGTACGTACTCGCTGGATCCGCAGCCGAAAGACTCCGTGATCTGGTCCAGTTTCATCGATTGGACACCTTAATCCTCGCAGTCAGGCGAGTGCCTTCGTTGGAGTATGCCAGTGAGCTTTGCAAGCGTACGTGCCAGCGCGATATGGGCGATGCTGGGGGCGTTTGTGCTCATTGGCGCTCCGCGCCCCGTTCACGCGCAATGCCAAAGGGCCAAGCTTATCGATCACACGGGGCACAGTGGCGACATCTTTGGGTTTTCCGGCGCGGTGGACGGCAACACGATCATGGTCGGCGCCCCATGGGACGACGACCGCGGAAACAACATCGGCTCGGTCTTTGTCTATGAGCGCATCGGCCCCCAGTGGTTCCTTGCGCAGACGTTACCTGATCCGATATGCCCCGATCTGGATGGGTTTGGCTGGTGTGTTGACCTAGAAGCGGATACGGCCGTCATTGGCGTGCGAATTATGCAGGAGGCGCACATCTTTGAACGCTTGGACGCTCAATGGCAACAAAGAAGCGCGCTCATTCCGGACGACTGGTGGTTTGGCAACTTCTACGGCGAATCGGCCGCCTTGGCCGCCAATCGAGCCGTTGTCGGTGCTCCTTACGACGACGAGAACGGCTACCGCTCGGGGTCGGCGTACATCTTCGAGCGCGACCCGAACGGAGCGTGGATTCAAGCGGCCAAGCTCCTGGCCAACGATGGCGAGCCCTATAACAAGTTGGGGGCCAGCGTCGACATCGACGGCGACGTGGCGGTCGGCGGCGCTCGCGATGACGACGACCTTGGTAACTACTCGGGCTCGGCCTATGTCTTCGAGCGCGACCCGAACGGCACCTGGTTCCAGGCGGCCAAGCTGCTGCCGCACGACGGATCGGCGTTTTGGAGCTTCGGGGAAGCGGTGGCGGTCAGTGGCGATCGCGTGCTCGTCGGCGCGACGACCGCGCACGCGTTCGCACCCAGCGCGGGAGCGGCGTACATCTTCGAACGTCAGACGAACGGCGACTGGATCGAGGTGGCGCAGATCGTCAGCGACGACATCGAGAACTCCGATGCTTTCGGCATTGCCGTTGGGCTCGAAGGAGACCTTGCGCTCATCGGGGCCAAGAACGCGGACTACAACGACATCGGCTCCGGGGCCGCGTACGTTTTCGTACGCCAGCCCAATGATCATTGGGTGCAGGTAGCCAAGATCGGGGCGTCCGACGGCGCGTTCGACGATCGCTTCGGCAGCTCCCTTGGTCTCAGTGGCAGTACCGCCATCATTGGTGCCTACTACAATGACGAGATGGGCGAAGACGCTGGAGCGGCGTATGTCTTCGCCGTCGGGCCGGACGCCGACGGAAACGGGATCATGGACGTCTGCGAGTGCATCGGCGATCTCGACTCCGATTACGACGTCGACCTGAGCGACCTCGCGCAGCTCTTGGCCAACTACGGCGAGCCGTCCGGCATGAGTTACGAAGACGGCGATCTCGACAACGACGGAGACGTCGACCTGGCCGACCTGGCCGAGCTGCTCAGCCGTTACGGTGACGAGTGCTGGTAGCGGTCGGGGCGCGTTCCAGGAAAAGTGCAATGGCCGTCGGCTCGTTGGCCGAATCTGTTCGCCCGGGACGTGCATCTTGACATGCCCCTTGGTTTCCCGTTCCACTGGCGTCTGGAAATGCGCAACCGGCTCCAAGGAAGACGACCATGACCGACGCTGAATTCGCACGGGCCCTGAAACAGGCGGCCTACCTCGAGGGCGACTTCACGCTCCGCAGCGGGAAAAAGAGCAAGTACTATCTCGACAAGTACCTGTTCGAGACGCAGCCCGAGTTGCTGCGTGAGCTGGGCAGGCGTTTCGCGAAGTACGTCCACGACGGAATCGACCGTATCGCCGGTGCCGAGTTAGGCGCTATTGCACTGGCCGCCGCCACCTCATTGGAAACCGGCAAGCCGTTCGTGATCGTCCGCAACTCGAAAAAGGCCGGCTACGGCACCGGCAAGCTGATCGAGGGGAAGATCGAAAAGGGCGACCGCGTGCTGGTCGTCGAAGACATCTGCACCTCCGGCGGCCAGGCGATCGAGGCGATGAAAACCCTGACCGACGCCGGCGCAGTGGTCGACAAGCTCGTCGTCGTGATCGACCGCCAGGAAGGCGGCCGAGCGAAGATCGAGGAAGCGGGCTACGCTTTCGAATCGCTTCTCTCGTCGGAGGACCTGGGGATAGCGAAGAACCCGTAGCACGAACCGCACGGCGCCCCTCACGACAAACAACGGCCGCGGACCTCTACGGCACGATGTCGTTGTATTCTTTCCAGCGGCCATACCAGGGTTGGGCGGGCCAGGTGGTCCAATTCGAGCCGAAGACGTAGCGTGTGTCGAAGATCTGATAACGGCCGCTGCCGTCGAGGAAGGCGGCGACGTGGTGGTCCATTTTTCGGTGCCAGCCGGGGAGGTTTTTTGACTCGCTGGCCCAGGGGCCGGCGGCGTGGCCGGGTGGTCTGGCGGCTTCGAGCGCGAAGTTGAGCTGGTTTTCATAGAACATGATGAACTGTGAAGCGAAGCGGCCGGTCTTTTTCTTCAGCATGTGTTTGCCGAGGCCTTTAATGTCGTCGTGGGCACCGATGACGACGTCGAATTCGGTGTAGGGCTCTTTTCCACCGGGCGGGGCTTCCATGTAGTAGTAGGGCCAATACCAGTTGATCGGGTAGCTGGTGCCCCAGAACCACCAGCAGGGAGACATGTAGGCGTCGTCCGGGGGCGCGTTGAACTCGCCGACGACGGGAACATACGGGTTTTTGTCGGAGGGACACTGAAAGTAATCGGGGACTTCGGGCTCGTCTTCGCGCTGTTGGGCGGGCGGATCGGTGGGCTCGGCGTTCCAACTGACCGAGGCCTCGAAGTAGGGGTTCATGGGACGATGCCGGGGGGGAATGTGGTAGACGTCGGTCCTTGAAGGCGGCAGGCCGGGGCTGCCGGCTTGAACGAAGAGTTCATCGGTGGCGGCGGGCATGCCCCCACCCCAGACGTATTCGCTGATGACATCGTTGGTGAAAGTTTTGTCGTCGACGGCGTACAGCCAGGGAAGGGCCCAGGGGAGGTTTTCGAAGTCATGGATATAGGCGGTGCCGGCCTGGGCGACGGCGCGGAGGTTGGCCAGACACTTGGCCACGCGAGCCTGTTCGCGGGCGTGACTGAGCGACGGCAGCGCAATAGAGATCAGCAGAGCTATGATCGCGACAACGACCAGGAGCTCGATTAGTGTGAATGAGTATCTTCTTAGGTTTTGTGATTCTAAAGTTAGGTCAAGGAAGAACCCATGGCTTGGCGTTGTGTCGCTCGGTGCGCTCGATCGAGGTTGCTGTTTCGGCGTCATTATGGGCTCTGGGCATGCGGCTCGCTTCGCGTTGTCGGTAATGTAATTGTACGGAATGGGCAAGAGGAATCACAGGTCGGGATTCCGAGCGGCTGACTGCACTGCCGCTCTAGTGACTAATGAGCTAGTACAGTTCGGGTTCAATGGCCATCGAGATGTAGACCGGGAATAGTAAGCGTATGGCTTGCAAGTATTTATGGGAATCGACGTCGTAGACTTCGCCCTGGAGCGGGGCGAAACCCCGCGGGGTCACGACGATGTTATCGGACAGGAGCGAGCGGTTGGCGGTAATGTTGCCGACGACGTCGCGGGTGAGGATCCAGATGATCGAGCCCCGCTCGATGCTGGCGTGGTCTTGGTAGACGCCCACGCGGATGTGGACGCGGAGCGAAACGTCGGCGTGGAGCTGGTCGAGCAGGTCGAGTTCGACGTCCTCGATGTCTTCGCCGTCGGCGCCGGTGACGATTTGCAGGCCGGTCGCCGGGTATATAATCATTTTCTTAGTACGTCCGGTGTCGGAGCCGATCAGATTAAGTTCTTGTAGGATGGAGCCGTTGTCGCGCGGGCTGGTCTCGAGTCGTTGATAGGCGGGTGCCTGGCGGATCTCGGCCGAGTCAACGACCTCGAAGCCCCGCCGGGTAAGGTGACTGATGAACATCTGGTGGAGCTCGTCGGCCAGTTGCCGGCAGAGGGACTCATCGAAGTTGAGTTTCTTGCGGAAGAGGCCGCTGTATTCGAGTCCGATGTGTCCCGGGGCGATCGCGGGCGGGCTGAAGGTCGGCTGGTTTTGGCCGGGCATTTCCATCTTGGCCGTGACGTATTCGACCGAGAAGTCGACCAAGGCGATTCGCCGATAGTCTTTTTCACGCAGCGAGGGAACGTTGTTGCGCTGCCAATAAAGATACGCGGCGCGGGCGCGAGCGCTCGGCGATTGTAGCTGCGAGGCGCTGTAGGTCATCGGAGGGGTGTGGCAACCGACGAGTGCGGGCCAGATAAGAAAACAGGTTGTGACGGGGATGATGAGGGTGGGGGTTATACGCATCGAATTCTCCTAGGGGGCGGCGCGGGCTCCAGGCTCGCGGCCCTTCATATTGCAGTATCATATATATCGGTTCAAGTGACCTTGCGGTAGCGGCCGGTGTCTTCCTTGACTAGTTTAGTGAAACCTTTTTCCTTGAGGTTGCGGTCGCTGAGCATCGATTTTTCGGAGCGGGTGTTGATCGCGCAGCGCGAGATGAGACGCTCGACCGGACGGTTACACTGCGGGCACTTCTTCAACGGCGCGTCGTGCATCGATTGTTGCACCTCAAAAGGCACGCGGCAGCGTTGGCAGCCGCGGTTCGGATCCTTTGCGATGTACTCGTAAGTTGGCACGGAGCACTCCTTACCGCGTTGGAGCCGGGATAGAAGAAATCCCATCCCAGTATACTGATTTTAACATATTGTGGCATTTTGTGTGTGTCTGGAACGGCGACGAGCGGGTTTACGTGTTCATCAGCAGGACGCCGGTGCCGTTGATGCGGTCGGCCTTGAGATCCTGGAGGACACGGTTGGCGTCGGCAAGGGGGTAGGTGGTGACGTGGGGGCGGATGGGGATTTGGGTCGCTTGGGCGAGGAGTTCGCGGCCGCCGGCGCGGGTGTTGGCGGTGACGGAGTGGATGTCGCGCTGGCATAACTGTCGCGGCCCCCGAGCGTGCCCAAGTCCGCCATGACGCCGTCCTGCCAGAGGAAGGCGTGTGTTGCGAATCCGTCAATATTTGACCGTCCGACAACCTGATCGTGGTCATTTACATCTTCGGCCCAGGACGAGTCGCCGCCTAAAGTTCCAAGAACAACGTAATCACCGGGGCCTCGATACAGAAACGACGTTGCATCGCCCCAAATCGTGTGACCGGCTATGTGCCCATGATTATTGATCGAATTCCCCTGATGATAGTGATGGAGTTCTAGATCACCGATATCGTGCATGACCCCATCCGAATACAGGAAAGTGTGGTGATGAAAATTCTGCGTGGTTCCTCGGCCGGTAGCTTGTCCCAGGTCGTTAACAGCTTTCCCCAGACTGGCCGCGCTCGGGTCCATCAACATCACTCCGAGATCAATCACTTCGTACTCGATGTCGGCCTGTGCCTGCCCCGCGCCGATGGCGATTAGCCCAACCACAACCAATGCACGTATCCAACGACTGTACTTAGTCATTAGATCAACCTTTCCGATCTGCTGCTTGTCAGTGTCACATTCCAGCGTCGTGCGCAACCCGTTTGTACCACAAGTATTAGCTCGATTCCCGCTCGAATTCGGCCGCGTCCGAGACCTGCGAGCCGCATATCCGTTAGATCCAAGCCGCCGCTGGCTGCTCATCCCGACCGGGCTAACTTTCCCGCAGGGCTGCCGTCCACCGTTACGCAGGCCGATCCTCCGGAAGACGAATTCGCCGCGCTCGATGTCCTCGTCGTGGACCCGAGAGTTCGCAATTTATCAGACGGCGAGGTTCCACGAATGTGTCCATCTGAACTCTAGGCCTCCCACCGGCGGAAATCAAACTTGCGAAACCGTGGCCGGACTGACCCGGTTCCAATCCGCCAGCTCTTCTCGAACTTGACCATCCAACAAGGTCGTTGACCTCGGTCCGGGCGTCTGCCGATGTTAAACGCAACTCGGCTCTTTCACAGAGGAACACCGTCGCCGCACACAAGGGCCGGGCCGGGTGCCATTAATCA
This sequence comes from Phycisphaerae bacterium, assembly GCA_030612705.1. GTDB lineage: Bacteria > Planctomycetota > Phycisphaerae > UBA1845 > Fen-1342 > JALSRY01. The sequence continues at coordinate 58,807 of JAUWNI010000001.1, read as the reverse complement.
CCTCAGCTCTTGTCTGATCGAGGCTCGATGATCGTGGGTTGCTTACCACGCGATTCAACGTAGCGCCTGCGAAATTCATCAAGGTACCTGGACAGTTCATCCGGAGACACACCCCCACACACCTCTCCACCAAGGAATATCGCTATTCCCCCGGTTCCGTAAGGCTCGTCTTGGCGCGCGAAAGCAACAATCCAGTCCCCCGGGTCCCTATCATATCGCAAACCGACCACATAGGCATAATCGCATGCCCCCGCTGTACTGCTTTGAATCCAGAGTTCCTCTGGCTTCAATCGCCCGTCTTGAATAAGGGCACATAGCCCTGGCGGAAGCCGCCCATCGTTGTCTTGCGCATATCCATGGAGGGCCGCGACAATTCGCCTTGCCTGATCAAACGTTACCCCACCCAGGACATCTGCCACTGCGCACTGTCTGAAACATTCGTTTATCACAGCAAGCCGTTCGGTTACGCTTGCCGCTACGACACCGCAGCAGGCTAACACGACCATTCGTTTTCGATACCGGCTTCCATGCATCATAATGATGCCGACAACCACTGCAATTATCGAGCATATGCAAACGCTCGTCGCTAGCACCACCTCGCCTTTCCACGCGTGGGCGGGCTGGCGCATCATCAGAAGCACCAATGTGCATACCGGTAGCCAGAAACAGACGAGTTGCAGGCACATGAAAGCGCAATCGCTCACCTCGCGCGGCCGAGCACGGTACACTTTCGGCGCGCCCTCCACGCGAGATCCATCTAACTGGTCGTTCTTCGCTCTATGCTCCATACCGGTGCACTCAGATATACCAATTATCTCGATTACAAATCAGCGAGTCGCCGCCTGAGAGTCTTGACTCGAGTCAGCACAATACGCGTAGTATGTCTTCAGTACGTACTATGCTCTCTGCAATTCTGAGCAGTAAGTCCTACCACCCGTAGTTGGGCGCACCACGATACCGCTTCATTCGTATCGTACCTATGTTAGCGCCTCTGAATACGCCTGTGTGTCCCTGGAATAGCCCCGCGTTAGCGACATTGGATCTCCAGCTATTCTTCCATGGCGTGCCTTCACCGTTTGCGGTGTAGCATGCCTGAAGTGTCATTCGGGCTAGCTTAGGCAGATCTTGCGAAGTGTACCGATAGAGATTCCTCATTAGTAGGTTGCCTGGTTTAATCGCTAGGCCTCCTCCGAGATTGTTGTTTGCCGGATTTGGCGCCGAGCCGTGCCCACCATAAATGAAGACAGTTAGATCTGGATTAGCAAGAACATTTTGTACCACAGAAATATTGGGCTCACGGTATAACCGGACACGATAGCCCTCGAAGGAGTACCACCAAGCCAGCGCCTCGGATTGCTGCAAAACGTATTCGTATCCCGGGTGTAGCAAGCCTTTCAGTTTTACGCCTAGGATGGTTGATGGGGCGCCCGCAACATAGGCGACCAAATTCGGAATTGTATAGCGACAGCCCGGTGTCAAAGTCTGGGTGCAACTCTTGGGCATCGTACCGCATGTCTGGGCATCATCAGTGAGACCGAGCCATAACGTATAATCGTCACAATCCAAGCCAATTGCCTTGGCTAGGGAAGCGACGGTGTCTCCATTTTCTACGGTAGCAAGCGCTTTAAGTAGCCCCACGCGCAGAATCTTCCAGAGACCCAGCGAGTCGCTGTCGAACGTAGGGGCGTTTTGAACATATCCATATAGATTGGCTCCGCCTGACTCCATGATAGGGTCTCGACTAAGCCAGCGGCCCAGCCTTGGGCCATAGTAGCGATAGCCCCAGTAGCCCAGCCCGGTTTCATCGTCCCAGTACTTCGTGCTGAAGCGGAACGGCTGGTCGTACTCGCTTGGGTCGGGCAGGTTGATACGGTTACCGAAGACGTCGTATTCGTACTTCACCTCGATCGAGCCGTCGGACGCATACAGCACCTGCCCGACGTTGCCGTTGGCGTCGTAGAGGTAGAGGTAGCCGCGGTCGTCGGCTGTCTCGGGCGTGCCCTGCGTGTCGTACGTGGCTAGCAGGCCGCCGATGCCGCCGGCCCCATCGAGCGTCTGGCTCAAGTCGATCCCCCACGTATACTTACGCAGGATCGTCATCGTCTCGCTCGGCGTGCCGGCGTTCTCGACCTCCAGCTCCAGTAGCGGCAGCCAGTTGTGGTAGACGTACCGCCGGACCGAGTCGGGATTGTCCACGTCCCAGTCGCCTTCGGTGCCGAGATTGGGGTTCCACGGGATCACGCGTTTCTCCACGCGGCGGCCCATGTAATCATATTTGAACACCAGCTTCTTGTCGTCGGCGGTCAGGTCGCCCGGGTCGGCTGCCGTCGGCTCGACGCCGATCAGACGGTTCTCGGCGTCCCAGGTGTACAACGCCCAGATCTCGTCGCCGATGGTCGTGCCGTACATCCCCAACAGGATGGCAAGGTCGGACATGCCGATGCAGCCGTCCCCGTCCAGGTCGGCATAAGGGGTGTACTCCGGATCACCCTCGCACGAGCCGTACGCCCCGGTCAGGGCAGCCAGGTCGGCAAAGTGCTGGGCAAGTACAAAGTCGGCAAACACTTCGTGTTGGACATCGGCGACGAGCATTTCCGCTACCGCCGCGATGAAGAGAAGATCGCCGCGGAAGCGGCCCTGGACGGGTTCTATTGTGTCCGCACGTCCGTTCCGGCAGAGGCGCTTACCTCCGAGTCAGCCGTGCGCGCCTACAAGAGCCTGTCACGGGTCGAGCGCGCCTTTCGCTGTTTCAAGACGATCGATCTGAACGTACGCCCGATCCACCATCGGCTGGATGACCGCATTCGGGCACACGTATTCCTGTGCATGCTGGCATACTACGTCGAGTGGCACCTGCGGCAAAAGCTGGCGCCGATCCTGTTCGACGATCATGACAAGCAGGAGGCCGAAGGCAAGCGCGAGTCGATCGTCGCCCCGGCCCCGCGCAGCACCGCCGCCAAGAAGAAGGATCAGTCCAAGCGAACCGAGGATGCCTATGCGGTGCACAGCTTCCGCAGTCTGCTGAAAGACCTCGGTACCCTGGCCAAGAACCGTGTCCGCATTCACGGCACAACCGACGAGTTCTATCTCAACACCAAGCCCACTCCCGGCCAAACCCACGTGTTCGCCCTGCTCGGCGTCAAACCCAACGCGTAGCCAGAACCCGCACAAGCCACGTGCAACTAATCCAAGAACACGCAAGACGTTACATCACTATCCGGGCGAAAAGTTCGGGTTAGTAGTACAGGCGTCTCGCCTGTGGAAACCTCGGGCGGGACGCCCGAGCCACCCATCAAATGCCGTGTGACAATACACTGGTGCAGTGTCACGCCTCAATCTGGGGGGCGACGCTACTGGACACCCGACCTTTTGCACAGGGCGTTTGTACGCATGCCCACATGGAATTCGGGTATCATGCCCGCGCGAGTACGGGTGTGGCATTGGCGTCCCGCCGGTGGATTACACGATGAACGATAATGTAACTCCACTCAGTTCCCCCTGGAGCACGTTGCCATGAGCGATACAGACGCCGGACCGAAGCACGCTAAACGGATCGATCCCGACACCGGCAAACGCATCCTGCTCGTCGCGGGCCTGGTTCTGGAATTGATAATGATGGCCGTCGGTCTATGGCCGGCGGCGTGGCTGGTCTTGCGTTTTGCCCCCGTCGCAGACACGCCCGGGCATTGGGTGCTGATCATCCTGGGCGCGATCCTGGTGTTCAACTTCGGCTATCTCGTGGCGTTGCTCCTGTTTCGGATCATCACGCCCTACCCGCAAGAGGGTCTCCACACGATCGACCCGGACGGGAAGGTGCCGCCCGTTATTCGCCAGTTCATGTACAACGTCTTGCTGGTCAAGGCCCGTTATGATCCGCCGTGGGCGACGATGTTCTCCTCGGTGCTGACGCGCGTGCCGCCGCTGGGGCCGTTGTTTACGCGCTTCTTCGGACCCCACACCACCTCGATGACCATGGGCGACACGATCAAGCTGATCGACCCGCACCTGATCGAAGCCGGCAAGAACGTCCAATTCGGCTTCAACTGCACGATCGTCGCCCATCATTACGACAACCGCGGCATGCTCATCCGCAAGGTCAAGATCGGCGACCACGCCGTCGTCGGCGGCGAAACCACCATCATGGCCGGCGTCGAAATCGGCCACCATGCCATCGTCGCCAGCCGGTCCGTCGTCCGACCCAACACCAGGATCGGCCCGTACGAATACTGGGCCGGCGTGCCGGCCAAGAAAATCAAGGATCTCAACTCCGACTGAGCAATCCGGGGTATACAAACCCGCGGTAATATCCCGTAAGCGAACGGTGTCCGCGGCCGAGTTCGCCACGATTCATTCGTCGCAGTGGTCGATGCCCATCCTACGGCGTGGCTGAGTCGTCGTCTTCGCGCGGCGACACCTCAGATATCGGCGCTGCCTTGCCCGCCTCTTCGCGGGCATCCGAGACACGCCGCACCAGCACGCGATGAAAGAGCCGGTCACCATCCTCCTCTGCAGCCACGGAGAATACGATGAGGTCACCGGCATCGGTCTCGACGACGAACCGCCCGTCTTGGAGCCAGGATTTCCCGGGCATAAGCGCGATAGCGCTGATGTTGCCCAACGCGGCCGTCTCGATTCTCCCGTCACCGTGGTAGAGAACGAGCCGACCGGTAGTGATGACCACGCCGGATTCCCGAATCGAGAACATTCCGCCGGAATAGAACAGTTCAATGTCCTCGTTGGGCTCCAGAACACCCATTTCTTCCAGCACGCTACGGTCGGCCACCGACACTTCCCGCCCCGAGACCGGTGAAATCTCACGGCTCGCCGCCACGAAAATCCAGAACAGCAAGCCGACAACGAGGCCAAGGATGCCGAGTACGATCCCGGCGATTGCCAGCCCACGTCCGCGAGCCTCGCCTTGACGAATCGTCGGCATTGATACTCCGCCGAGCACCACAGCCAACACGCTCGGCACGACCGCACAGCAGGTCACCAGACCTAGTATTCCGCAGACGAGCGATGCAATGGCCATCCCGGACGTCTTGAGCTGTTGCGGAACGTAGTATTCGCCTTGCTCAGCGGACCATGAAGGCGGGCCTGGATCATGGGGTGTCTGTGCCACGAGTAGTCCTTCTTTACCTTGGAAACTTATCGTTTGGGCGCACACTACAGGAAAACGGGTACGTAGGAGTTGCACCATACATAAGTTCCCATCCTCTACAAGCTCCGCGGCAAAAGCGAAGGCACCTGGCAGAAGTGTCCCACCGCTCCGACGGATCCGGAACCGACTCGAACGCCGGGGAGACCGTGAATTCGAATTGGTCCCTCGCCCGTTCTTCAGAACGGGACGGGGCCCGCAAGCATGGACACGATTCGATCCTGGCTTAAGCATGCCTACTCGCCGCGAGAAACCGCGAGTTCCAGGACCGCGTACCCGTCGATCTCGAAATGCTCGACGACGATCTCGACCGTCTTGTCTTTGGGCAACTCCAGCACACCTACGTCGCGCGTCGGGCCGTGCCAGGTCCAATTCTCGATCACCGGCTTGCCGTCAACCGTCACGCGCACGCCGTCGTCGCTGCGCGTTATGAACTCCCATTTACCGGCCGGTAGTGGTAACTTCGTCCTGGCGATCACGCCGAAATAGTCGCCGCCGAGCTTGGCCGTCGTCAGTTCCTCGGAAAGCTTCTGCTCGCTCGGACCGCCCCAGGCGTACTTGAACGTCAGTTGCTTCGCCGTGGCCGAGACTGCCTCGTTGCCGCTCGCCAGTTTGCGCCAACCCTCGAGATCATCACGCGGATCGACCTCCTTGCTCCATCTGAAAAACGTGGCGTCCCAAGTGGTCGAGATCAGCGTCCCCGTGATTTCCTTTTGGAAGCCACGCGTCTCGACGCTAACCACGAACGGATGCGCGCCGGGTTTGGTCGCCCGAATCGTGTACTCGGGCACGGATTTCTCGCCTCTCGGCGTGGCCATAGAACCCACAACATTCTCGCCCGTACAGGAGACGCGCAAACCGCCCGGCATTTTGTGTAGATCGTAGGTCACCGAATCGCCGGCGTCCCGCACCAGCCGCACCAGCGGCGACTCGTGATCCCACGGACCCCACTCGGTCATGATGATGTTCTCGCGACCGCGCAGATGCTTACGCGCCCCCACCGGCCGCTTATTACCGTATGCCTCGTACGGCGCCGGCGCGGGCTTGATTCGATAACTCGGCTTACGAATGACTTCGACGTCCGGCTCGGTCTCGATCTCTTTTTCCACTTCACGAATTTCGTTCCAGCCGAGAGTCACGTCGCTCTTGCCGCGAAAGTGCATCGCGATCCGGTCGCCGACGAACTCGTTGCCCGCGATGATGTTCTTCGTGGACTCGGCCCCGTTTGCTTTGGCCCACGGCAGTTTCAGCAAACCCTCATCGGGGTCCCACCAGAGATGAACGCCGCACTTGTTGTCGCGGAACCTGTTGTTCACGATGCGGTTGTTCGAGCCGTGCTCGATGTTGACGCCGCCGCGCTCCAGGCCGTAACCCATCGCGCCGTTACCGATGAATTCGTTGTCGGCGATGAGCGTCTTTTGCGAATACCCGGCCCACACCCCGCAAATCGCGTTGTCGACGAGCCGATTGCCGATGAGGCGGCTGCCGAACGAGAACGTCATCTCGATCCCGTGCGCCGACGAGTACGAAAGATCGTTGTTGATCAACAGGTTGTCCTTGTTGCCGCGGCCTTTATACCACTCCAGCGGGTGGTGGCCGCCCTCGCCGAGCGCCTCCTTGCCGGCATGTCCGAAGAAGCAATCGCCGCCGTGCGTCGCCGAATTCTCCGCGAGGACGTTCTCCTCGTTCTGCTCGAACATCAAAATGCCGGCCGAATCCTGCCCGCGGTTGTACACCCCATGGCTGTAGCCGCGTATGCAGAAGTCGCAGGCATTCCGGCTAATGACGTTTCGGCAGCATCGCCACATCGCCAGGCCCCAGCCTGAGTTGAACGAGAAATCGTTGTCGTAGATCCTCGAATCATTGACGCGATCAATGCACAGAGCGTTCTGGCCGTGCCGGATCTTGCAGTTGCGTACGGTGACGTTGTCGGAATCCTCGACGTAAATCGCCGCCGCATAGTTGGTCAGCCACTCGTTGTTGTCGTTTTCGTGCGGGCGGAGCCAGTCGCTGCCATCCTCCGCGACGGGTGTGGACTTTAGATACGCCCGGCGATTGTCCGAGGCGTCGAGCCCGTCGAGCGTCAACCCGTCGGCGTGCGCGGCCCACAACCCGCACCAATAGCCGCTGATCCGCGCGCCGCAGATCGAAACGTGTTCGTGCCCGTTGAGCCGAATGCCGTAGCCCCGGTATTCGTCCGGGCGCGCCCCGGGCGACGAGCCGCGCAGCACCGAGCCCTCGGCGAACTCGATCTCGATATCCGAGGCGCCGATCTGGATCACCCCGTCGCCGCCCGCGTCCTCGATCACCACGCCGGCCGGGATCACCACGCGGCACGATTGTGAAATAACGGTGTCGTCCGCCGTCACTTCGACCGTCGGCAGGTCATCCGAACATGCCATCAGACACAACAAAATTGGAAAGAGCGAGTTGCTAAGCATTTGTGAATCCTCCTCGCAAGATAATCAGTCCACCACAAAAGTCATCTAGCACAGCCACCCCCGGTGTGACCATATTTGGTGGCGACCGGGGTGGCACGGTCTGTCGTCGCGTTTGGTGGCTCGTGACAGGTGGAAAACGTCGCCGCGACGACAGGCCGTGGCTACTCGGCCGCGACGTTACGCCCCTGTTGCAAACCACGGCCTGTCCTCGCCGGGATGGGCTTTCCACGGATGCGGACTGGTTCGGGCGAGGCCAGACCGTGCCACCCCGAATCGCGTGTGTGTCGGCACGGCTCGCGCCATTCCAAAAACTTCGCTCTGCCACCAACAATAGTCACACCCGCCGCCCCCGGCTATGAAGATTCGGCCGGCGCGGCGCCGGCCGCTACACTTGAATTGAAAATGCTCTACACCCAATCCGCCAACGGGCGCGCACAGCGGGCGAACTCGGCGGCCGGCAGGTTGACCGTGCCCCACTTCGGGCTGCGCACCCGGGCATGTACTTTGTACTCCTCCACCGGCACGCCCGCGAAAACGTAACGCTCGTCGCGAAACTCGTGCAGGATTTCCGGCGGCGGCTCGCCCGCGGCCTGTAACCAATACGCAAAAACAAACAGCGCCCGAAAACCGACGCCGAAAACCCGCTCCCATTGCTCGAGCCCGTCGAGGTCGGCCTGGGTCACCCAGTTTTCCCAGGCGGGCTTGTGCTGGTTTTTTCGTGCCGCCCAGCGCCGACCCTTGACGTCTACGAGCCAGTTGGTGTTGTTGTCGGAGTAGACGATGAAATCGAAGCTCTTGAGTTTCGCGTCGCGAAAAGCCGACCGCTTGGCCTCGTCCACCGCGACGTACGGAATCTGCTTACTGCGCAGATAATCCTCGAACGCGGCTTCGTAATGGATGTGCGTTTTCAAGACCGAATGCCTCGCTCCGACAACGCGCCGTGATCCTGCCGCTATGCAGTCCAAACGCGATGCTAACTCCGAAGATGAGGATATGCCATAACGAAACCCGAGCGGCCACATGTAGTACAGCCACCCCCACCTGTGAAAACTCGGCCGGCGAGGCGCCGGCCGCTACATTTGTACAACTAACGATGGTTTTCTTCGCTTTCTGCGAAGTTTTTTTCACGCCCGCGGGGGGTGGCACGGTCTGGCGCAGCCAAGCCGTGCGTGTTGAACGCCAACCACGGCCAAGCTTCGCTTGACCGTGCCACCCTCCCGTGCCACCCTCCGTCCAGAGTTCAAAGTAGGTGACCTCAACGGCGCAGCCCAGCAATAATCCCCAATCCCCAATCGTCAATCGTCAATCGTCAATCCCCATGCCCCTTTGGTTGCGGCCAAAGGCCGCGCTGTGCCACAGGTTATCGGATTAACACTATGTCCGCAGTGCCTGACTCTCGGTGCATGACGCCGCCTCGCCTGATAACTGTCGCCGCAAGATTGTCCGCAGCGTGGTCGGTTCCAAATAGCGCTTTGGAAGACGCCAATGGACCGTCTCCGGGTCGGGCAGCCGCGGCGAGCCCGGTCCCGACGCGAACAACGCCTGCGTCTTGCCCAAATCGTCGATCGCGAAGATCACGTCGGGCGAGTCGAGCACGATCGAGCGGATACCCCACGGCTGAGCCAGCACGCGGATTTCCGCCAACTCCAGCAGCGTCTCGACATCCTTCGGCAACGGTCCGAACGCGTCGCGCAGGTCGTCGCGCAACACCTGGGCGTCCTCGACGGTCCGCGCCCCGGCCAGGCGTTTATAGACCTCCATCCGCTGGCGCTCGGATCGGATATACGTTCGCGGAATCGACGCGTCGACGCCCAACTCGAGATTCACGGGTCGCCACAATTCGGCCGGCTCGTTGCGCATTCGCCGCACCGCCTGTTCGAGTAGTTGGCAGTACATCTCGTATCCGACGGCCTCGATGTTGCCGGACTGTTCGGGGCCGAGGATGTTGCCGGCCCCGCGGATTTCGAGGTCGCGCATCGCGATCTGAAAACCGGCACCCAGCTCGCTGTATTGCTCGACCGCTTTGAGCCGCCGCGCGCCGGCGTCCTTGACCGGGTGCTTGGGCGACAGCAGCAGGTAGCAATACGCCCGATGCTTCGAGCGCCCCACGCGTCCGCGAAGCTGGTGCAGATCGGCCAACCCGAAGCGTTCGGCCCGGTTGATAAAGATCGTGTTCACCGTGGGGATGTCGATCCCGGACTCGATGATGTTCGTCGAGACCAGCACGTCCGCCTGGTGGTGCACGAACTTCAGCATCACATCTTCCAGTTCGTGCCCCTTCATCTGACCGTGGCCGACCACGATGTGAGCTTCCGGCACGATCGTCCGCAGGCGATTCGCCACGGAGTGGATGTCGCGGACGAAGTTGTGTACGAAGTAAATCTGCCCGTCGCGGGCCAGCTCACGCAGAATGGCGCTGCGCAGCAACTGCTCGTCCCACAGCCGAACCTGCGTCACGATCGCCCGGCGATCCAACGGGGGCGTCGCCAGCGACGAAATCTCACGTATACCCAGCAACGCCATGTGCAGCGTACGCGGGATCGGGGTGGCGGTGAGCGTCAGCACTTCCACCGCCGACCGCAGCCGCTTGAGCCGCTCCTTCGCCTCGACGCCGAAGCGCTGCTCCTCGTCGATCACGACCAGTCCGAGGTCCGCGAAGCGAACGTCTTTCGACAGCAGCCGGTGCGTGCCGATCAGGACATCGACCCGGCCCTCGCGGGCGCGCTCGATGATGTTGGTCTGCTCGGCCTTCGTGCGAAAGCGCGAGAGCACCTCGATGTAGAACGGATAGTCCGCCATCCGTTCCGAAAACGTCTGGTAGTGCTGCTCGGCGAGCACGGTGGTCGGCACGAGGACGGCGACCTGCTTGCCGTACTCGACCGTCTTGAACGCCGCCCGGATCGCCAGCTCGGTCTTGCCGAAGCCGACGTCGCCGCAGAGCAGACGGTCCATCGGCCGCGGGCTAACCATGTCGTTCTTGATCTCGCCCAGCGCTCGGAGTTGGTCTTCGGTCTCGGTGTAGAGGAACGATCCCTCGAATTCGCGCTGCCAGGCAGTGTCATGCGGAAACGCGGTCCCCGCCCGCGTGGCCCGCTCGGCCTGAAGCGCCAGCAGTTCCGTCGCCAGGTCGGTTACCGCGTCGGCGACGCGCTGTTTGGTGCGTTTCCACCCGGTCCCGCCGAGCTTGCTGAGTTTCGGTCGGCCGCGAAAGCTGCCGATGTACTTCTGCACGACGTGGATTTGACTGACCGGCACGTGGACGACGGCGTTGTTTGCGAACTCGATCGCCAGGTATTCATCCCGTCGGCCGGAGCGCTCGAGCGTCTTGAGCCCGCGAAACCGCCCGATCCCGTGCAGCGCGTGAACCACATAGTCGTCGGTGTCCAGATCGAAAAAGCTGTCGATCGGCCGCGCCGGCTGCACCCGCCTGAGCGTGCGGCGCTGGCGATAGCGGTGAAACAACTCGTGGTGCGGCACAATCGCGGTGGTTTGCCATTGAAATCCGCGATGAATGACGCCGACCGTCACCTGTACCCGCTCAACAAGAGCCGCGGGCTTCGACGACTCTGTGTCTCCCGGAAACTCCGCCAGCAACTCGCGAAACCGCTGCTGTTCGGGCACGTTGTCGCACAACACCACGACATCGTTCTCACGCGCCAGCGCCGCTAGCGATTCGAGCGCCTCGCCCGACTTCGGCTCGAATTGCGGCAAACTGCCGACCGCGAAGTCCATCCCCCGCTCGATCCCGCCGGCAAAGCGCTGCAAGTGCAACTGTGCGAAGTCGTTTGCATGTCTGAAAATCGCGTCGGCCGGAATGATCCCCGCCCGTTCGCCTAATTGTTGCCAGTACGTCCGGCCCAGTTCCTGGATCTCGACCGGTTCGTGAAACGCGATGATCGTGTCCCGCGGCAACAACGCCAGGAAGCTCGTCGTGGGACACTCGGCGTCGGTCCCCGTCTCCAGAATCGAACGGGCCGGAATGCGAATCGAACGCAATTCGTGCGACGAGCGCTGCGTGCCCGCGTCGAACAGCCGAATCGATTCCACCTCGTCACCGAAAAATTCGATCCGGATTGGGTCGCTGTGCGCGTTGCTGTAAACGTCAACGATACCGCCGCGCTGCGCGTAATCCCCCGGCAGTCCGACCTGATCGCAACGAACAAAGCCCTGCTCACTAAGCCAGTCAACCAACCGCTGAGGCGAGAGCGATTGCCCGCCGCCGACCGTCAGCGACCGCGTCGCGATCGTCTCGAGGCTGGGCACGGGCTGCATGAGGGCATGGATCGAAGCGACGACGCGGGGAGGCGTGTCCGGCTCAATCCGTCCGGCAATAATGTCCGATAATAGCACGCAGAGACGCAGACGCTCCGACGAAAGCTCGTCCTCGACAACTCGCTCACCCGACAGACTCTCCAGTTGCGGCAAATGCTCGGGTGCGGTCCCGACCGCTGCCGACATATCGTCCAAGTTGTTGTCGGCCTCGTCCGCGTGCGCGGTTACCAACAACAGCGGGCGCCGTAAACGTTCCGCCACCAGTGACGCCAAAATGGGCGCAGACGATCCCCACAACCCGGCGGCGATAACCGGGCCCTCAACATCAGTCAGCAGTTCCGCCAACCGACCGATGCGTGCGTCCGTTCGCATGACTTCGAACGCATCCACTATGTTCATTCTATCGGCTAACAGTCCGCCGCAAAAGTCAGCGGCGCCCATAGACTATAGCGGTCGACCCTGCTGTAGCGGCCGACCCCCCGTGTCGGCCGTGGAATACGGGAAAACAACCGCTCGCGGGATCGGCCGACTCGGGGGTCAATACTGTCCGGAACCGTGGTGGAATCGAGTGGGCGGAGCGCACGAAGCGGCGGTACGCGAGGGCCGGGCTGGAGGTGTGGGGCGCGCGGCGGGGGGGGTACCGTACTAACTGAAGATTCGCGCCTTTCCGCGGCGCACCGTTCAACTTAGGTTAACCCTCTACGTGAAGTCGTCGGTGAGGTCGGCCAACCGATGTAGACCTTCGACAAACATTTCAAAGTCCGTATCCATGGGGAACTCGACAGACCGCTCGGCACCGGTGTGACACCCGCCACTGCGGCGGATTTGATCGCCGATTTCCGTTCGTCTGATCGCGGTCAGGATCGTGAGCCGGGCCTCTCGCACCACGTCGGCGGACGGATCGGTCATTGTCAGCAGCGATCGCAGCCGCACGCCAATCCCACGTTTCTCCCGGCGCAGATCTTCGCCGGCCTCGAGTGCGGCCTTCACTTCATCGAGGATCTGCCGGGCAAGCGCGGCGATTTCCGGCGTAGCTGACACTGTTTAATATCTCTGTACTGTTAACGGCTGATTTCTTCGCTGTTCGCGGAGCTTTCTCGCTATATGGGTGGCCCGTCGCTTCAGCGGCGGGGGACACGAATGGACCGTCGATTCGTGTCCCCCACGGCTAAAGCCATGGGCCACCCGACATGTAGCGTCGGGTCTCCGTGCCCGACGCGCGATGAAAACGGTGTTCCACGGCCGACACGGGGGTCGGCCGCTACAGTCTGTGGCCGGTGCCGACTTTTGCGGCGGACTGCTAGTCGTTACCCGAAGAACGCTTCCATTCTATCGAACGCCTTGTTTATCTCTTCCTCCGAAACACAGAAAGACAATCGCAAGTGCCCCTCGCCGGTCGGTCCAAAGGCGATCCCGGGTGTTGCCGATACTCTGGCCTGCTTGAGGAGCCTCTTGCAGAAGGTGGCGGAATCCTTGCCTTCCTCCAGCAGTATTCGGGGGAACATGAGATAAGAACCGTGTGGTTTCTGATACTCGAACACCGAATCCATCGTGTCGAGTCGCGCGCACATGAGATCCCGCGTGGCCCGGTAGTGATCCCTAAACCGCACGACGCAGTCCTGAGCGCCTTTCAGCGCGGCCAGCGCGGCATATTGGGAGACGACCGGCGCGCAAATCGCAAACGGAATATGCGCCTTCGTAATCTGCGGAATGAGCTGCTCATCCGCGTGCAGATAGCCGATCCGCCAGCCGGTCATGGCGTAGGTCTTGGTAAAGGTATAACAACTCACGGCATGCCTGCGCATCTCGGGGATTGAAGCGATGCTGAAATGCTCATGGCCGTCATAGGTGAAGTACTCGTACGCCTCGTCCGTAATGACCGTCAGGTCATTGTCCAGCGCAACCTCGGCCAATTCACGAAGCTGTTGTTCGCTGAAGACGGTGCCGGTCGGATTGCTGGGGGAAGAGTACATGATCGCTTTCGTGCGGGGTGTGATGGCGTTCTTGATGCCCTCGATGTCGAAGACAAACCCCTCTTCTTCTATCGTCGGTACAAGCACGGGTTTCCCGGAAGCGATGACGACCTGGCGAATATGCGTCGAATAGGTGGGAGTCGGCAGAATGACCTCATCTCCGGGATCAACCACGGCCATGACCGCGGCGGCCAAGCCTTCAATCGCACCAACGGTGACCATTATCTGGGAAGGGTTCGCATCTATGTTGTTGTCTCGCTTGAGCTTCGCGACGATCTCCCGGCGCAGGGCCGGTAGACCGGAGTTCTCGGAGTATCCGCCGACGAGGCCGTCGCTGATCGCGGAAATCGCGGCTTGCTTGATATGCTCCGGCGTGTCGGACGTCGGTTTTGCCCAGGACAGAAACGCGACGTCTTCCACCTCTTTTGACAGTCGGGTCATCTCATGTATGGCTGATTTGCCTATAGCCATGACACGCTTGGATATTCTCCGGTTCTCCGACATTTTGTTATCTCCTTTCCAGCAAGCTCCGCAATGTGCAGTTCCTGCCGAGCGTCTATCAGTCCGCCGCAAGAGTCATGTAGCGGCCCGCGCCTCGCAGGCCGTACGCCCAAAGCGACGTTTCAGGTTTATTACGGCCGGCGAGGCGCCGGCCGCTACTGTGTATGGCCGCTGCCGGTTACATTCACCCTCACGTTTACTTTGGTGGCGCAGGTCTTGAAGTCACGCGTTCCGCCGTCGCGCGCGACGGTGCGCAGCAGTTCCTCGGGGTCGGTGACCAGCATTCCGGCCAGGAGAGAAGCTCGTCGGGGCGAATTCGCGAAAACGCCCGGGACGAGCGGCGTGGAGGGGCCGAGCAGGACGACCTCGCGGCAATTCGCGGCCGCCGCGAGAAGCGCGTCAATCGTGCCGTTGATCAGGGTGGTGGCGGTGAGCAGCGCGACCGAGCACTGGGGCAGTAGCTCGGTCGCCCGGTCCTCCGGGAGAAGATCGGGGCTGAGGCGTTGGCCCCTCTCAAAGATGGACAGCCTCCGCACGCGCCGGCGGATTCCCTCAACCAGGGGGTAGAAACAGCCCACCATGCCCACGTGATCATTCGGTCTCAACTCGACCGCATCCAGCAAATCACCTTCGATGCCTGGCCCAGCCCACCGCTCGCCGGCCCCACCCGGCCGGTTGGCCAAAGCATTGGCCGTAGCCAGTCCGATGGCGGACCGTGCGGGCCGGGCCAAGGTCGCCAGCGCGTCCGCGGCCGGCATTCCCGGGCGTGGCAACCGATCCGAGACCTGTCGCGACGGCTGGCCGCAAACGTCGGGGCAAAGATTCGCCATGCCCACCCCACCATCGTCAAGCATGACGGCACAGAACCGCCCGCCGGCAACTGCTTGCCGGATCGTCCGCTGCCGCGCTTCAGCCATCAGATGGCTCGTGAGCACATCGACGACGGAGTCCGCGTCCGCCGAGCAGCCGGCAGCGGGCTGCTCCGTCTCCGAAGCGTTACAGGCGAGAGCGGCGGGCTTGGACTTCGCATGCACTATCAATGCTCCTCTGCGAGAAGACTCGGAACCGACAACTTCCACGGCCAGCCCAGCCTATCCAGAGAACCGCCCAAGGGCAACATCCAAGCACAACGCGGGACATTCACGCAGTCATACACGTGAAACGCCGCGGCGGGAAGGGTTCCTGACTGGGGATACGCAGATTACCATAGCGAGGTTGCCCCAATCGAAGTATATGAAGCTGACATGAGCGAATCGCCCGAGAAACGCGCCACCGAGACTATCCTCGACTCCATCGCCGACGGCGTCTTTACCGTCGATGAGAGTTGGCGGATTACGTCTTTCAACCGGGCGGCCGAGCAGATTACGGGAGTGTCACGCAAGGAAGCGATCGGGCAGATGTGCAGCGACGTCTTCCGGGCCAGCATCTGCGAGACCCAGTGCGCCCTGAAAGAGACCATGCGGACGGGGCGGCCCATCGTCAATAAGGCGATTTACATTCTCGACGCCAATGGTCGGCGAATCCCCATCAGCATCTCGGCCGCGATTTTGAAAGACGCCGCCGACAATGTCATCGGGGGCGTCGAAACGTTCCGCGACCTAAGCATGGTGGAGGAGCTGCGCAAGGAACTGGAGGAGAAATACACGTTCGCGGACATCGTCGGCCGTAGCCCTGCCATGCGGCAGCTATTCGAGCTGCTCCCGCGGATCGCCGACAGCAACAGCACCGTGCTGATCGAGGGCGCCAGCGGCACCGGCAAGGAACTCTTCGCCCGCGCGATACACAGCCTCTCGCCCCGCCGGGACAAGCGTTTCGTCGCGATCAACTGTGGCGCCCTGCCGGATACGTTGTTGGAATCCGAGTTGTTCGGCTACAAGGCGGGCGCGTTCACCGATGCCCGACACGACAAGCCCGGACGGCTGGCGATCGCCGACGGCGGAACCATCCTGCTCGACGAGATCGGCGACGTCTCGCCCGCCATGCAGTCCCGGTTGCTGCGGTTTCTCCAGGAGAAGACATTCGAACCGCTCGGAGCTGTCGAACCCCTCCAGGTGGACGTCCGCGTGGTCGCGGCCACCAACCAGGACCTGAACAAGCTGGTCAAAAAGGGCATCTTCAGACAGGACCTGTTCTATCGCATCAACGTGATCCGGCTGAAGCTGCCGGAGCTGTGCGACCGCCGGGAGGACATCCCGCTGCTGGTGGATCGCTTCGTCGGCAAGTTCAACCGCCTCCAGGACAAAGACGTGGCGGGAGTTTCGGAAGAGGCCCTGGCACTTCTCATGGAGCACGACTATCCGGGCAATGTCCGCGAGTTGGAGAACGTCATCGAACACGCGTTCGTGCTCTGCCGGGGGGGCCTGATCGAGCGGCACCATCTGCCGCCGGCGCTCCGTAACGAGACAGATTCCAAGCTTCCACGGGGCGAGCGTGCCCTCACGCTGAAAGCACTCGAGGCGATCCACATCGCCGATGCCATCCGCCGGCACGGTGGCAACCGCACCGCCGCCGCCCGGGAGTTGGGCATCGATCCCAGCACGCTGTTCCGTAAGATCAAGTCTTTGGGGATTCCACTGCCGGGCTCGGATCACGGAAACCGGAAGAAGGAATAGTATTGCACTTTGCAAGAGCAGTGGACAGCAATGCTTGCATTATGCAATATCTGATCCTTGTTGACGAACTAGGGTTAGCGATCGTAACCTATTGCTGAGCATACACTTCGCCCAGGGATCGAGGTTGATCGTTTGGGATGGCACGCATCTTGCGTGAGTGTTTAGCGATGAGAGTAGCTCTTCCAACATGGGACGGCCGGGTTTCTCCGGTCTTCGACGTCGCCAGGCGTCTGCTGGTGGTGGACGTCGAACGCGACGCCGAGGTTGGCCGGAGCGAGGTTGATCTCGAAGAAGCGCGGCTTGCGGCCAGAGCGAGCCGGGTGGCGGCGATCGGCGTACACGTGCTCATCTGCGGCGCGATCTCGTGGCCGCTTGAGGCGATGTTGACCTCCGCGGGCACGCGGGTGATTCCGCGGATGTGCGGGCCGGTGGACGACGTGTTGCGGGCCTTCATCGCGGGGCAATTGGCAAGCGAAGCATTCCTGATGCCGGGCTGCCGCGGCCGACGCCGACGGTTTCGGGGAGGTCGGCGTCATGGCGGCCCGCCCGGGACGAGCCGTTGGAGGGGGATGGCATGAAGGTAGCGGTCACAGCGCGAGGATCGGATCTGGAGGCCGAGCTTGATCCGCGGTTCGGCCGGGCCAGGTTCTTCATCTTGGTCGATACCGACAGCGATTTGTTCACGGTGCACGACAACGCGCGGAATATCGACATGGTTGGACGCCCCGGAGTTAGCGCAGCCCAGGATATCGTACGGTTGGGTATGGATGCGTTGATTACTGAGAAGGTCGGCCCAAGGACCTTCGCGACACTGCAAACGGGCAACATCGACGTTTACGTGGGAGCGTCCGGGCACGTGACGGAGGCCATAGCACAGCTTAAGCGCGGAGAGCTTGAACGTATCAAGGAACCGACCATTGAGGAGCACTGGAGGCACGTACTTGATCTGTAACTGTACAAGGTATTTGCAAAGACACGAAAAGAGGTGATCACAATGCCGGCAGGTGATCGAACCGGACCGTTTGGGTTGGGACCAATGACAGGTCGCCAGGCGGGGTACTGCGCCGGATACTCGCTGCCCGGCTACATGAACCCGATTCCCGGCCGAGGCTTCTGGCCTCGATCTGGGTACTGGGGGCGTACAGGGCCGTATGGTGTGGCACCCTATTCGCAGGGCCTTGGACCCTATGGATATGGGGCGCCTTACGTCCCTGTTTGGGGCCGACGGTTCGGCGGATGGCGTGGCCGATGGTTCGGACGAGGTTGGGGCCGCGGTTTTGGTCGTGGTCGTGGCTGGGGGCGCTGGTAAGCCCCCGGCAATTCGGAAGTCACTCGTGTGCGTCGTATGGCGCTTGAAGGAGAATGATGATGCCAAATCGTGACGGCACAGGCCCGGAAGGACAGGGTTCCGGCACCGGCAGAGGTCTGGGGCCTTGCAAGGGCGGAAGCAAAGGCGGCGGTGGCGCGAAACAAGGCCGACGGCCCAGACGGGGTCGCGGCGGCGGCACTGGCCAAGGCCGTGGCCAAGGGCAAGGCGGCGGGGCAGGGCGCGGAACAAACAAGTAAGACGAATTACAGGACATTCTGAAAAAGGAGCAATATCATGCCAGGTGGAGACGGAACGGGCCCAGCCGGAATGGGGCCAATGACGGGACGAGCGGCAGGTTACTGCGCCGGGCTCCAAATGCCCGGCTACATGAGCCCGATGCCGGGCCGAGGTTGGGGTATGGGCCGAGGATGGGGCCGAGGGCGCGGCTGGGGTCGCGGCCGTGGCTGGGGCTACGGATACTATCCGATGGTCACCCCCGGTACAGCGCCCGTATACGGGGTCCCGCCTTACTATGGAGCGCCGTCGAATGAGCAGGAGGCGCAAGCCCTCCAAACCCAGGCGGAGCATCTTGAAGGTGCGCTGGACGAGATCAGAAAACGAATCGTGGAACTCGAGGCAGCCCAGCAGAAAGAGGGTTGATCATGCCGCGAGGTGACGGAACGGGACCCGCGGGAGGCGGCGGTCGTGGACGCGGGCGCGGAATGGGACGCGGGCGGGGTCGCGGGCAAGGCCGGCGTATGCGGCGAGACGTCCAAGCAGGTGTGGGCAATCAGACGGCGGGACCACCAGGGCTTTTGGTGACGAAGCCAAGCAGCAATACCACGCCCGTGGCGCGCGTCGATGAAGAAGCGTGTACGTCTTGCGGTGCTTGCCAAGCAGTCTGCCCAACCGAGGCCATTACGCTCGGTGAGGTTGCCATGAGGGTTAACGCCGAGTTATGCTACGGTTGCGGGGCTTGTGTGGAAGTGTGTCCGAACGGGGCCATCAGGCTGACCTGAAGCGTCCGGTTGCAATTAAAAAACTCGCTAAAAAAGCGGGAAATGGCGAAATGTTCGTGTACTATACCTAATAGTTCGCTGCAAAAGTCGGCGGCGCCCACAGACTGTAGCGGCCGACCACCGTGTCGGCCGTAGAGTACGAGAAAACAGCCGCTCACAGAATCGGCCGACTCGGGGGTTGGGCGCTACAATACTTTTGCGGCGGACTGCTAACGTGGGACAACAGCGAGCAAAGAAACACATGGGACTTCTGGGTAAACTGCTTCGTCGTAAACCGCCGGAAGAGGCTGTAAACCTCGGCCGCAATGATCCATGCTGGTGTGGTAGCGGTAGGAAGTACAAGAAGTGCCACTACGAATCAGACAAGAAATACTTCTCCCGTTCCTTGAAGACCGCCTGCAACGGCCCCGTATGAGGCCGAAAATGAGGTGAGTTTCACCTCCCGGACAGGATCGGTCGCGAGTAATGCGAACCTGCCTTGAGTGCGTGTCCACCGCGGTAATGCGAATTGTGTGAAAGGAAAGACCTTAATGAAAATAGCAATTACGGCTACTGGGCCCACATTGGATGCCGCCGTTGATCCGCGCTTCGGCCGCTGCCCGTATTTCCTGATCGTTGATCCGGATGATCTGACGTTTGAAGCCATTCAAAATGAGAGCGTAGCGCTCGGTGGAGGGGCCGGCATCCAGTCAGCTCAACTGATGGCTGAGAAGGGCGTGACATTTGTCCTGACCGGGAATTGCGGTCCCAATGCGCATCAGACTCTCTCCGCAGTCGGTATCGAGGTGATCGTTGGATGCAGCGGCGTCGTGAGAGACGTGATCCAGCAGTTCAAGACGGGGCAACTCAGTGCTGTCAATCAGCCGAACGTTGCCAGTCATTCCGGCATGGCCGGTCCTCCTCAGGGCCAACCTACGCCACTTCAGCAACCGCCGATGCCCGGTGGGGGCATGGGTATGGGAAGGGGTGGTGGTATGGGCCGGGGCCGCGGAATGGGACGGGGCATGGGGCGTGGCGGCGGCATGGGCCGTGGAATGGGCATGGGCGGCGGAATGCCGGGAGCCGATCAGGACCCCCCGTTGCCGCCGGGTCAAAAACCCAGTAAAGAGGATGAGCTGGCGACGCTCAAGCAGCAGGCAGAGGCCGCGGCCGAGCAAGTGCGGCAGATACAGCAACGGATTCAACAATTAGAACAGGAAGGATAACTGCATGGCAGCGACGGTAGATGTTGAGAAGTGCACGGGGTGTGGTGAGTGTGTTGAGGTGTGCCCGGTGGAAGTGATCACGTTGGAAAACGAAAAGGCAGTCATTGATGAAGAGAACTGCACCGACTGTGCGGCTTGCGTGGCCGAATGCCCAACCGAGGCGATCAGTATTCCGGAATAGGCACGGTGTGCAGTGAGAATAGCCATAGCAAGCGGCAAAGGCGGCACGGGCAAGACGACCGTGGCCACCAACATAGCCTATGTGGCGTCACGCAATGGCCAAAGCGTTGCATACCTCGACTGTGACGTGGAGGAGCCCAACGGGCACCTTTTCCTGAAGCCGGAGATCTCGCGGCGTACGTCAGTCGGGAACCTGATCCCCGAAGTGGACGAGGAGAAGTGCACTCATTGCGACCAGTGTGGCGAGATCTGCCAGTACAGCGCTATCGTGTGTCTGGGGCAGAAGGTCCTGGTTTACCCTGAGTTGTGCCACGCTTGCGGCGGTTGTTCGCTGGTGTGTCCAACCGACGCGATCACTGAAGTGCCCCGCGAAATCGGGGTATTGGAGGTCGGTCACGCCGGTCGCATCCACTTTGTCCACGGGCTGTTGAATATCGGGGAGGCGATGAGCCCGCCCGTGATCAGAGCGGTCAAGGCGGCCGCGCCCGAGGCCGACCTCGTGCTGGTGGATGCTCCGCCGGGGACTTCGTGTCCGGTCATCGAAAGCGTTCGGGATTCTGACTACGTGGTGCTTGTGACCGAACCGACGCCGTTCGGCCTGAATGACCTGAAGCTTGCCGTCGAGATGGTTCGCGTTCTGGAGCTTCGCTTTGGGGTAGTCATCAACCGGGCCGACGTGGGCGACGACGAGGTCCTCCGCTATTGCCATCAGGACGGGATCAAAATCCTGGCGGAGATCCGCGATGACCGCGGGATTGCCGAGGCGTATTCACGGGGCGAAATGGTCTGCGAAGCTTTACCAGAGTACAAACCATTGTTCGAAGGGCTCCTGAAAGAGGTTACTGAAGAGCGGTAGGCGAGTGTGGGATAGGAGTCGGCAGACCGAGATGTGTTGAACGGACAAAAGAAGGAGAACAGAGATGCCCATCTTCGAGTACCGGTGTAAGCAGTGCGGACACGTAACACCCTTTCTGGAAAAGGCTGGCAACAGAAAGAGCCACGTATGCGAGAAATGCAGTTCCAAGGCGATGGAGAAGCTGTTGTCGACTTTTGCTGCAAAGACGAAGTCGACCTCTGGCTTGAGCGACTCGAGCTGCCCAACGGGAACGTGCGGGCTAACGTAGGGCAAGAATACGGATTTCGAGTGTGGGATGGTCCGGAACGCTTTGAGCCACGAGTTCTATGAGCGGATCAAGCCGCGTCTGCATCAGCGGATCGGACGCGAATTGCGCCTGGCTGGTCGCGTCCTGGATCTTGGCTGTGGCGCGTGCGTGCTAGTGGAATACCTAGCACAAGTGTATGGCCAGCACGTCACCGGGGTTGATATCTCCTCAGCAGACTTTCCAAAACGGCCTCGGGCTTCCAGAAACGCGCCGATTCGCTGTGTTCGAAAAGACGCAACTCATCTGGATTTCGCAGCGGACAAGTCCGTGGACGCGGTCGTAGTGCTGTGGGCGCTGCACGAAATGAAGCACGCTAGGACAATCCTGGGGGAAGCCAAGCGTATCTTGCGCCCCGGAGGGGAGATCCTGATTGTGGAATTTCCACGGGATTCACTGGCGCAACGCCTGTGGGGTGAGAATTACTACAGCCCCGAAGAGCTGGCGGTGATGCTCGACAATGCTGGATATCAGGAAACCACGGTGCGATTGATTGAGCGACGACAGGTTATTTGGGTGAGGGGGTTTCGCCCACAAGGGCTGTGGAAAAGGTAGGCAGCGATGGACGAATTCACCTATGACTCTCCGGTATTTCAGCGTGAGCTCCAGAATCAGGCCCATCCTGCCGGAGAGATTAGGTTTCTGAAGTCCATTGCGGAGCCGGGAATGCGGGTTATCGACATAGGGGCGAATCGAGGTCTCACGACAGTGGCCGTAGCCAGGGAGGTAGGCATTCGCGGGCATGTTTACGCGTTTGAGCCCGTACCGGAGTATTATGACGTTTTGAAGGCGAACCTAGCGCGAAATGCGGCTGACAATGTGAGCGTCCACCAGTTGGCGTTGAGCAACCGCACAACTCGAATCCGCTTCTATAAACACGGACAGGGAAGCGGCATAACACCGACTGACGATGCGGAGCTTCTGTGGGTCGAAGCCACGACCGTGGGCGATTTCCTTGGCGAACAGGAGACGAGCAGGATCGACATTCTCAATATGGACTGTGAAGGTAGCGAGCTGCTCGTACTTCAAGGGGCTGAAGCGGTATTGCAGGAGCAGTCTCCTCAGATTTTCTGTGAAATCCACCATGAGTATCTCAAGGAACTTGGGCAGTCTGTAAGGGATGTCGCGAGCTTGTTGCGTCGACTTGACTACGTCATTCAGGCGCTTGATGTGGAAAAGCCGGCGGAGGAAGTGGACTTGGAAAAATGTTCACACATATGGGCACGGGCCTATCAGCCAATATCGCAAATGCAGAAACAGTAAGGTGTCACTTAATGCCATGGATTGACCAAGAGATGTGTACAGCGTGCGAAATATGCGTGGATGAGTGTCCCGTGGGTGCCATTGACATCGAGGACAACGGACGAGCCACAATAGTCGAATCGGATTGTATTCGTTGCGGACGGTGTCACGATGCGTGTCCTCAAGAGGCCGTGCGACACGACAGTGAAAGGATTCCCCAAGAGGTCGCCGCGAATCTCCAGTGGGTGAGCAAACTGCTCGACCATTTCCAGTCACCCTCAGAGTGTGTGGCCTTCATGGCTCGTATTGGGCGGCACTTCAACAAGCAGAAAAAAGTAATCGAACGGACCCTGGCGGCACTCAACACCGTGGGCGAGGACACGGCCAACGACCTCGATGCTGCGATTCGCTCGACGCTGGAATCACGGGAGCGGCGTGCGAATTGAGTATGTGGAAGGCGAAATGGAAAACCGAATAAAAGAATTGGTCATAATCAGCGGCAAGGGCGGGACGGGCAAGACGTCGATCGTGGCCGCGTTCGCCACGCTGGCCGATAGTGCTGTTCTAGCGGATTGCGACGTCGACGCGGCCGATCTCCACCTCGTTCTCGAGCCAAGGATTATCAGACGCGAGACGTTTTCCGGAGGCTCGCGAGCCCGCATTCTGCCCGAACGGTGCACAGCCTGTGGGAAATGCGCGGAAGTGTGCCGTTTCGATGCGGTTTCTTGCCGCGAAACCGGTGAAGGGCAGCGCGAAAAGGCGTATCGAATCGATCCGATCGCCTGCGAGGGTTGCGGCGTTTGTGTCTGGTTCTGCCCCGAGGAGGCCATCGAGTTTGCTCCCGCGGTCAACGGGGAGTGGTTTGTATCCGAAACGCGCGCCGGACCGATGGTGCATGCCAAGCTGGGTGTCGCGGAAGAGAATTCCGGCAAGTTGGTGAGCCTGGTTCGCGAGCAGGCGCGGGAAACCGCCAAAACTCAGAAGCGTGATCTGGTTCTCATCGACGGCTCGCCGGGCATCGGTTGTCCGGTGATCGCGTCGATCACAGGGGCTGCTTTGGCGTTGGTGGTTACGGAGCCGACGTTGAGCGGCCTGCACGATTTGGAACGCGTATCAGATTTGACCGGGCATTTCCGCGTCGATACGCTGATTTGCATCAATAAGTGGGACATAAACAAGGATCTCGCGTTGAAAATCGAAGCGGTGGCGCGCCAGCGCGGTCTCAAGGTGGCGGGGAGAGTCCGCTACGATCGGGCCATCACGGAGGCCCAGATCAAGAGGCAGTCCATCGTCGAGTACGCGACAAATGGGGTCGCGGCCGATGTTCGGCAGCTCTGGGCAACCATCCTGGAGACACTCAGGAGTCCAAATGTCACAGCAACAGGCACAACCAATTGACGAGGCCCAGCGGCAACGTGACGAGCAGATGCTGCGAGACCGGATGAAGACTATCCGACGGAAGCTGCTCGTCTTGTCGGGCAAAGGCGGCGTCGGGAAAAGTACCGTGGCTGCCAACCTGGCGGTATCACTGGCACTAACCGGCAAGACCGTCGGACTCCTGGATGTCGACGTCCACGGACCGAGCATTCCGAAACTGCTGGGGCTGGAGGGTAAGCAGATCAGCGTTTCCGGAGAGGACATGTTGCCGGTCCACATGAGCGACAACCTAACGGTCATGTCGATCGGCTTTTTGTTACCCAACGCCAACGAGCCCGTGATTTGGCGCGGCCCGCGCAAGTTCCACCTCATACGCCAATTCCTGACAAACGTCGCTTGGGGCAACCTGGATTACTTGGTCGTCGATTCACCGCCAGGAACGGGGGACGAGCCAATGTCGGTAGCTCAGCTTGTCGGTTCGCCGGCGGAGGCCGTGATTGTGACTACGCCGCAAGACCTGGCCGTTGCAGACGTGCGCCGTTGCGTGTCCTTCTGCAACAGTCTGTCTTTGCCGGTTGCGGGAATCGTGGAGAACATGAGCGGCTTTGTCTGCCCGAACTGTGGGCAGCGAATCGACCTGTTCAAGAAAGGTGGCGGCCAGGCCCTGGCTTATGAAATGAGCGTGCCGTTTCTGGGGTCGATCCCGATCGATCCCGATATCGTCACCTCGGGCGATGCGGGAATCCCGTTCATTGACGACCATACAAACAGTCTCGGCGCCAAGGCGTTCGCCAACGTCGTGGGTTTGCTCCTGGGACAGCAGACACCAGAGCACGCCAGTGTTACAACAAAGAATCAAGGCAAGGAGGATCATCGTATGAAGATTGCCATTCCCGTACAGGCAGGACGTGTGAGCATGCACTTTGGACATTGCGACGAATTCGCACTGTACGAAGTCAACGAGGATGACAAGGTGATCCTCGGCAAGACGGCGCACAAGCCACCAGGGCACGAACCCGGGGTTCTACCGGCTTGGCTGCACGAACTTGGCGCCAACGTGATCATTACCGGCGGCATGGGCCAGCGGGCACAGCAACTGTTCGCGCAAAACAGCATCAGCGTCGTTCTGGGTGCCCCCGATGAAAGCCCTGAACAGATCGCCGCCGCATACCTGAGTGGAACACTGCAAGCCGGCGAAAATGTCTGTGACCACTGATTCTGCTGAAGACGCCCTGTGCGAGCTTCGAGCCCGGGCTCATTCCAACTGCGTCGTTTGCAGTCCTTTAAATGACCGCGGCCTGCGCTTGGAGTTCTCAGCATTGGAGGACGGCAGCGTACAGGCCCGTTTTAACTGCGACAAGGTCTTCGAAGGCTATGCAAACGTACTGCATGGCGGCGTGGTTTCGTCGCTCCTCGACGGCGCGATGACGAATTGCCTGTTCGCACACGGTCACCCCGGCGTGACGGCGGAACTCACCGTGCGATTTCGGCATCCGGTACGCACGGGCGAGGCCGTTACAGTGCGAGCCTGGATTGAGCGATGCTTTCCTCACTTGCACGTGCTCAGGGCGGAACTTGTACAGAACGGGCAGCTCGTGGCCACGGCACGCGGAAAGTTCATGGACCGGGCGCAGATTACCAAGTAGCGGCATGGAGAAGAATGAATGAAAGAGAGAGACATAGTTATCATAGGCGGCAGCGCCGCCGGTCTGACGGCAGCCCTCACGGCTCGCCGCCATTATCCAAGCAAGCAGGTTCTTGTCATCCGACGTGAAGAGCAGGTTCTCGTCCCGTGTGGTATCCCCTACATCTTCGGCACGCTCAAGAGCCCGGAGAAGAACGTCATGCCGGACACGCCGTACGAGGCCAACAACATCGAGTTGTTGAAGGCTGACGTTACCGAACTCGATCGAGACAAAAAGCTCCTCCGGACGAGCGCGGAGAGCGTGCATTATGAACGCCTGGTGATGGCGACCGGCTCTTTGCCGATCATGCCGCCGATTCCCGGGTTCGACATCGACGGCGTTTTCGCAATTCAAAAGGACATTGACGAATTACGGCGTCTTTTCGAGCGTCTGCAAACCGCAAAGGACGTCGTCATTATCGGCGGCGGTTTCATCGGGATCGAGTTCGCGGACGAAATCAAAAAGATGGGCGCCGCCAACGTCACGGTCGTGGAAATGATGCCGCACTGTCTCAGCCTGGCTTACGATGACGAGTTCTGCATCGAGATGGAGGAAGTGCTCACGTCTCGCGGCATTACGATCAAGACCTCCGCCAAGGTCGAGCAAATCAAGGGTAATGGTCACGTTGAATCGGTTCGGCTGGCCGACGGCTTCGAAATAAAAGCAGACGCCGTCATACTCGGCATCGGTTCGGTGGCAAACGTGGACTTGGCGAAGAAAGCCGGACTGCGCATCGGCTTAACCGGCGGGATCACGGTGGATCAGACGATGCTGACCTCCGATCCGGCAATCTTCGCGTGCGGCGACTGCGCCGAAAAGAGTTCATTCTTCGGCGGCCGCCCCTCCGGCCTGAAGCTGGCCTCCATTGCCCAAACAGAAGCCCGGATCGCCGGCGCGAACCTGTTTGGAATCAAGCGCCAGAACTACGGGACGGTCGGGGTGTGGTCTACATGCGTGGGCGATTTCGCCCTCGGAACCGCCGGTCTGACCGAAGCCATGGCCAAACAACGTGGCTACGACGTGGTAGTCGCGGTCGTCGAAGGCCCCAATCGGCACCCGGGCGGCATGCCCGGCATGGTCAAAACAAAAATGAAAGCGGTCTTTGAGGCGAATTCCGGCGTCATTCTGGGCAGCCAAGTGCGTGGCGACACGGCAACGGGTGAAATGATCAACGCGGTTTCGGCTTGTGTGCAGAAACGGATGACAGTCGAGGACATTGCGACATTCCAGATCGGCACGCATCCCGCCCTCACGGCATCACCGGTCGTGTACCCGCTCGTGAACGTGGCGGAGATGGCAATCAGCAAGATGCGGCAGCAGGTCTAACCGCCTTCGAAGAAGGGAGAGCCTCAATGGCCAAGATACTCGTAATCGACGACGATCAGGACCTCCTGGACGCCGTACGACTGATGCTTGAGCAAGCGCACTTTGAAGTGGAAGGTGCGCGGACCCCTGAGCAAGGAATCGAAAAGGTCAAATCCGTCGCTCCGGATCTTGTCATTCTTGACGTCATGATGCCCAGTGACTACGAGGGCTTTGCGGTTGCCCGCTCGATACGCGAGGATTTGGACATGCGGGATTTGCCGATCGTGATCCTGTCCTGCGTACACGAGAAAAAGCAGGTGCCATACCGCTTCGCCCCCGACAAAGACTACCTGCCGGTCGACGTGTTTTTGGACAAGCCGATTGACATCGATAGACTGCTCACAACCGTCAAGGAGCTTCTGGGCGAAGAGCGTGAGGAGCCCCAACACCCTTTGTAGGCGCGCGTGTTCCAAATGAGCGTCGGTACGCGGCAGTTCCATCGATCGGGCAAGCGCCGCCTCCTGGCGCCGTTTGCCCGCTTTTTCGGGTGGTGGGCCGGTCTATTCGCGTTCCTGGCCGCATTCTCCGTGTGTCCGTTTTGCGGCCAAGCGGGGTGCGCGGGCGGGCCTGTTTTCGCCGGCGTGCTCGGTGGCATTTCCGCCTTCTTCATGTCGGCTCTGCGTTTGGGACGCCGTCGACGGAAAGATACGCACGTAGGGCGCCAGCATGACCAGGATCATGCGAATCAGAAGAAACACGACCATGAACACGACATCATGATTGTCCCGCCCGGAAAGCCGCGGGCGCCCCGATGAGTTACGTATTCGGCCCCGTGCCATCGCGTCGCTTAGGACGATCACTCGGCGTCGATGTCGTCCCGTTCAAAACGTGCACGTACGACTGTATCTACTGCCAGCTTGGTCGGACGACTTGCAAGACCATCGAGCGGAAAGAATGGGTGCCGTTTGAGGACGTTCTTGATGAAGTCAAGGTGAAACTCTCCAAACGTCCCGACTACATAACGCTTAGCGGTTCCGGCGAGCCGACGCTCTTCTCGCGGCTAAGCGATCTGATCGACGGCATTAAACGCATAACCAACATTCCTGTTGCGCTCCTGACGAACGGATCCCTGCTGTGGATACCTGAGGTTCGGGCGGCCATCCAAAACCTGGATCTGCTCATTCCCTCGCTCGATGCCGGTGATGAGGCGATGTTCCGTCGCGTTAACCGCCCTCATGAAGCCGTCTCGTTTGATCGGTTGATTGACGGCCTGGTGGCTTCGAGGGAGGCCTGTCGCGGACAATACTGGCTGGAGGTGTTTCTGCTGGCAGGCTGCACGGCCGACGATGCCGGCGTGAAGAAGCTGGCTCAATACGCCGGCCTCATCAAGCCCGACCGCATCCAGATCAACACCGTCACGCGCCCGCCCGCTGACCGCTCCGCCACGGGCGTCTCACCCGAGCGCCTGGCCGAGTTGGCCGGTGTTTTCGATCCCCCCGCCGAAGTCGTCGCCGATTATCACCACGTACACGAGCAAGTTCAGTTCTCCGTGAGTCGCGACGAGATCCTAAGCCTGCTGCGAAGGCGGCCGTGCTCGATAGACGGCATTGCACAGGGACTCGGTATGCATCCCAACGAGGTCGTCAAGTACGTCGAAGCGCTTCAGGCGGAGAGGCTGGTGGAGACCACGTGGACTTCCGGCAAGTGCTACTACAAGGTTGCGGATCGAAACAAGCGGGCTGACTAAGAACGGACGGAGTAAAGGTATGAAGGAAACAATCGGGATCATCATCTGCGACCGCTACCGAATGTGCGCCGGGGGCAAATGCCTGAGGTCTCTCCGCAACAGGGAAGGCGCGTTCAGCATTTATCGTGGCGCGGACGTGGAGTTGGCTGGATACACAACGTGCGGCGGTTGTCCCGGCGGGAACGTTGAGTACGCTCCGGAGGAAATGAAGAAGAACGGGGTACAGGTCGTTCATTTCGCCACTGGATTGATTGTCGGGTATCCGCCGTGTCCGCGCATCATGCACTTTCGTGATTTCGTCGTCGAAAGATATGGATTGAAGGTGGTTATGGGCACGCATCCGATACCGCAAAAATACTACAACGTGCATATGAAGCTGAAGACGTGGGACTCGCCAAAATGGCGGGAGATCATTGCGCCTACACTGACCGATGAGAAGCTTCGTCTAGCCTATGATTGAATGAATGCACATAACCACAAGAGCCATGCACTTGTTTCGATTGGACCGCTTCCTCGCTTGTGCCATGGCTTTGGCGTTCCGGGACGGCAGGGTGACCCATCCCGTTCCGAGTGCCTGTCTGGCAGGCACTCGGTCGGGGTGGGGAACCGATTCGAGGGAGCAAGGTCGATACAGGTTCGAATCAGTCCCCCATCCCGTTTCGCCTGCCCGCCGGCCAGGCGAAACGGGATGGGGCACCCCCGACTGCCTTCTCTGGGCACTCTTCCAAACGGGATTACACCTCGCCCTCGTATAAGCGTCCGGAACGGTTGCAATTATCGCGAACAACGTTACCCTGCGCCGATCGTGGCGATCCTGGCACACGAGTTGCGTGGGTACGCTCGCTTACATTCGACGACGGGCGCGGCTCGTCGATGGACTGACACAGGAAGGTGGTCAGGCGACACGAGGTCACCGACCCAGGCCGAATGGAGAAAAGAGATGGCCAAGTACAAGATCGAGATTGATCGCGACACCTGCATCGGCGACCAGCTTTGTTGCAGCGAGGCGCCGAATACGTTCGACATGGACGACGACGGCATCGCCATCGTCACCGATCCGGAAGGCGACGAGCCCGACGTTATCCTCGCCGCCGCCCAAGCCTGCCCGGTCGATTGCATCTGTCTGCACGACGCCGACAGCGGCGACCAAGTCTGGCCGGAAGAGTAGCGCTTCCTACCGAACGAATTTGCATGCGACGGATCAGCACCTTCGTATCCGACGGCGCTGATCCGTCGCGTTTTTCGGATACCCAATTCCCTGTTGACAAAACGCCAAGTCGGCGGGTACACATCACTGTGTCATTTATCACCATTCCAGGAACGCTTTCCGCCGAGGCCCGCGGAAACATTGGGAGTAACCACGCGATGAAAAGCAAACTGTCGACGATCGTTGTATTGTTAGGTTTTTGTGGATCGATGGCGGTCGCGCAACCGGGCGACGCGCTGGACGAGGCACTCGCCCTGGTCGGGATGCGCCGCGCCGATTTGGGTTGGACACCCAAGGGTTGGTGGCCGCGCTTTCCCGATGTTCCGTACAAGCTGAGGGTGTTCGACGCGCTGTTTGCCGAGCCGCTCGATTCGATCACCTTCACCCGGTCGCTGGCGCGGACGGCGTGGGAAGGCCTCGACCCGGAGAAGCTCGACGCCGATCCGCAACGCGGCGGCAGCAGCCTCTTCCGCACCGTGCAGCGACTCGGCATCGACCCCAAGTTCGGCGGTTTTCGCGGCTATACCGCCAACGTACTCGCCCCCGAAACGCCGCTCGACGAGGCGATTCTACAACTCACGCGAGCGGCGAATCGGCCGACACGGATCAACACCTTTGGTTTGGAGCTGCCGTACCCGAAGCCGAAAGAGGAACTCGCCGAGTTGGTCAAGGTATTGCCCGAGGGCGTCAGCCCGATTCTCGGGCAGTTGGTGCTGAACGTCATCGACGCGCACTACTGGGCGGAGTTGGCCTTCCGCAAGGTGGACGGCAACGATCGGCTCGTCGTCGCGCGGCGTTACAACGTCGGCGAGGAGATGGTCGACGCGTTCGACTACTGCCCGCAGATCGACGACCTGGCCCGCACCTGGGATGAGGCGAGCATGTGGTACGCCGGGCAGAAATGCGTTCAGGCCCTCGACAATGCCCGCATCGCTTTGAAAGCGCTTGATCTCAAAGATGTGCCCGACTTCGTCTTTGACTGGGAATCCCCCTGGGGCTGGATCCGCATTCGCGGCGGGGGCAACGACGTGCTCGACGGTCACGATACGCTGCTTATCGTCGATCTCGGCGGCGACGATCTTTACCGCGGCGGCGTGGCGGCCTCCACCGCCGACCGACCCATCGGCCTGCTGCTCGATATGGCCGGCAACGACCAGTACATCTCCGAGCAACCCGCCCAGGGGGCCGGGCTCTGCGGCGTCGGCGTGCTGATCGACGAGGCCGGCGACGATACCTACGGCGCTCGACACTACGCCCAGGGCGTCGGTCAGTTCGGCCTCGGACTCTGTGCCGATCTCGCCGGCAATGACGTGTACTTCAACAAGTACAGCGGCCAAGGTTGCGGCTACTTCGGTATCGGCTTGCTCTTTGATATTGCCGGTACCGATCAGTATCGGCTCTACGCCGACGGGCAGGGGCTCGGGGGTGTCAGCGGCGTCGGCGTGCTCGCCGACCGTACCGGCAACGACAAGTACACCGCCGTCCGCGAGCATTCCATCACCGGCCGGCCCTCGTACCATTCGCCCAAGCTCGACGTCTGCGTTTCCAACGCACAAGGCTGCGCCATGGGTCGCCGCGGCGACGGCGCCGACGGTCATTCCTGGGCCGGCGGACTCGGCGCGCTGCTCGACGGCGCGGGCGATGACGTCTACACCTCCGGTAACTGGTCCATGGGGACCGGCTACTGGTTCGGCATCGGCATCCTGCACGACCGCGCCGGCAACGACGAATATCGCGGCGTCGTCTGGTCGCAGGCCACCGGCGCCCATTTCTGTCTCGGCATCCTCATCGATGAAGCCGGCGACGACCGCCACCTCACCGACGCAAACGCCAACAACAGCCTCGCCTTCGCCCACGACTTTACCATCGCCATTCTGCTCAACGTCGGCGGCGACGACACTTACGACGTCCAGGAGCATGGAATCGCGTATTCGATCAACCGTAGCGTCGCGATGTTGATCGACATCGGCGGCGATGATAACTACTCGAGCGAGAAGACCGAGCGCCCGGGCTTCGCGCAGAACAGCGAAAGCTTCCGTGCTCGCGACGGCGTCGGCACCTACTTCGCCGACACTACGTCGATCGCCCTGTTCCTCGACATCGGCGGCAAAGACACGTACTGGAGCGAGGAATTCAAAAACAACGCGCACTGGCTCGATCCACCGGACTCACCCAACTGGGCCGACCGCAACTTCAGCATCGGCGTCGACCGAAAAGACGGAACCGTCGACTTCACGCCTACACCGATGCGACCGCCGTCTGGCAAACACGATTAGAGCGTGTTTCATAAAATGTAGCGGCCGCCCCCCGTGGCGGCCGTCGGATGGCGAAAGATTTCCACATTCTACGTCCGCCACGGGGGGCGGACGCTACATTCTCCCCCGCAGCCCGCCCCTGCCGTCACGCCCGCTCCAACGCGGAAACAGAGCGCCGGGACAGGATTGTCGTGTCAACCGTGTAGATGATCAGCGCCGTCCAGATCAGCGAGAAGCTGACCAGGTGGTCGCGGGTGAACGGCTCCCCGTAGGCCAGCACCGCCAGCAGGAACTGTCCGGTCGGGGCGATGTATAGGAGGATCCCCAGCGTCGAGTACCACAGCCGTTTGGCCGCCGCTGTATACCACAGAAGCGGGATGGCGGTAATGATGCCCGCGGAAACCAGCAGGATGTCCAGTTGCCAGGATACGGCCCCAAACGAGCCTTGCCCGCGGACGCCTTCGTAGATCAGGTACGCGAGCGCGATCGGCGCCAGCAACGACGACTCGACCGTCAGCCCGACGAGCGGATCGGCGCGTGTGGTTTTACGCAGCAGGCCGTAAAACCCGAACGAAAACGCCAACAGCAGCGCGATCCACGGTACCCGGCCGTAGCCGACAATCAGGTACGCGACGCCGATCGCCGCCAGCACGACGCTGATCGTCTGCAAGCGTCGCAAGCGTTCGCGCAGGAACACGAACCCGAGCAGGACGTTCACGAGCGGGTTGATAAAGTAGCCGAAACTCGCCTGCAAGAGTTCCCCATTCGCGACCGCCCAGATAAACACGCCCCAGTTGTTCGCGATCAACACGGTCGTTACGCAGAGGCGCAGCAGCGTTCGCCGATCGCGGCAGACCGCTTGCACGGATTGCCAACGTCGCTGAGCCAAAACCAATATGGCCAGGAGAACCACCGACCAGACGATGCGATGCCCCAGCACCTGTAACGCCGGCACGCCGGCAACGGCCTTGAAGTAGATCGGACTGAGCCCCCACCACATGTAGGCCGCGATACCGTAGACGACACCAAGACGCGCGGCGGAGGGATGCTTGGCGGGAACCTCCCGGGCGTGGTGAAGGATCGTTTCGTTATGCTCCATAGGCGTTCGGTCGCGATCCCCCGGCCTATTTTGCTTCCAGCCAGTTGTCGCCCAGGTTGACATCAACTTTCAACGGCACGCGCAGCTTCATCGCGCTGCCCATTACCTCGACGACGATCCCGCCCAGCCGCGGCGCTTCATCGCGCGGCCCTTCGCAAACCAATTCGTCATGCACTTGCAACAGCATCCGCAGCGGTAGGCCTTCCTCGTGAATCCGGCGATGCAGATTGATCATCGCCAGCTTGATCAGGTCCGCCGCCGAACCCTGGACGACCGTGTTGACCGCCAGCCGCTCGGCCTGGGCGCGGGCGGTGCGGTTGCGCGATTCGATGTTCTCGATCGGGCGACGACGGCCGAGAATCGTCCGCACAAATCCGTCGCGTTTCGCGTCGGCGACGCATTGGTCGATGAATCCGCGAATGCGCGGGTAGCGGTCGAAATAGTCGTCGATGAATTGCTGGGCCTGCCCGCGCGGCAGGCCGGTGGTCTGCGACAGGCCGAACGCCGTCTGCCCATAGACGATGCCGAAGTTGACCGCCTTGGCTCGGCCGCGCATCTCCTTCGTGACGTCCGTGAGATCGACGCCGTTGATCTGGGCGGCGACGAAAGCGTGGATGTCGCGATCCTCGACGAACGCACGCGTCAGTTCCTCGTCCTCACAGAAATGCGCCAGCACGCGCAGCTCGATCTGCGAGTAGTCGGCGACGATCAGGACTTTGTCCCCGCTCCGTGGCACGAATGCCCGGCGAATCTGCCGGCCAAGTTCGGTCCGCACCGGGATGTTCTGCAAGTTCGGCTCGCTGCTCGACAGCCGTCCCGTCACCGCCCCGGTCTGGTGATAGCTGGTGTGAATCCGCCCGGTCCGTTTACTACGGGCAGCGGGCAGCGCGTCCACGTACGTGTTGCGCAGCTTCTGCAACTCGCGGTAGTCCAGCATCAGCGTCGGCAGTGGGTGATCCGTTTCGCGGGCCAGCGTCTCCAGCGTGTCCGCATCGGTCGAGCGGCTCGTCTTCGTTTTCTTGACGACGCGGAACTTGAGCTTGTCGAACAAGACCTCGCCGAGCTGTTTCGGCGAATCGAGATTGAAACCCATACCGGCCGCGTCGCGCGCCTGCCGGGTCAATTCACCAACCCGCGTCGCCAACTCCTTGCTCATACCGGCCAGAAAATCGACATCCAGGCTGATGCCGCTGATCTCCATCTCGGTCAGCACCGAGACCAGCGGCATTTCGATGTCGTTGAACAGCGCCTCGCGGTCGGAACCCCTGAGCCGCGGCTCGAACAGCTCCTTGAGCCGCCAGGTGTAATCGGCATCCTCGGCGGCGTATTCGGAGACCCGTTCGAGCGGGACCTGATCCATCGTCTGTTGATTGCGCCCCTTGCCGATCAGGTCGCTGATCGGAATCATCGAGTGATCAAGCAGATCGAGGACCAGCTTGTCCAGCTTGTACGACGTGCGGGTCGGATCGAGCACGAATGCCGCAATCATCGTGTCGAACAGCGGCCCCGCCACCGGCATCCCCGCCAGACGCAGCACCGTCAAGTCGTACTTCAAATTCTGCCCGACCTTGAGCGTCTCGGGATTGGCGAGAACCGGCCCGAGCCGTTGCCGCACCAGGTCCGGCGACAGCGGCTGGCCGAGGAACGACCGTACCGGTACGTAATAGCCCCGTCCCGCCTCCCACGAAAACGACAAGCCCACCAGCTCGGCGTCGATCGCGCTGACGCTCGTGGTCTCCGTATCAACCGCGAACGCCGATTGCTTGCCGAGCGCCGCCGTGAATTCATCAAGCTGCTCCGGCGTGTTGACGAGTTGATAGTCCCCGCCATCCAACGTGCTCGAATCGGCCCGCGCGGCGGCACCGACTTCGCTTTGCGTGGGCAACTGCTCCAACAGCCGTCGAAACCCCAACTCCTCAAAGATCGGTCCCGCCGCCGACCAGTCGAAGCGTTGGCAATCCGCTTGTTGGAGATCGAATTCAATAGGCACGTCGTCGCGCAGCGTCACTAATTGACGCGTTGTGTCGAGTTGTGGCACGAACGCCTTGACATTGTCACGTTGCTTCGGCGTCAATTCGTCGGCGTGTTCGACCACGCCCGCCGCCGAACCGTACTTCGCAATCAGCTTGGCGGCGGTCTTCGGTCCGATCCCCGGCACGCCCGGTACGTTGTCGACGCTGTCGCCGGTCAACGTCTGCACGTCGATGACCTGTTCCGGCGTCCAGCCCTTTGTCTCGAACAGCCGCTCGGGCGTGATGACCTCGTCCTTGCCGGGGTCGTACAGCACCACGCGCTCGGAGAGCAGTTGTTCGAGGTCTTTGTCTTTGCTGACCAGGACGATGTTGAGATCCTCGTCGGCGAAGCGGCTTGTCAACGTCGCCATGATGTCGTCCGCCTCGAACCGCTCCATGCGCAGAATCGGAACGCCGACGGCTTGGAGTATCGAGACGATCCGATCGGCCTGCGCCGGCAGATCCTCCGGCGGTGGATCGCGATTGGCCTTGTATTCGGGATCGATCTCCTTGCGAAAGACCGTCTTGTCGGAGACGTCCATCACCATCGCGAGCAGGTCCGGCGAGCGGTCCCGCAATAGATTAAGCAGCATCTGACAAAAGACGTGCGTGGCCCGCGTCGGCTCGCCGCTCGGAGCCGTCAGGTTCCCTACCCGGGCGTAGTACGCGCGGTAAATCTGGGCGTGACCGTCGATCAGATAGAGCGTGCGTGACATGCGAACATGGTACGCCGGTCGTCCTCGACCGTCACCTGGACCAGGAAAGCCTGGAGTGTGCGCCGGCTCGGTTGTCGCCGGCGGCTATCGGTAATATCGTATGCCTTCAGAGACCAAACTCACTTCACAAAACCGGAGGCCCGCTCATGTCCGACGCAAATGCGTGGTCGCGGATCGAGTTGCAACGGGGCGATATCACCAAGCTCGCGGTCGACGCTGTCGTCAACGCCGCCAACAGCCGACTCGCCGGCGGCGGCGGCGTGGACGGTGCGATCCACCGTGCCGCCGGTGCCGAACAATTGCAGGCCGCATGTCGGCAACTCGGCGGCTGTGAAACCGGCGACGCGAAAATCACCCCCGGCTTCAAGCTCCCCGCCCAATACATCATCCACACCGTCGGGCCCGTCTACCGCGACGGTACCCGCGGCGAACCCGAACTGCTCGCCTCCTGCTACCGCCGCTCGCTCGAAGTCGCACGCGACAACCACGCCAAGACCGTCGCCTTTCCCGCCATCAGCACCGGCGTCTACGGCTACCCGTTCGACGAAGCAACCGAAATCGCCCTGCAAGCCACGGCGACATTCCTCGCGCGGAACGAATCCATCGAAAAGGTGACCTTCGTCTTCTTTGGACAGGGTAACTACGACGCGGCGGAGAAGATCATCGCACGAATGCGCGGCGTATAAAAAAGAATGGCGAGCCGCGCGCTAACGGGCAACTCACCATTTCGATTCCTAGTCAAATTACATACGCGCGGGTTTGTCACGAACGCTCGCCACTGGTGCCGCACCCGCGCATTTTCTTTTCGCGCCTTACCGCCTCCGGCGGAGCAACACCAGCCCACCGAGAGCCAACAACCCAAACATCGTCGGCTCCGGCGTGATCACGAAGGCCAGGTCCAGCGACTGCTCGAAATAGGGCGGCTCGTACATCTCCTGCCAGTCCGGATCCGGAAAATCACCGTACACTGCGTCGTCCATCCAGTGATCCTGAGTGCTCTTCCAACCCCACGCGAAGTTCTCGGGATCCGCAAGCGTCACCGAGATGTCCAGCCAGTAGATGCGGCCTTCTTCCTGCCAGAACGGCTCGACAATGTCCACGAAGTTGTACTGGAAATAATTGAGGTGGTCGTGCTCGTAAAATTCTCCCGTGTTGGGGTTGTACCACCCCTGATCGCCACTGCCGTACCAGCGTTCCATCCACTCGCCGGGGTAGAAGTCGCGCTCCCACAGCGGCGGGTTGATCGGCTTGCTCGGCGGCCCGGGATCGTTATCGTGGATGCTGAGGTGGATCTTGTCGATCATACCCTCCTCTTCGTGCCGCCACGAACCCCAGAAGTGGATATCGCTGACCCAACCGGTTTCCGAGCACATCCAGTCGTCGGCCAGGACTTTGGGGAACGTCGCGCACACATCCCAACCGTCCGGGTCCGGCAGTTGCGGGTAGTGCATCTTGTGGCCGTCACCGGGATCCCAATCGGCAATCGCGGGGACCGCCAGGAAACAGAATACCGCGCAAATCAAACAAAATCGCATCAAACACCTCCTTAGGGCTGGAACCCTTTCTCGATATGCCGGCTTAAGCCTCGTAAGGCCCCTTGCCGTCAATTCCACCTCCGCGAAAATGACACTCCTACTGTAATTATCGGAGTTAATCATTGTGATGCAAGTATTTCCAAGTTTCACAACGGAAATCCAAGGGAAACTAGGTACGCGGGGTCTGATCCCCTCGCTTTCGCCGCCGATATTGGCCGGGCGTCGATCCCGTATGCGCCCGGAAAACGTGACTAAACCAGTCGGCGTTGTGGTGGCCGCTTTCGTATGCCACCCGTTTGATCTGCCGGTCGGTCGTGGCCAGCAAGTGCTTGGCCAACTCAATCCGCCGCTCCGCAAGGTACCGGCTCATCCGCAGGCCGACCTGTTTGCAAAAAAGATGTGCCAAGTATGTCGAATTCATCCCCACTTTCCGAGCGATGACGGCAACGGTCAGGTCCGGATCTCCAGCATGCCGATCAAGTACCTCAATGGCCTGGCGTACCCGCGGATGCAACGCGTGAGCGGCGGGATCGTAGCAATCCCCAGGCAACCGCGTCCCGTTAGCCTCGGCCGGCCTTTCCTTGATCCCCGACGACCCTTCGAGTTCCCCAGCATGTCGGGCCGTGAAATTTTCAACCAATATGGCCAGCAGTTCGAGCTTGTGCCGGAACTCCGTCAGCGGTAACACCCCGTCACAAACCAACTGACACAGCAACATACAGCCCCCCTTCGCCGTCACTGGCACGAACCCGCGGCGGTTGCCGCTCTTGCAGCGGTGCCAATGCGGTTCGTTGTATCGTCGCAACTCAGCCAGGTGTGCCCACCAGGTTTCCCGACAGGCCCGCGCGGCAAAACATCCTCGACAAATGGGGTGTGTGAACCGAAACGCCTCCCGGCCCTCTCGCTCCGATCCCGACGGAGGAAGTGAGACACGTACCGCCGTCAATCCGGTGATCCGCCAGAACCGTGTCAGAACGTCGTCCCGCAAGAGCGCCATCAGGTCATCGACTCTGGTAGGTTCGGTGCGCCCGCGTCGCGTGTGATGTGGATGCGGCAGCCGCCTGAAATGCCTGGTCTGCGTCGTGGTTTCCCTCTTGCGGCTCATCGGGACACCCTGACTTCCCTGCGTTTGATCTCAGTACGCATGAGTCGGCCCATCGTGGATCCGGGTACTATCCCGCCTCCGTTTCGGCAAAGCCACAATTACATTATGAAGACGTACGAAGCAGATGTGTGGCTGGTATTAAAATCTAAACCGGGATTTTTCTATAAGCCGTTGGAAACGCCCGAGGTACGAGACTTGCCAACACAGCTACGGTCCGAGCAACCGCTCGACTTGGTCGGTGAAGTCGGTCCGCAGCTTGCTCATCGCGCGGGCCTCGAGTTGGCGGATGCGCTCCTTTGAAACGCCGAAACGCCGACCGATCTGTTGTAGCGTTTGCGGCTCACGGTGCTCGTCGATCCCGAAACGCTGCCGCAGGATGTTCCGCTCACGCTCGTCGAGTGTGCCGAGCATTTGGTCGAGCGTCGAGCGAACCGCCGGCAGGTAGTCGCTCTCATGCTCTTCCGGGACCGGGCCGGCGATATGTTCGAGTAGCTCTTCGCGTCCGGTCTGGTAGCGGTCGAGGTGATGTTTGTGCTCGGGAATCGTGCGGGCGTAGTTCTTCATGATCGCCCACGACGCGTACGTGCTGAATTTGAAGCCGCGCGAGTAGTCGAACTTCTCGACCGCCCGCATCAGCGAGACGTTGCCGTCGCTGACGATCTCGAAGAAATCCCGCGTGGGGTTCGCGTGACGTTTGGCAATGCTCACCACCAGCCGCAGGTTCGCCTGCGTGATCTGACCCTTGAGCTTGTCGGCCCGCGCCAGCAAAGCCTCGATTTCGTCGAGCTGCTTGGCGGCGACGCTTTCCGGATCAAGCTCCCGGCGCAGCGCGTCGGCCTTGTACTTCAAATAATTGAACTTGCGGAACAAGGCCCGCTCGCCCTCCGGCGTCAACAACGCGATCCGGAAGAGTTGCTGCAAGTACGGCGGTAGATCGGACGGAATCCGCTTGTTCGGCGTCGGGCCGTTGTCCGGTGCCGCTGCCGCGGGATCGTTCAGAATCTCCCCATCGGCTATCGGATTCTCAAACTCGTCGCTTGGGATGAACTCGATCGTCCGTGATTTCAACTCCCGCGCCCGCATCTCCGTGATAATGCGGTAGAGTTCGCCGGCGGACCGACCGAAACGCCGGCCTAATGCCTTGATCGACGTGCCGTCAGAGTACGCCTCCCAGATCTTGAGCCGCTCGTCATCCGCGTCGACCTTGAGATTCGACCGATTGAAGACGCCCGTCTTCGGATGTGCTTCGTCGAAGCTCTTGAGGATCAGCCGAATCGTTTCAACCGCACGGTCGGTCTCGCCGGCGATGATTCTGGCCACGGAGTTGACGGTCCGCTCGCTGCTGTCGGCCAGTTCCCGGGCTCGGGCGACGATGTGTTCGCGTTCCGACTTGGTCAGTTGCGAGAAGGAGCTGCCGCGGTGTACCAACTCGACGTTTTTCGCGACGAATCGCCGAACACAGCGATCCGGGAATGCCAGCCGCATGCGCCGGTCATCAAAACGCACCCGCCAGCCGACCAACCCCCGCCGATGCCAGCGGAAGATCGTCTTGGTGCTGACGTCAAAGCGTTTTGCCAGCCCGGAAACCGTGTGAACGCCCTCGATGCAGCAACTTGCGGGAATCTCGGCGGCGGCGCTGATGTCCTCCCCGAGCGTCACGAGATCGGCGCGAATGCTCTCCTCGCCAAGCAGTGTCGAACCCTGGCCGTCGCCGCCACGGGCGCGGAACCCGGTCAGGGCGTGCAGAATGAAATCGAACGGGTAGCTTTTGCCCGCCTCGATTACGGATAGGATAAATTCGATGTTGGAAAGTTGCCGAACCGAGAGCCGTCTGGGCCCACGCTTCAACTGGGCGGCGAGATCCGCAATAATGGAGGACTGATAATTGTACATCAGCACATCCTGTATAGGCGTAAGCCCTGGTTACCAGCACCACTATAATGATCAACGGCGAATGAAGATAATAAGTCCGTTGAGAATAATGCGGTGCCGTACCTCCTAAGCTTGCGAAACGTACCGACGGATTATCGGGACGTTTCTACCCACACTTCTAGTATGTATCATCGGCGGCTTTCCGTCAATTGTTTTCTGAAAAACGTCCAAATAGACGGAAGTGACGGTATTCCGTCATGGTAAATTGCTGACAAAAACGGCTCCTGCGTGGCACATTCTTCTAACCACCTGTCTAGTCAAGTGTTATGGCGATCTCAGCCAGTGCTCTGTCACTGTTGCTTTGGTGGGTTCAACCTGAGGAGCCTCGGGCCTGAATCCCGTGCGGCGCCGCGGGGAGTAGACTTTATCCTTCCCGAAAGACCGTGCGGACTGAAGTCCGCGGCTCCTCGGGTTTGCTCTCCATGCCTCGAATGAGTTGAGGCAGAGCACTAGCGCTCCGTCACTGTTGATCCGATGGATCATCGTTGATTGGGTGGCCCATCTCTTTAGA
This sequence comes from Phycisphaerae bacterium, assembly GCA_030612705.1. GTDB lineage: Bacteria > Planctomycetota > Phycisphaerae > UBA1845 > Fen-1342 > JALSRY01. The sequence goes on along the minus strand of JAUWNI010000001.1, from coordinate 17,249 downwards.
GGTGGGGGACGCGAATGTTCGGCCGATTCGTGTCCCCCACGGCTGAAGCCATGGGCCACCCGATCCCTTGGTCCCTTTGATCGCGGCCAAAGGCCACGCCGTGTACTGTCCTTAAGCGATCTCGTTCGCGTTTTACGTGCCGTAATTCGCCAGCAGGATCGCCAAGTCTGACAGATCGACACAGCCGCTGTTGTCGATGTCGGCCCGCGGGTCAAAGTCGGGATCGCCGACGCACGTATAGTAGGCGGCCAGCAGACCGGCCAGATCGGCCAAGTCCACGTCCCCATCGCCGTCGAGATCGCCAGGCGTCGAGAGCAGAGATCTCAAGTCGAACTCGATGTGGAACCAGCGTTCGGTCCCGATCGCGGGCGGGTTGTCGATGTACTCGACCCATGTCCCGATTACGCATTCCGGATGGTTGGTCCAGAAGAAGTTGTCCGTGTGCTCGGTGTACTCGTCGATGTCGGTAACCAGCGGAAAACGCACGTCCAGGGTTCGTTGATCACCCATGTTGAACAGATTGATCGTGATGTCGGCGTAATCAATCTGAAAACAGTCACTCCCTGGAGGAGGCGGACTGCCGGGGACGGCTTCGCCCGTCTCGGCGAAATAGACCAGGTCGGCCAGTGCCTGCTCATAACCGGCGGGCGTGGCTGCATACATCTCTGGCCAGGGATGTTTCTCTCGCCAGAGCCCCTTGTTCCAGCAATTCCAGTCCTCGTGCAGGATCGGCCGGCTGAGCACGGAGAACCTTCGCTCCGGCCCCGATCCCTCAAATCCCTGACCGAGCACGCCGTTCTCGCGGTAGCTCGTTCTGCCGCTGGTGGTGCTCCCGTGGATCCAGACGCCGTTGTCGATCGATGTTTGCACGTAATATTCGTGGGAGCCCACGGATTTGCGGGCGGGGATGTTCAGCGCCCGCAGCAAGGCGGCGACGAGCCGGGAATGCTCCGCGCAAATAACGCACTTCTCGTTGATTGTCTCGTGGGGAAGATAGGACCAGTCGTAGAAGTTCCTTCCCCAGCACCAGCCGTCGCCTCCCGACGAAGCGCTGATCGTCTGCCAGATGCCGCTGGTCACGTCTTTATATGGTTGGTTGAGCCCACCGGCACCGGCCACGGAAAAGACGCCGTCGTGGTCGATGTTCTTGCAGACCCATTCGTAGACGGCCCAGGCAACCGCACGCGCATCCGTACGATCCTCCGGCGGCACAGATTCCAGAATCGCCAGCGCCAACGCCGCAACGTCGGGATGATCGGACTGGATATACTCGTCCGGCTCCAGATGCACGCGCACCTCGGGAGGATAGCCGTAGGCGGTCGGCGGGATTGTCGCACCGTCGGGGATCGTGGCGCCGGGGATGAATCTGTTGTATGCCAGCGAGCCGAACTTGACGCGCAGGTCGTCCGGATCGCCGCCCGGCTCCAGGACAAAGTCGACAATCGTGACGTCGTCGGCAGTGATGTCCACATCTCCGGCCGGCCTGGTCTTGTAGCTCTCCTTGCCCGCCATCAGGATGTAGCGTGGAAACGCCTCCGGCACGTCTTCGAGCACATAGTGTCCCGATTCGTTCGTGAAGGTTTCGCAGACCCGGTACCAGGGATCGCCCCAAATCCAGACCCGCGCTCCCGGCACGGGCTGGCCGTAACAGGTCACTTGACCGGCGATGTTACCCACCGGAGCCGGCGCGAAGAACAGATCGTCGAACCACGCCGCCCCCGGCCCTTCCAGAAGGCAATTGATCTCCGCGATTACCGCACCCTCAGGCGCGCGGAACTTCAGGTTGTACGGGAAGTCGATCTCGAACGGCCGCGTGCCGTCGTGCATGGGCAAGTCGACAATCTCGACAATCTGTTGGCCGGCATCTCGGAACACCACCCGCAGGTTGCAGTGCCCCGGCGGGACAATGTTCTCAAAGCTCACCTGCCCCGCCAGCGTGTACACAATCCCCGGAGAGACATTCACCGCTTGCAGCCACAGACCTATTCCCGCGCCGGGTGCTTCGATCTTGACGCTGTAGTCGCCGGACTGTGAATGCGTGTTATCCCAGGTAAAAAGCGCACCGTCAGGTGAGAAGGATGTCCACCCTGTCGGCTGGCCGCCGCTACCTTCTTCAAAATCGGCGTTGATGAGCAGGTTGCCGTCGGTGCCGTCAAGGTACGGCAGGATGTTCGGAATCGAATCATACTCGGCATGCCAAATGTCGATCACCTCCGCCAGGCCCACCCAACGAATGTCGCCGGCGGTGCCGTAGGTTTGAATCTGCGTCTCGAAATTCTGAATGAAGCCCGGGGCCAAGAGTTCGGTCTGGCCGACGAAGATCGTGGTCGTGTGGATCCTGCCCGTTTCCAGCTCGCCATTTTGCTGCATCTGCAATAGCTGATCCAGCTTGTCCCAGCCTCGCCCGAATCCGCCAACGTAGGGGAGCGGGGCGTCGTCGTCATGTTCGAGGAAATGGTGGTTGTCGCGTGGCTTCCAGACGCCGGAGGCCCAGAGCGATTCTTCGTCGATGTGGTAGAGAGTGGCTCCGCCCCACAGGATTTGGGCTTGCCAAGTGTAGTCGGGATAGACCCAGCCGATGATGGGTTCCCACAGGTATTCCAGCTTGGAGTCCTCGGGCGGAGACGCGCGAAACCCACCGTTCGTCTGGGAAGGTGTAACGCCCAACGCCTCGATCAGGTAAGCAACATCGGCGTAGTTGTACTGGGTTTCATGGGCGTGGGGGTCCACCTCGAATCCCAGCTCTTCCTTGAGATAACGGGCGATGTTCTTGCCGTTGGTCTCGGGAGTTCCGGCGTCATACATCCCCGCCGCCATCAGGAAGTTCCAGTCCGATTGCCAGTTAAACATCACGCCGTTGTCATGCAGCATGTCCGCGAACTCGACCAGCGCCGCACGATGCAGCCAGAACGCCGACTCGTCATTGACGAAATCGACATACCCCGGCGGCTCCTCGTTGTGCATCACAATGTTGACGTGAATCGGCTCAACGATCGTCGGCGGATATGACCAGACCACCCCGCCGTCGCTGTCAACCTCGATAATGCGCCCCCCTGCGCCGATCAGTGTATTGCCATTGTCCAGTCGATCAGAGTCGTAACTTAACCCAACCACCGGGTATTCCCAGGCGATACTACCGCCGGGTGTCACCTCAATAACGCGGTGGTTGCTCGAGTCGTTGATCAGTGTATTCCCGTCGTCCAGGCGATCCGCGTCGCGCGGCCAGTTCAAATCGACGGCGTATGACCAGACGATGCTGCCGGCGGGCGTCACCTCGACGATACGCTGATTGTTGGAGTCGGCGATGATGGTATTGCCATTGACCAAGCGGTCGGCGTTGTGCGGGCCGTTCAGGCGCCACGGTTCAGCCCCGGGCACACCCGTTTGGCCGTGCTGCCAGACGATGTTTCCGACGACATCGATCTCGATCACCCGATGGTTGTCGCGATCGGTGATGAGCAGATTGCCGTTGCCCAACAGATTGGCGTCGTTCGGGTAATGCAGTGTGCTGCCGTCGCTCAGCACGACCGCGTCACTGTTCCAGATGATCGTCCCGGCTTGATCGACGATGATGACCCGATCGTTGCCGGTGTCGGAGATGATAACCGTGCCGTTGGGTTGCTTGTCGGCGTTGTGGGCCCAGTTCAGACCGCTCGTGTACGACCACAGTATGTTCCCGTCGCGGTCGATCTCGTAGATGCCGCCGGTAGTGGGTTCGCTAAGCGTGCCGCCGTCGGTGACCAGCAGGTTGCCGCTGTCCAAGAGGTCCACGTCGTGGACTCCGCGCGGCTGATAGACCTGGTTGCCGTCGCCGAGCGTGGCGACGAAGAACTCTACGGCCAGTTCATCCACCTCCGGGGTGCCGCCGTGGCCGACGCCGGGCATCGGGTGATAGGAAACCGGAACGTTCGCAGACGCTAGTGCCGCGGCGAGATCGGCGCTCTGCCAAGGTGGTACGACGTCGTCTTCGTCGCCGTGAGCGATGAAGAAAGGCGGGTCGTCGGGAGTAACGTGGGCTATCGGGCTAGCCGCGTTCATCCGCGCCACCAGTTCGGGATAAGGCGGGTTGGGGTTGTCGATATTCGCTTTGATGTCACCCAGCGCGTGTCCGATCAATAGCGAGGGTGGCGAATCGGGCTCGTCATCCTGCGGATACATGTTCCAGAGGTTCGCCGGTCCGCAGCAGTCGCATATGGCCTGGGCCAAGCTCGAAAACGCCAGGTTGCCCCCGACGTCGCCTTCGAGGTCGGCGAGACCACCCGATGTGCCCAGAAGCGCCGCCAAGTGCCCGCCGGCGGAACCGCCCCAGGCTCCGATACGGCCCGGATCGAGGCTGTACATCGCGGCCTGGGCGCGGAGAAACCGCACCGCCCCCTTCACGTCGTGTATCTGGGCCGGGAAGATCCGGTTTGGAAAGCTGGTATCGCTAGTCAGACGGTAATTGACACTGGCAACAGCCAGTCCATTATCGAGCAACGCTGCGGTCGCTGTGTTAGACGGATACTTGTCCCCGGCACACCATCCGCCACCGTGGATCCAGACGACCAACGGCGTCGGTTCGCCGGCTCCATCGGGCAGATACAGATCCAGATGCAACGGCTGGCCGTCAACCACCGCATAGACTACGTCGCTGTAAGTAGGCTCGATCGGCTGGGCTTGGGCGGTCGATAACCAGCCGCTGATGATTGCGAAAAAGACGGTAGCCGTCACGCCCGCCGCCCTTCGTCCGACCCCAATAACCCTGCTTGATCCGAATCCGCGTACCGACATGTTATTCATGGCATCGCCTCCCAAGGTTTCACCAGTTACTTAAGGGTGACGCTCGGCTAGCCTGAATATTCGGTCCGCCTACGGATTCTTAGATATAGCGGTTTTTGTGTCCCGGCGATGTTGCCATTTATGAGCCGTAATTGGCCAGCAGGATCGCGAGGTCGGTCAGGTCGGTATCGCCGTCGCCGTCGAGGTCGCCGCCGTCGTCGACGCCATAGGAAGCCAGCAGGATCGCGAGGTCGGCCAGGTCCACGTCGCCGTCGCCGTCGAGATCGCCGGGCGGCCCGCAGGCTTCGACCTCAATCCGGGCCACCCACGTTCGCCAACTGCTGGTCCTGTATTCATGGTGTGCCCAGAAAGTGCGCGGCTCGACCGGGTCGGGCTCTATCTCCGAGTAGTCTCCCCACCGATTACCTGTCTCCGGCGACGTACTTACCGTCTGAATCACGTCCGTCCGGAACTCACCCAGCGGGTCGCACACCAACCGATATGCCGTACCCATCGAGATGTACTCGCTGGGCGAACTGCGCGCGAAAGTCATGGCGGCGTTGCCGAGATCGTCCACGGTGATCGAGCCGAAGAACGTGCGGACATCGTCGCCCGGATCGATCTCACCAGACTGGACCAGTTCGGGCTGCTGACCGGAAACCGGCCAGCCGTTCATCGCGATTTCATACCAGCGCTGGCGGACACGGCTGGAATTCACGTGGTGCGTCGCCCACAGCGAGTCGTTGCGATACGCCACGCTCCAGAACCGCGCGTCGAACGTCTCCGGGCGAACGCTCGTACCGGCTTGCGGCGGATCCTCGGGCGCGCGATAAGACGCGACGGCCAGTGACGTCGCCGTCACGGTGGGCGCGCCCAACCCGTCTTGCAGTGCGATCAGCCGCACGCTCGTATTGCTGGTCCCCTCGCGGTGCTCGATCATGTAGAGTTGGCCCGAGTCATCGGTCACCGGTGAGATGCCGGCCGACTGCGTCGATGTCGTAAGCGTCAGCGAGTTTGTCACCGCCGGCGAACTGCCGGCGAGCAGCGAAGCCTTGTCGAAAATGAAGATTGGATAATTCACCCCCAGACCGAACCCGTCGCCGGTAACGTAAACGGCATCCTGATCGACGGCGATGTTCGGGGAATCAAACAGGTTGCCCGCCAGCGAAGTCGTATCGAACCGATACTTGTGCCACGTCCCGTTAGGGTCGGAATCGTCCGAGACGGCCACCAGCACATATGATCGGTTACCCGGCGGTGCCCAGGCTTCGGACGCCATCGCGAAGAACCGCCCGCTCAATTCGTCGTAGAGCACCTCGGGGTCGAACACGAAGCCCGACGCCCCGACGCTGCCCCAAAAGCCGTGCGAATCCTCGATCTCGTCCTGGAACGTCAGGGTGCCGTCCTTGGTGAAAAACGCGATCGCGCCGTTGGTCATCACGACGACGTGTTCCGGTCCGACCGCCAAATGCGGGTCCGGCGGCGTCCAGCCGGTGTTGAAAACCGCCGTGAAGCCGAAGTCGTCCCGACCGAGACGTATCTCGCGCTCGCCGTCGTCGATATCCGCCGGGTTGAACGTCGGCGGACGATGGGGCTGGGGGATGGACGATCGACGATTGGAGATTGGGGATTGGGGATTGGTGGCAGCTAGCGCTGCCGGTTTCATCTGGTCGGTGATACCCCGCGACTTGCCGGACAGTTGCAACGGCTCCGGCGTCAGGAGCGTGACGTTGACACTCGACCTGTCGCCCAGGCCCGCGTCGCCATTCCATACACAGATCAACTCGTCGTTCGGGCCGAAGACCAGCCGGTGGGTGCTGACGGCGGCGCGTAGGGCCTGTTTTCCGCTGCTGTGTTTGTTGATTCGGAATTCGCCGCCGAGCCGGGTTCCGTCGGCCGCAAAGAGTTGTGCGAAAACGCCCGATTCATCCCCATCACTGCCGTTCCACGCGATGACAAAACGCCCGTCATGAGCGACGGCGACGGCGGCCGCGGTTTGCGGACCGCTACGCGTCGTGTTGACCACGAATGGATCGCCGAGCGGCTTGCCACCGGCGTCGAATCGCCGCGCGAGCACGCCGTAGTCGTCTCCATCATTTTCCGCGTCGAGCCAGCACACGAGGTAGCCGTCGCGGGTAGCGACAATGACGGGCTCGATCTGGCTGTTCCTTGGCGAGCCGCTGACGAGGATTTCCTTGCCAATGCGCTTTCCGTCGGTCGCGAAACGCTGGATATAGATACCCGCCGGCCGATTCCCTTCGTTGAAAACCGAATACGCGATCACAAACCCGCCGGCCGGCGCGAAGGCGGCGGCCGGAACGCGCGCACTATTCTTCTGATCCTGTCGAACCGTGAACTCCGCGCCATGCGGCTTGCCGTCGGCGTCGAATAGCCGCGCCCGCAACGTCTGGGGCATACCGGCCGCCTCGATCGAGCTCCAGACAACCAGCGACTCGCCACGCGGACCCGTTGCAACCACCGGCCCCGTTTGATGCCCCCGCCAACGCTCGTTGACCAATACCTCCGACCCACCCTGGAACTTCGCGTCGAATCGCCGCGCTATGATTGCTCCGGCGTGCCCGTCCTGGCCGTGCGACTGCCAGACGATCCACGCGTTGCCTTTGTCGTCCGTGGCAATGTCCGGCCCCATCTGATGTGACGCGGTCCACAGGTTCACTGTTGTCTCACTGCCGAGCGCCACACCTGTCGGCGAGAAACGCTGCGCATACACGCCGTAGTGGCCCTCTTGCTGGCGTCGGCTCGACCAGACGATGGTGATGTTGCCGTCGGGGTCGACGTCCAGCGCCGCCTCGGCCTGCGCGCTGGGCGAAAACGTGCTGGCGCGGAATTCGTATCGGCTATACTGCCGATCGCCGACCGGTACCGTGTCCGTCGCCGTCGCCTGTGTCGTCACGATCAAGATTGCCAGGCAACCAAGTGCTTTTAACAAAGCGGTCATGTTGTACTCCCCATCTCCCAAGGTTGTCAGTGAAAAAAAAACGTTGGGCGCACCCGCGATCATCCCGAGGCATGTACGCCCCCTCCAAAAGCCGGCCGTTCACCCTATATGTTTTATGTATACCCGAACCGGCTGCTCCATTTCAAGGAAAACCGCTCGCGGATTACAAGCTCTTGCGGCGTTTATAGTTGCGGCGGCGCCCACCAAAGATACACTTGGCTGTAGAGACGACCGGTTATGCCAATTGCTATTGAAGCCGCCGATCAACCGATCGGCGACTTTCGCGAGTGTAACATCATGATGGAAACGGAATGCCCACGCTGTCATACAACCAATCGCGACATTGCCCGTTTCTGCGCGCGCTGCGGGCTTTCGCTAGACATCGGCGTGGACGGCTCGCGACGGGCCGAGCAAATCCGTCACCCTCGGCCACTGACCGTGCCGGACGACTATCTGCCGTGCGATAAGGCCGCGGAATTGTATTACCGCACCGAATCGTCGCTCGGCGGGGAGACGCTGATCGCCACCGAGGGCGTGAACGTCATCATCTTCAACGCCGGCTACCCGTTGCGCGATGTCGTGCTGGAAGTTCGCGGCGAGGGCGACGACGGCAGTGAGCTGTTTAACGTCGAGCGCACGGTGGAGGAGTTGGCGCAAGGAAAGGAAGTCGCGCTCGAGATTCCGTCGTACGAATTGTCGGCGCCGCTGCGTACGCTGACGGTCACGCTGCAATCGGCGGATTTCGGCTGGGAATAATGAATGAGTTGGAATGCTGAAAGCTGAGTGCTGATAGCTTCTTTAAGCAAAACAACCCGCATAAGGAGACACACCATGCCCGTCGGGATTATCGTGTTAGTGATTCTGGGAATCGTGTTCCTGATCGTTATCTTCAGCGGTCTGTTCACCGTGTCACAGCAGACGCGGGCGATCGTGGAGCGGTTCGGCAAGTTCCAGAAGATCGCCGGCCCGGGCCTGAACTTCAAGATTCCGCTGATCGAGAGCGTTTCCGGGCGGGTCACGCACCGGGTGCGCGAGCTGGAGATCACGGTCGAATCCAAGACCAAGGACGACGTCTTCGTCGATCTGCTGATCGCGGTGCAGTTCCTCGTGCGTGAGAACGACGAGGCCGTCCGGGCGGCGCACTACAAGCTGATGAACCCACAGCAGCAAATCAGCTCGTACGTGTTCGACACGGTCCGCGCCAAGGTGCCGGAGATGCTGATCGACCACGTCTTTTCCGAGAAGGAAAAGATCGCGATCGCGGTCAAGGAGCGCTTGCAGGACATCATGGATGACTTCGGCTACACGATCATGCAGGCGTTGGTAAACGACATCCAGCCCGACTCCGAAGTCAAGAAGGCGATGAACAAGGTCAACGCCAGCGCCCGGCTAAAGGAGGCCGCCAAGAACGAAGCGGAGGCCAAGAAGATCCATGTGATTGCCGAGGCCGAGGCCGATGCGCGGGCCAAGGAGTTGCAGGGTGTCGGCATCGCCCGTCAGCGGCTGGCGATCGCCAAGGGTCTGAAGGAATCCGTGAGTGCCTGCACGGAGGCGGGTATCTCGCCTGCCGAAGCAACCCAGATGGTCCTGCTGACCCAGCACTACGATACCGTCACCGCGGTGGGTACTCGCAGCAAGGCCACTATCATGATGGTGCCGTACACCCCGGCGGGCATGATCAGCGTCGGCGACCAGATCATGCAAGCCCTGCTGGTCAATGAGGAAGCGACGGCGAAAGAAGGCGCGGCGCGGCACAATCCCCCGCCGCCACAGACGGCGTGAGTGGATTGCGGATTGTTGAATGCCGAACTCTGACTGCTGACCGCTGACCGCTACTACGGTGGGTGGCCCATGGCTTTAGCCGTGGGGAACGCGAATCTAAGCTCCATTCGTGTCCTCCACCTCTAAAGAGGTGGGCCACCCAATCAACGATGATCCATCGGATCAACGTTGGCGGAACACTACGGCGAGTCACGGGTTCTCCTTCGTCGGCGGTTTGCAGCGTGTACACGGCTCGTAGCCCTTCTCAAGCGCTTCCTTGAGTGAGATGGCACGCGAGCTTTTCCGCAAGTGCTGGCAGCCTTCCCGGTGGTATTTCTTTCCCGACTTGGTCACGTAGACGATGATCTCGTCGGTTTTTACCGGCTTCGAAATGACGGGCTGTGGGTTACGTGCCGGACGGGGCGCCCAGATGCCCTTTCTCGCCTTTCGGGCACGCTGCTCGTAGTGGCGTAACAGGTCCAACTGTTCGCAGTTCGGTTTCGCGCACACCTTGGCGTAGCCTTGCCGCACGGCCTCCAGATTCACGAACAGCCCGTCCGGGGCTCGGAAAAGACAGACCAACGCGGGGGATTCCGGATTGGAGATTTCGGATTGGGGATTGCCGACCGCGGGTTCCGGTTGGATGTAGACATCCTCGCCTGTGAGCAGGTTTTCGAGGAAGCGTTGGAGGCGGGTTCGAGCGATCTTATCGCCGGGAACGGTAACGCCGGACAACACAAATGTACGCTCCTCATCCACAACGAGCGCGTTCACGCCACATTTCGCGGTTACCCGCATGACTGCACAGCTCGGCGTCTGCTCGAAGTTGAGTGTGGGAAACGGGGGCGGAGTATCCTGAGCACGAATGGCCGACCCCGCGAGCAGGCATAACAGGCCGGCGGCAAACCAGCAGCGGATTGCGGATTTGGGATTTGGAATTGCGGATTGTTCGCTGGTCATGGTACTTCTCCCCTAATTCGCGGCAGCGGCAGTAAGGATGCAAAGAGACACTGTTATGGGACGTTGACCATACGGTCGAAACCGCTTGCAGCGACCATCTTGATCTATTTCGAGTCGCGTGAAGTATGACCGCAAATGTCCCATATCGTCCAGCTATTTTGCTGTAACCACTTCGGAATCGGCGTTTCGTGGAATCGTCCGCGGCGGAAGCCGGTCTAGAGAACCATAGGCGTTGCTCAAACGGTTGCGACAACGGACCGATACGTACAGCGTGTGGTCCCTGCGCGGAACTTACAGTAAGCGGCCCCAGGTAGATGACTGGGTTACTCGGTGACTTCCCCGCGGGTCACTTCGCATTGTAACAATTTCTAGGCACCGCCGCTCACCCCGGAGAGCCAGGTAGTCAGGCGGGCGCGAGGCTGGCTTATGACGCAAAACGATAACACTGACATACTGGTCACGGGGCCGCCGCCGTCGATCGACGCGGTCGTACGCCAGGTGACCGAGATCACGACGCTGCCGCAGATTGCCCTCAAAGTCATCGAAGTCGCCAAGGATCCCGATGCCGGGGCGGCGGACCTGAAGGCCGTTGTGGAGGGAGACCCCGCGCTGAGCGCTCGCGTGCTGCGGATGGTGAACTCGGCAGCCTGCGGCGTTCGTACGACCGTCAACAATCTCCACCAGGCGATTAGCTACCTGGGCTTTGGCCAAGTCCGAAACCTGGCGATGACGGCTTCGGTCAGCAATATTTTCCAGGATGACGAAGAGATCGGCACCTACCGGCGGAGCACGCTCTGGCGACACCTGATCTCGGTGGGTGTTTGCGCGCGATTGATAGCCAGCCGATGCAGGATACCGAATTTCGAAGACGCGTTTCTCGCCGGGCTGCTGCACGACCTGGGCATCATCATCGAAGACCAGCAGGTCCAAGCGCGGTTCCGCGAAATGATCCTGGATCTCCACGAGGGAACGTCTCTTTCCGCGCAGGAAAAAGAGTGGCTTGGATTCAATCATTGCTCTCTGGGGGCCCGGATCGCGGAATCGTGGGAATTCCCCCCGACCGTTCGAGCCGCGATCCGTTTTCATCACGAGTCGCAACAATACAAGGGCGAGGGCGCTGATATCGTGAGGTGCGTCGAGGTCGCGAACGTGATCTGCACGCTCAAGGGGATCACGTCCGTCGGGATGCGCCTGGTGGAGCCGCCGTTGGAAACTTTCCGGGCGCTGGGTTTCCAGAAAGAGGACATCATCATCCTCGCGACCGACCTTAATCAGGAACTCGAGATGAACCGGAACCTGTTCGAAACATAGAAAAACTTATGCAGGACTTGCTCGCCGATATAAGTCGGATGTTTATCGATGACGCGCCCCGCGCGGACGACACCGGTTGTCTGCCGGCCGTGTTGCAACGTCTTCGTTGTTGGGGCGGCACCGCGGTCTTTCTGACCGACAAGCACGGACGCGTCTTGGGAACGTGTCCACACCCGGGGTACGAAACCCGCGATACGATCAGCACGGCCGCGGAAAGCCTGTCGCGTTCACTGGCCGAAGCCGATTTCACCAAAATGACCCTTCGGACAAACCAGGCGGAGAACAACGCGATGATCGGCCTGCGCGCTTCGGCCGATGACGAACCCCGTGTATATCTGGGCGTGATGCTTGATCCACTGCAAGCCGAGTTCGACACGAATGCGCTCGATCACGACGAATTGTCAACCCTGGCCCGGCTCGCCTGGTCGTCCATTCGTCAGGCCGACCAGCTTCGCGAAATGCAAACCCGCAATCGGCATCTGCTGGCCGAGCAGGAAACCTTGAAGCGGGCGCATGCCGAAACGGTCGCCGATGTGCTGCAAGAGCGCGAAAACAATCTGCAAGAAAAACACCGCTACATCGATCAGTTGGAAACCGAAGTGCAACGGCGTTCCGCCGACCTGCGCGAGGCCATGGAACAGGCCGAGGCGGCAAACCAGGCCAAGTCGGATTTCCTGGCGAACATGAGCCACGAAATCCGCACACCGATGACCGCGATTCTCGGCTATGCCGAAAACCTGCTCGACTCCGAGTTGACCAACGAGGACCGTCTCGCGGCAATTAACACGATCCGCCGCAACGGCCGGTACCTGCTCGAGCTCATCAACGACATCCTCGATCTCTCGAAGATCGAAGCCGGCCGGCTCGAGCCTGAATTTACGGCGTGCTCACCCGAGCAAATCGTCGCGGATATCTATTCGCTGATGCAAGTCCGCGCCGAACCGAAGGAGCTGGGCTGGACCACGGAAATCCGCGGGCCGATCCCCGAAGCCATCAACACCGACCCGACCCGGCTCCGACAAATCCTGATCAACCTCGTTGGGAACGCGATCAAGTTTACCCACACGGGCGAGGTTAAGCTGGTCGTTTCGTGGCCGCGCGACGCGGAACACGCGGCGGAACGGAACGGCCGAACGCCGTTGCGTTTCGACGTGATCGACACCGGTATCGGGTTGAGCGCCGAACAACTCAGCACGCTCTTTCAACCGTTCACCCAGGCCGACACCTCGACGTCGCGCACATATGGGGGAACGGGACTGGGCCTGACGATCAGCAAACGTTTGGCACAGGCGCTCGGGGGCGACCTGACGGCCCGCAGTCAACCCGGTGAGGGCAGCACCTTCAGCCTGACGATCAGCACGGGACCGCTCGACGGGGTTCGGATCGTCGACGCGCCGCAGTCAACGCAATTCACCAAGACCGATACCACCGCGCCGGTACCCAGGATTTCCAACACAACCGACAAAGTGTTGCTTAACGCAAACATCCTGCTCGCGGAGGATGGCCCCGACAACCAACGTCTCATCGCGTTCATACTGCGGAAGGCCGGGGCGCAGGTGACGTTGGCCGAGAACGGACAGGTGGCCGTCGAGCACGCCCTGCGTGCCAAATCGCTCGGCCAGCCCTTCGACGTCATCCTGATGGACATGCAGATGCCGGTGCTCGACGGCTACGGCGCGACGCGTCGGCTGCGCGAACTGGGACACACCGGTCCGATCGTCGCTCTGACCGCCCACGCGATGGCCGGCGCCCGCGAGAAGTGTCTGCAAGCCGGCTGCGACGATTACGCCACCAAACCGATCAATCGCCAAATCTTGATCGCAACCGTTCAAAAGCACATCTCCGGCAAACCCGAGCGCATGACGGATTAGCAGTCCGCCACAAAAGTCATGTAGCGGCCGACATTTGCGGCGAACTGGTAGGGTGCGGCTTGCCGCACCATCTATAAATATCAATGCGAGCCCCTCGCCCCGCGGCTTATTCTTGTTGAAAAGGCTTCGCGGCGAACGGCTCGGCGGTCGGCGCCCGGCAGGCGGTAATGCGGGATCTCTCACGATGTCATTATCCGTTTTATCTATGTTGAATAGCTTGATTTAGCAGTCCTATAATCGGTGGTGGAAGGCGCCGCCGCGTGGGGTGGGTTTCGTGGGGGATGTTATCGGAAGTTGTTTTCGCCGGGGAGTGCATAAGGGGGTTGTTCAGACGGAACATTCGAGGGGGGCGCCGCTTTTGATGAAAAAAAAGGCGGCGAGGCGAACGGCTCGGCGGTCGAGCCGGGAAACGTGGACATGGAGGCACGATATGAATGGATGCGGACGCGAATTTGGGAACAAACCAAACATGAAAGGAGTGCATGGGATGAAACACGTGATATTGCTGTTATTCACAGCCGCCGCCCTGGGAACGCTGGTTTCCACCGCCAGGGCGGAGCAGTATTGGATTGCTTACGAGGGTAACGATTTGCCCGAGAATGAGGGGTGGCAAAGGCGATGGGGGGATTGGGAGGGGCCGTTTGGCGAGGGGGCTTTCCGAACGGTCGATGACGGTATTCTTACCATCGACTCTCTTCACGACCAAGGTGTCTATGATTTTGCTCGTTTCGACAGACCCGGACAGCTTGATCCAGGGCCGGGAGAATTATTTGTCATTGAGTGGCAATTGAAAGTAGACCAAGTCATATCTACCTATGGCTCTTACGACCCCTCGGTATCTGTTCATTCTGATGATGGATGGATTGTTGGGTTCGGTTATTACGAAGACGGGATTGAGAGCAAGTTCGAGAATGATGCATGGATTCCGATAACACCGGGTGTATTCCATGAGTACCAGTTATACTCATTGGACATGCGTACCTATGAACTATACATTGACGGTGTATTTGCCCGCCAGGGTGAGTTCTGGGATGGCCTCATGGAATCGTATGTCACCTGGGGTGATGCGGTCAGTGGTGCCGCCAGCCTCTCGCATTGGGATTACTTACGATTTGGAGTCGTACCCGAACCTTGTTCGTTATTTCTGCTAACCGGTCTCCTCTTCTGTACCAGATGCAATCGCGTTTAGCTTGTTTATGAAGATCTAACTCAGAAGGAGTAACAAAAGATGTTTCAGGATAATGTCATAATAGGGACAGCCACCTATTATTGACAGAATATAATAAGCCCCATAGCCGCGTAGGGTGCGGCTTGCCGCACCATCTATAATAATCAATGCGAGCCCTTCGCCCCGCGGCTTATTCTTGTTGAAAAGGCGGCGAGGCGAACGGCTCGGTGGTCGAGTCGGGGAAATGTGAACAAGGAGGCACGATATGAATGGATGCGGACGCGAATTTGGGAACAAACCAAACATGAAAGGAGTGCATGGGATGAAACGCGTGATATTGCTCTTATTCACAGCCGCCGCCCTGGGGCTGATGGTTTCAACAGCCGGGGCGGAGCAGTATTGGATCACGTACGAGGGCAATGATTTACCGGAGAATGAAGGATGGACTCGGTACTGGGGCAACAACGACGGCGAGTATCAGGGTAGCGGCGCAGTCCGCACTCTAGAAGACGGCGTGCTTACCATGGACTCGATGCACGACCCGTGGCTCTGGGATTTCAACTTCATAGAGCGACCGGGGCAGATGGACCCAGGGCCTGGCGAAACATTCGTCATGGAGTGGCGGCTGAAAGCGGAGGAAGTTGTCGGCGATTTTGGCGACCCGCTGATTAATGTCGCCTCTGACGAACTCAGGTGGGCGGGCTTTGTCTTTCGAGAAGACATAATTTGGAGTTTATATGAGGACTTCCCCACATATATCCCAATAACACCAGGCGTCTATCACGACTACCGCTTCATCTCGTCGGATATGCTTACCTTCGAGCTATACATCGACGACGAACTCGCCCACGAGGGTACGTGGTGGCAAGGCGTTGGAGAAGCGCGTGTCGGATGGGGTACTAACGTGAGACCGGCGACCAGCCTTGCTCATTGGGATTATGTTCGCTTCGGTGTCGTTCCCGAACCCAAAACCGTGTTTCTAATCCTTGTCGCGATGGCCTTTTGCCATCGTAGGTTGACAGATGACTAATCTCGTAATTCACAAAACAGGAGTATAGCTCAGGGTAAATAGGGTAAATAGGGACAGGGTAAATAGGGACAGTCACCTGGGTAAATAGGGGTAAATAGGGTAAATAGGTAAATAGGGGTAAATAGGGGTAAATAGGGTAAATAGGGTAAATAGGGTAAATAGGGACAGTCACCTATTTTGCAAAAGAACGGGGGCATCCCAATCCTATGAGTCGTCATTCCTTCCTCCGATCAGAATCGCGGCTTGGCGCAACGACGCCGTGCAACGCTGTCAACTACACGCTTCAGCACAGTCCGTGAACAGCATCCTTCCCACGAACTCTACACCCCCCAACTGATTCGGCGGCGAGGTCGATCACTTCGTCTTCGACCTGAAGATCGAGGTGGACGATCCCAACAGCGACGACTGGGTTGTGACCGGGGCCGTACTCGACGCATCGAACGACGCCGAGTTTCGGCTGTCTTTGGCGGCGACCTACCCGAACCAGTACGCGATCTTCGTCGCCGCTCCGTGGACGACATTGCCGGCACTGCCGAACGCGAGCGTGGTCGGGGCGTACGACCCGCCGGACCCGGACGAAGTGTTCACGACCACGGACGTGAATCTGGGTTGGTACGACACGGCGGAATCGAACGACGGGCCAGCGACGGTGATGCGGATCGTGATCGACGTCAGCGACGTTGACGGGGCCGACGTCTCCGAAGGCTTCGGCAGCGTGTACTTCTCGACCACCGGTCCGGCCGCGAAAGAGGATATCCTCGTCGCCGACCTCGACTCGGGCACCAGCACGGCCGAATCGGCGCCGGGCCTGAAATCGCTGTCCGGCAACTTCTATGTGAAGGGGGAATGACAAAGGGTGACAAGGTAACGAAGTAACAAGGTAACAAAGTCACAGGTGACAAGGTGGCATGGGGAGGGTGAGGCTTCTGACGGGCCGTCGTGCGAATGGCTCAGCGGGAGCTTCGCTTTCCCTTGTCAGTCCGCCGCAAAAGTCGGCGGTGCCCATAGACTGTCGCGGCCGATCCCGTGAGCGGCTGTTTTCCCGTACTCTACGGCCGACACGGGGGGCGGCCGCTACAGTCTATGGGCGCCGGCGGCGGACGCGCGGAGCTATCCAGCCGGAATTCGACTCGGGGACAAATCCCTCGGCGCTGAGTCTACGCTGAGAGAAGCCGAAAGGCTTCTCCTGAGAAATTATAGAAGGCACATGTTTAACGTTGCAGCCCCGTGAGGGGCGACAGTCAGTAGCCGGGGGCGTGAGCCCCCGGAAGACGTGACGCTCGGTGATGAGAGCCCCGGAGGGGCGACAGAGAGTTCCCGACACGCGCCGCGTCTCTGCCGCCCCTCCGGGGCTTTCGGCACAATACGCTCCCTTACCCCAGGGCTCACGCCCTGGGCTACTATCTTTCGTCCCTCCGGGACTATCAGAAG
>JAUWNI010000107.1 GCA_030612705.1 Phycisphaerae bacterium | reverse complement strand
GCATCCTGCTCGAGAGCGAGTTGCGTTTCCAGCGTTGGCTGGGCGTCGAACGCACGCCGTACGATCATGCTAGTGTCGAAATCTCCGTCAACGGTTCGGACTGGACGGCTCTCTGGGAGAATCCGGACAGCACTATTGCCGACACCGAATGGACGCAGATGACATTCGATATCTCGGTCGTTGCCGACGGCGAGGCGACCGTCTATCTCCGCTGGAAGATGGGAACCACCGACGGCTCGACCACGTACCCCGGCTGGAACATCGACGACGTCGAACTCTGGGCGGTGGTCATGACGCCGCCATGCCCCGGCGACCTCGACGGTGATGGCGACATCGACCTGGCCGACCTGTCGCAATTGCTCGCCCACTATGGCACCACCAGCGGTGCCGCCTACGAAGACGGCGACATCGACGGTGACGGCGACGTCGACCTGTCCGACCTGGCGGCGCTGCTGGCGGTCTACGGGACAGAGTGTCCGTGATTTAAGATTTGAGATTGGGGATTGCTGATTGGGGATTGTCGTCTGTGGGACCGGTTTTCAACCGGTCGGGTGTAGGGCCGGGTGCCACTGCTCTGCGAGCAATGCTTCCGCCTGCCAGCAGCGGGTCGAGTGGCCCATGGCTTTAGCCGTGGGGGACACGAATCTACCGTTCACAATGTGGGGAGCGTCACCATCTCGGCGGCACTCGGACCGTCGAGACGCCGATTCTGTCGCGCGTTGAAGTGTCGCTTACGGCGTAGCGGCGGCAGCTTCCTCCAGTGACTCGGCCAGCGTCAGCAGACCGAATGCTATCCCGTACGGCTTGTGGTAGGCGTGCATGTCGTAGTCCCACATCGAGCCGTCTTTCTGCTGGAGTTTGGCCACTTCGTACCGCAGACGCGGCCAGTATTCCTCACGCTGCTCCGCGGGCAGTTGCTTCACGAGCCGGGCGGCGTAGTAATGCCCGAACAGATAGAAATAACCCGAGTTGTAGTAGTAATTCTCGTGCGGGATCGGCTTGTTGCGGGCAATGTCCAGGAAACGATGGTGCTGGAAGAAGTATCCCAACCCGGCCTTCACCCGCTGCCTCGGCACTTCCTTACCCGTCAGCAGCAGGGCCAGGTTGCACACCTGGATGCGGCTAAGCGACCCCTTGATCTGGTCGATCCACTCGGAATGACGCGGATCGGCAATCGCCGGTACGGAATACGTATACGCCCCGCTCGGCAGACGGCAACGCTCCACGGCACGCACGGCGCGGCGAATCACATTATCGTCTACGTCAAAGCTCGCCTCTCGGGCATCCTCCATCGCAATAATCGCGGCGGCGGTCGTAAAGCTGGTGGACCACTGTGGCCGGCGTGTGCGCGGTGCATCGAATTCCAGATAGCCCCAGCCGCCGTTGAGCGCCTGGCACTCGCCCAACTTCCGCAAGAGCAACTCGCCCGTGTCGCGACACTGCTCCCGCCGCGGCGTGTCGGCATAACGTGGATCGACGTAAGCCCGTGCCAGCGCCTGTGCACCGTACATGTAGGCCCAGCTATTCATCGTGTCCCATTCGCTGGGCCGCTTGACCGCCGCGTTGGCGATCAGGTAATCGACCGCCTTGTCGGCGGCTTGCAGACCGTCCTCGGTCCGGCCGGCCTCGAGCAGCGCCAGGCAACATAATCCGGTGGTGGCGACTTTCCAACAGCGGTGCGTCTCGGGATTCGACCAGACCACGCCGGTGAATGTGTAGACCGCCTCACGCGGACCGCCCCACGAGCCGTCGCTATTCTGATCTTCCAGTAGAAACTCGACGCCGCGCTGTATCACCGCCCGCGCCTCGTCGACGGTGACTTTACCAGGCGGCTCGGCGGCGCGAGCCGTGACGGCCGGGACCGCGAGCGCCAGGAACGGGATGAACGCCGCGCGTCTCATTCCTGTGACTCCTCGGCCGCCTCGGCCAATTCCTTCTCCATCTTCTCGATTTCCTCTTTCACGTCCTCGATCTCTTCGACCGTGTCGGCCGTGTCGTGTTCGAGTCGGATGATCTCGCCTTCGGCGTTGATGAGCCCGATCTCCTGGTCAATCATGCTCGTCTCGGTTTTTTCAAGCGCGCGTTTGAGCGCCTCTTCCTTATCCGTCACGCGTAGCTCGTGCTCCCGGCGCTCGACGGGCAGCGACTGCTCTTGAAGCTTGGCGAAATCTTTCCGCTGGAGTTCGAGTTGACGCTGCGAGCGTTCCAGCCGGCGGCGACCTCGCTCCAGCACGATCTCCTTTGTCTGGTCCGCGAACTCCTCCTCGCTGTACATCAGTTCCAGTTGTTCGAGCTCCTCCTGGGCCTCCTGGACACGATCCTCGGCCCGCCGCAACGAAAGCTCCGACCATGCGATGCGGTTCGGCGCGGTTCGCTCGCAGAACGTATTGAGCTTGCGGCTCATGACGTCAAGCTCGGCTTCGGCCTTCTTCAATGCCGCCGTGTTGCGCAGCTTGGTGTGCTCCATCGACAGTTGCGCCTTTTCCAGTTTGTGCTGCGCGACGTTCATGCCGCGTTCCAGCTTGGTGACCTTGCGCTCTTTTTTCTTCAACTCCTTACGCTTCTTCTTAAGATCGTCCTCCGACGCGGCTTTCTTCTCGGGCTTGGCCGGAGCGGCCTCTTTTGCTTCCTCGGCCGGCGGCGCGGTCTCTTTTTCCGTCGCTTCCTCGGCCGGTGGTTCGGATTTCTTCTCCGTCGTCTCCTCTGCCGCCGGCTCAGCCGGGACGGCGGCGCTTTCATCGGCGGTGACTTGCGGTTCGGTTTGATCCGCCACCGCCGTCGGCTGACCTTCAAACATCGCGCAACCGCACAACATGATTAACATAGCTGGGATAGCGAGAGTTCCGATCGTGGTTAACGTGTGCCTGTGCATGGTCCTTAAACTCCTGTCGTGTCGGTCTGGAATGAAATGGGCTCGCGTGCCGAACGAGAAACGCCCCGCGATCTTCGCGACGCCAATCCTCGTCAGCACCCGGATAGTATAACAACGATTTGCACGTTCGCCGAATCGCCGTTAGTTACGCGATCACTTCCAAGTGCATAACCATTTGGGCGATAAAAATCAGAGCCCCAAGCGCTAGCAGTCCGCCACAAAAGTCATGTAGCGTCGGGTCTCCGTGCCCGACGCGGGATGAAAAGGCGTTCCACGGCCGCCACGGGGGGCGGCTACGGAACGTGGGGGCTCCGTTCGTCGAAGCGCCACAGCCCCGCGGAGCGCGCGGCCGCGTAGGCCGTCGTCAGTTCCGCGCGGGTGGGACATCGATTGATTTCCTGGAAATTGACTGAACCGCCGGCATGGGCCGAAACACTTCCGACCAGATTGGCCGGACGGTATTGCCCCATGATGTTGACGAACGTATCGGGCGATATTTCTCGGGCCAGCCACTCGTAAATCCGTCGGCTTTCTTCGATCTGCCCCGGCATAACGAGCTGCCGGACGAGCAGACCGCGCTGTGCGACGCCGTCGGGCGTGAACCGCAGGTCGCCGACCTGCCGGTGCATTTCGCGAATCGCATCGCGGGCTCGTTGAGGATAGTCCGCCGCGTTGGCGAGCCGCCGCGCGGTCTCGCTCGACCAGAATTTGAAGTCCGGCATGTAAATGTCCACCAGTCCGTCGAGTAGCTCGAGCGACGAGACGGTGTCGTATGCGCTGGTGTTGTACACGATCGGGAGGCGCAGGCCGCGGCCGATCGCCCGCGACAGCGCCTCGATCACCCGCGGCATAACATGTGAGGGAGTCACCAGGTTGATATTGTGGCAGCCTTGCTCCTGTAGATCGAGCATAAGACTTGCGAGCCGGTCGGCGTCCATTTCCACCCCGGCGCCGCGACTCTGCGAGATGTCCCAATTCTGACAGAAAACGCAACGCAAATTGCACAGCGCGAAAAAAATGGTGCCCGAACCGCGCGTCCCGCGCAGGCAATCCTCTTCACCGAAGTGCGGAAAAGCGGAAGCGACGCGAGCTTGGCGTCCAGTTTGGCAAACGCCGCTTTCCCCCGCGGCACGGTTGACGCCGCACTTACGCGGACAGAGACGGCATTCGTTCAACCCTTGCAGCGCGGATTGCACACGCTGCTCGAACGTCTGCCGCACGACGTGGTCCAGATACACTGGCTGCGCCGCGGGCACGACGAACTGCTTACCGGTACGCGACTCCATGCCTACAGGCTAGCTTCGGATGTTGGTTTTTACCACGAAAACTCCCGGCTCGTGCTATGTCACACATCGTATTGCGGGTTGTAGCGTCGGCCCCCCGCGGCCGACGTAGGTTAACGAACGACTATCGACACTCTACGTCGGCCGCGGGGGGCCGACGCTACACGCACATTTACGTGTGGCGGAGCACTAGATTCCTCCGCGTGCCCGCTGGCGGCGGACACGGTTGGAATGACATTCAGGCGTCACTCTCTTTAGTGACGCTCACTCCCCGGCCCGTCGTCGTCGTCGCGATGCCGTTATGTGAATCGTGCTGTTTTGTAGTAGCATTCGAGCCGACTTGCGTGGATGATGATTCACGGACTTCTTGCAGGCACAGGAGAGACAAACCGATGGCGAAACAAGCGACGCCCCTATATATCGGCACTAATCGTTACGTTGTCGCGCTCGACCCGCGAACCGGCGTAGAAGTCTGGCGGACGAAGCTGCCGCACTCCGGCAGCGCGGTCGTCACTCTCTTGATCGGGAAGGCACACCTCTTCGTCGGGCACGCCGGCCACGTTTACTCGCTCGATAAACGTCTGGGCTCGATCCTGTGGGAAAACGGCTTGCCGCGCATGGGCTTCAACCCGGTCATGCTGGCTATGGATCCAGCCAAATCACGCCAACCAAACCCGCTCTACATCGGTACCAGCCGCTACGTTGCCGCGCTGCATATCCGGACCGGCGAGGAACTCTGGCGCACGAAACTGCCGCACTCCGGCAGCGCCATCGTCAGCCTGCTGATCGGGAAGGCGTATCTCTTCGTCGGACACGCCGGCCACATCTACTCGCTCGACAAACGCCTGGGCTCGATCCTGTGGGAAAACGACCTGCCGCGTTTGGGCTTCAGTCCGGTTATGTCGGCAATGGAAGACGCCATTGGATCTTCGTCGGCCGCGTTGGCCGCGGGACAGCGTGCCGAGCAGCAACAGCGCGCCGCGGCGGCGAGTGGTGGCGGTGCCGCCGCGGGATCGTAAATGACCGC
This sequence comes from Phycisphaerae bacterium, assembly GCA_030612705.1. Lineage (GTDB taxonomy): Bacteria > Planctomycetota > Phycisphaerae > UBA1845 > Fen-1342 > JALSRY01. Next base: position 11,077 of record JAUWNI010000107.1, on the reverse strand, counting down.
GCGCATTTGCGGCAGGTGTGACGTCAGGACAAGCAGAGTCGGTGTGTCACCTCGCCGTATTTCCGGGCCGAGGACGGCCCGGCTCCGTTGCAAGAGGGCTTCTTGACGCACCAACCGAGACTTACCCGTTGCCGGACGTTTATTCCTTGCCGTCGGTTTCTGTCGGCGTGGCGGGCAAGGAAGGCTTGCGCCGTCGGTGGAAATGGATCAGCAGGGCGACGACGAAAATCAGACCCAGGCCGAATACCATTATGTTTTGTTCGAGGAAGGATTGGGCGCTCGGCAGTTCCACGTCCGCGACGATCAACTCTGTCCCGTCGGCGAAACGTACGGCGACTTGTCCCGGGCGAGCCAGCGCGCCGGCCCGCGCGATTCGCATCTGAAAACCGGCTGAACCGCCGGGCGGTATTCCTTCGGTCGGGCTTTCGACATTGGTTCGGACCCACCCGGGTGCGTTCTTGCCGCCGACCATCGACCGGTTCTTCCACTCTTGCGCCCAGCCGGCAGGTGCGATAAATGTATCACCATGATAGTGCGGAAACTCGATGTAAATGATCGGTGACGTATGGTGGTTGGTTACCTTCCAATCGTAGAACTGGCGATTGTCGGAGCGGACGCCGCCCTCGATCATCACCTTGGGTTCGTCTCCGGCAATGGTTAGCGCGGGACCGAGAAGGACTAGTACGACAAGCGGTAGAAAGCAACGAATGTCGGCGGGCACTTTCGGCAAGCCAAGATGATAGCGTGGCTGCTTTTCCGACGATGTTCGGTTCATGGGCATGTGCTAATCATCGCCGGTCACGGAGGAATTGTCATCCCCCAAAGCGAATGTCGGGCTTTCCGCACCCGCCGTTCCGCCCGTGTCGTCGGAAGGCTGCATCCGGCGGTTGTGTCGCTTTGGACAGAAGTCCGGGTACAGTTGCTTCATGCACTCCGGACACATTCCGTGGCTGAATTCGGCGTCGGAGTGGTTGCGAACGTAGGACTCGATCTGCTCCCAATACCCGGCGTCGTTGCGGACTTTCTTGCACGACGAGCAGATCGGCAGAAGGCCGTGTAGCGTCTTCACTTTCGCAAGCGCTTCCTCACGCTCGTGGATCAGCTTTTCACGTTCCTGCTGGGCACGCTTGCGCTCGGTGAAATCGCGCGCGCTGGAACGATATCCCAGACAGACGCCTTCACTGTTGAAAATCGGCTGCCACGAGATCGTCATCCAAGCTATCGAACGATCCTTGCGGCGAATGCGGAAGGGGACGTCGTTGCCGGACGATCCGGCCGCGGCTTCCTTTGACACCGTCGCGATCCTCGCCCGGTCCTCTTCATGGACCAGCACGAGGGGATAGTCCGGCATGGCCAGGCATTCGTCGACGGTGTAGCCGGTCCAGCGATATACGGCCGGGTTGATCCAGAGCGGTCGGCCTTCCGGGCTGAACCAGTTCTCCCAATCGCAGGTGTAGTCGGCGATTGCCCGAAACCGCTCTTCGCTTTTCCGTAAGGCCTCCTCGGCCTGCTTTCGTTCGGTCACATCCGTGATCAGGCCGTCGTATGCGACCAGTTGCCCGTTGTGGTCGTAGTGTGGCACAGGCGTGTTACGGACCCAGCGAATCTGACTGTCCTTACGGATCAGGCGATGCTCGATGGGCTCGGCGTGTCCGTCGGCGAGAATGCGCGCCGCCTGATCTCTGACAAGCGCTTGATCCTCCTCGGGGACCATTCGAATCCAGAGGAACGGGTCGGCGGCGAATGCCTCGGCAGTGTACCCGGTGACCGACACACAGGCGGGTCCGTGAGCGGTTCCGACGGGCCTCCCACGATGAACTCGGACCATGTAAATATAATCCGTGATTGCTGCGGTAATTCGGCGATAACGCTCTTCGCTATTTCGCAGGGCCTGCTCGGCACGATCTCGACGCAACTCGATCCGCTCGAGCTCCGCAAGGTGGCGACGAAGACGTTCGAGTTCGTCGATCAAGTTCGCCTGATTTTTGGGAATGCCGATCATGATATTTTCAAGACCGTTGCGTGCCACATTATTGGACTTCCGCAGTTCCCTGTGCATTGATCCGGTCGTCGCCACTTGTACCAGCGAGTGCGGTCACGCTATCTATTGTCGCCAACTTATGTTATCGGAATATTCGCCGCGGCGACCTAACAGGCATTAGCCTGTAGAAAGGGCGGGAACGCTTTCGGAAATTGCATTGAACAGACAAATAGTGCTCTGTCAGTGTTGCTTTGAGGGGTTCAACCCGAGGAGCCGCGGACTTCAGTCCGCCCGGTCCTTCGGGAAAAGTAAATTCTACTCCCCGCGGCGCCGCCATCGCGCCGGCATAGCCGATGTCGACCAGCGTGCCCGTGACGGTCACGCCGGGTTAGGCAGAGGATGTATCCTGTTCCGGATATCTATCCGCGTACCAGCGAATCTGCTGCGTCATCCCGATCAGGATGTCCACCTCGTTTACCGTCAAGTCAACTCGGCCGAAAACCCGCCGCAGGGCGAACTTTAGATGGTCCGGATTCTGCTGGCCGCCGAAAAAGCCGATCTGATCCAACGCCTCGAAAAGCTTCGTATATAGAACGCGTTTGCGGTCGTCGGTGGCGAGTGGCTCCTCGTCCGGCGTCTCCGGCAAGCCCCCGTGTGTTCGTAACCACGCCTGTCGAAGCTCGTAGCACACAACCGTCACCGCCGCCGCCAGATTCAGCACGGGATACTCCGGATCAGCGGGTATCTCGATCACGTGGTCGAACTCGAGCAATTCCCGCATGACAAACCCGCGGTCCTCCGGACCGAACGCGATGGCGACCGGCCCCGTAGCCGCCAGCGCCAGTTCCGACCCCGCCGCCGCGGTTACCCCCGCCTGTCGGCGATACATCCCACGCTTGCCGGAGGTCGCGAATGTCTTGACGCAGCCCTCAAGCGCCGCCGAAATCGAATCCACGACCCGAGCCCGCTTCAGCAGCGGCTTGGCCCGGGCGGCAAACCCCCGCGCCTGCGGATCGTCGAGATCGCACTCCGGGCAAACCAGCACCAACTCCGACAACCCCATATTCACCATCGCCCGACAGGCCGCCCCCACGTTCCCAGGCCGAATCGGACGAACCAGAACTATCCGTACTCGTTCAAGCATCTTCGACATTCTACGTCAGGAAACGCACTAGTGCTCTGTCGTTACTCGATCGATGGGTGGCCCATGGCTTTAGCCGTGGGGGACACGAATCGAAGTCCTATTCGTGTCCCCCACCTCTAAAGAGGTGGGCCATCCTTCGCGTTATCCATCATTCCACGTGCAACGACGTAACACAAAGCTATAGCGGCCTGCGTCGCGGCCGGCCTTGCGAACGCGGCAGATCCGTGCGCAACCGACTGCGCTTCATGTAGATAACGATTGCACGCTCACCGTGGTGGCCGGGCAATGTGAACCGATGTGTCTTGACGTACTGCAACGCACATTGACTCGCCGCACTCCGGGCATCCTCAATCTCGCGCTCCGCGGCATCAATCGATTTCGCGAACCAGCACTGCCCGCCGGGTCGCACGAAACCCGCCGCGTACTCGATCAGCGTCGGCAACGCCGCCACCGCCCGGGCCGTCACTACGTCGAACGTCTCGCGGTAAGCCTCGTCATGCGCCAGAGCCTCAGCCCGCCCCCACAACGTTTGCACCCCCGACAATCCGAGCTCGGCAACAATGCGTCCGACGGCGTCGAGCTTTTTCCGCGTCGCGTCGAGCAGCACCACTTCCAAATTGTCGCGGACGCAAGCCAGCGGAATGCCGGGAATTCCACCCCCGGTACCCAAATCCAGCAACCGCCGCGGTCGCGATTCGCTAATCAGCGCCAATAGCGCCAGGCTCTCGCAGATGTGCAATCGCCACACCTCGTCGACGTCACGAATCGCCGTCAGGTTCACCCGCTGATTTTCAAGTAGTAGCAACTCGACGAAGCGCGACAGGCGCGCGTAAATCTTGGGCCCCAACTCAAACCCGGCGGCGGCCAGCTCCTCTCCAGTCATCACACAGTGCCATCAGCCGTCGGTATCTTCACCTCGAGCAGTTCGCACGCCGATGCAAGCGTGACACGAACATCCGCCGAGTTTGCGGGAATCAACGACACGTCACCGGTTTTGAAATCGCATCGGTCGCGTCCAAGTACAAACGCGCCGCTGCCGGATAGAACAATCCACACTACCATTTCGCCGTGCGGCAACGATGGTACGTGCTCCGCGTCGTGGCGGACACGGTCGATCAGGAAGCGTTCGCAGGTCACAAGCCGCTCGACGGTCTGGTCGGCATAGACAGACTGCGAGCGCGGCTGCGCGATCTCCTGCTCGGGAACGTCGTAGCGAATGTTGGCCAGCGCCTGCTCGACGTGCAACTCGCGCGGCTTACCGTCCAGACCGAGACGTTCCCAGTCGTAAAGACGATACGTTACATCCGACGGCGTCTGCACCTCGGCGACCACCAGCCCCGCTCCGAGCGCGTGTGGTATGCCGCTCGGCAGGTAGTAACAGCGGCCCGGCTCGCCCGGCCTGAGCTGGTGCAACTCGGCCAGCGCCGGCGTCGAGCCCGCCGCGCGTACCTCTTCCGGACCGACCCCCGGCTTCAAGCCGAGATACAACACCGCCCCGGGCTCGGCGTCGACCACGTACCACGCCTCGTGCTTGACCCCCGGCTGCTGGCGCTCCGAAGCAGTGGCCGGGCCACTCGGATGCACCTGCACGCTCAGCCGCTCGCGCGCGTCGAGAAACTTGATCAGCAGTGGAAAGCGGCCATCGACCAAACCAGCGTTACCGAGTAGATCACGCCCCCACATCTCGATCAGCTTCCCAACCGTTTTGCCCGCCAGCGGTCCCCGCGCCACCCGCGATTCGTTGCCCGGCAAATCCGCCAACTCCCACGATTCACCGATCGGACCGTCGCCCGGTAGCGGCTTGTTAAACAAACGCTCCAACTCACGCCCGCCCCACGGCTTGGCCTTGAAGATCGGCTCGAACACGACCGGAATCGCTGGAATGCTCATGGCACACGGACCTCCGCCTCGACATACTTGGCACCATCCGACGGGAAACGCAGTAGCGGCCGCAACTTCGCGACCGTAGCCGGGCCGATACGAGGCACATGGTCCAAATCCTCGGCACAAAGAAAGGCACGCCCCGGCCGCACCGACTCGCGGTATGCGATGATCGCGTCCGCCAATGCCGGTCCGATCCGTGGCAAGAGCATCAGCTCCTCACGCATGGCGACGTTCGGGTCCACATGCAGCCGGGCCTGCGCGGGCACGACCGCCGGCGATCTATTGAAAACGGGACTCCCCACCGTCAGACACTGCAACACCAGCAACACCACCGCCACACCGATTGCCGACCGCCACACCACGCGCGGCACCGTCATCGCCGCTGGCAAATCCGGCCCGGCAAAACTCATCCCCCCACCTCGGCCATCAGGTTCCGACGCACCTCCGCCAAGCGTTTGAAAGCCGGCTTCGGCGTCATATCTGCCCGCAGCACACCCCCTGTCGGTATCCCGCTACAGATGCCGTCCGTCAATGTTTGCATACAAACGCAGTCCACGTACGGCTTGGAGAGCGCGATCTCGCAAAAGTCGGCGACCCAATCCGCCTGAATGCTCTCCGACCAGGGCTGGTCCGCGTTACTGACCGCCGACTTATCCGATGGAACCGCCGCCGCCGTGATGTGCAATGGCTTGCCCAGGTTGGCGAGCTGATCGATCAGCGAGCTGATCTGAAGCATGTCCCGCAGATGAAATCCCTCGCTGTCGAGACCGAACACAAACTGCACACCGAACGCGTCAAAGTTGATCCCGCTCTGCATCGCCATTTCGGCATAAAGTATCGGCGGCGCGGTGCGCTGATTGCGGGCGAAGTATTCGCCCCAGGGTTGTGTCAGGTCGAGCACGACCCGCGAGCGTGGCGCGGCTTGTTTGGTGATGTTCGCCGCCATCCGCGTCAGGTCGATGATCTGCTCGAAGTTGAACGAGAAGACGTTGTCCGCGTGCAAACCGCTCGCGACGATCCACGTGCCGATCTGCCCGGCGTAGCGCTGCACCGTCCGCCGAACGTGCTCGCGGGCAAAACCGGAGATCGCCTCGTAATCGTTTTCCCAGATGTACATCCAGTCCGGGACGAACTGCACGCCGAAATTCAGCACCGGACCGCCGTGCACCGAGAGTCCCGCTTTGGCACCGGCCTTCACACATTTGTCGCTCGCGGCGTAATCGAAGCTTTGCTCATCGTGCTGGATGTCACGCCACACGAACGGTATCTGCACAAAATCGAAGACATCGGAAAAGCCTTTGGTCAACGTTTTCGGCGGCACGCTGGGCGGCAGTGAAACGCCGAGAAAGCCGCGTAAAAAGCCGCCGGCTTGCCGGCGTCGCCCGACAAACACCGAGGCGTGGAATCGGCAGAGCTCTTCCGAGGCCTCCACGGCCAGGCCCAGGGACTCATCCGCCAACCGGGCGGCGGCGGGGGGGTCTTCGACATTCTGCAATGATTTGATGAACAGTACGCGCGCCTGCTCGATTTTGGCGGAAATATTCTCCACGCCGGGATAATCGAACAACCCCCACTCCTCGCGCTTCGTCAGGATGCGCATCAAGCGCTGCCGTACCAGTTCCACGTGCAAATTATACGACTGCTCCCGTGTCGGCAGCCGCGTAGACTGGAGTTGCAACGTCCCGTAACCCTTGACCGGCCAGAGCACGGAGATGCCCAGGGCCTCCTGACTGCGCGATTCGCACACGATCATGTTGTCGCTGACGTGCAGCTCGCCGCGCACCGGCACCCCGTCGATCCCGACGATATACGCCCCGCGCAAATCGGGCGATCCGGACTCGCCCCCCTCGGGATAACAGGCAAACTTCAACACCGTGATGAACCTCCTGAACACGCGGGGCAAGACATCGCACAGCCGTAAGCGTACCAACGCCCCGATGATCGCATCTTAAAGTAGGATCGCCGGCAGTGAAAGGTACCCCCCAATCGCAACGAGGTTGAGCGTCACGAAGTGGGTGGGTGCCAAACGTCATTCCGACCGTGTCCGCCGACGGCGCTGCACTTCTTGGAATGACAACGTACACATGCAAATGACGTTCACCCCGCGCGAAGCTCCAAGTGTACGACACTCGGGAAAACGTCGCCGCCGATGAACGCGCCGAGAATTGCCTTATCCTCGCAACTTAAGCGACACTAATGCCTTACAACATTTTTATCGGATGCCACTTGCTTTCCTGCTTTCTTCGGGTAGCATTATTGTGTCAGAGCCGACTGAGGGTTATCGACGAATATTGAAATTCTGAGTCACGGGCGGCTTGCCCGGCTGCGGCGTTTCCCCCCGGCGCCCACCGGCTTCCGCCCGACTTTTTTTGCGCGCCCCACACCGCCGCGGTAATGGACCGCACCCACGCGGTTCCTGATACCGTTCGAGAACATCGCGTATGCGAGGATCCAGACTGTGCCGTAGTGCAAAACGGGCGTTATACGCGACCACGTCAGACGGATGCGCCACCAGTTCGATCAACTTGCGCTGCGTGTCCGGCGACTCCGACGTCCCCAGCCAGATGCACACCGCCCGCACCATGTTGTAATCATACGTCGTCCCCTGAAACAGCGCCGACCGCCGCGGCGGCCACGAACAGAGAAAGACTGACGGCCGCATCTCGTACGTCCACACGTCGGCATATCGCCGCGAGAGGATCACCCAGAGGTAATCGGGTTGCGGCCGCATTCGTCGCTGAGCCAGCGACGCGGCAAGCTCGCTCCGCCGACTCCGCCACCAGCGCAGCATAACTTGCCGATCAGCCTCGACGTCGATTCCGCGCGACAGGGCATGGTCGAAGTCCGCCGGATAAAGATCGTGCCAAGCCACCGGCACACCCGATGCCGGCATTCGAACCTCCCCCAGCGCGTGTCCACGGACTTTTGGATTGAAGTGCAGGATGTCCAGCGTTGTTTCGAAGCAGTTCACGCTCAGCCGCGGTGCCGTCGTCGGCTCCGCCAACAGCCGCAGCAGCGAGGTGTGCAGCATGACGCGCAAGTTGTCCGGGGCGGCCGGCCGCTGCATGATCGGTCGTGAGATGAGGTACTCGACGCTCGCCGGCCCCAGATCGAGTAGGCGGTTATAGCACGCCGACCAGTTCGCGTCGGGCCGCAGTTCAAGCAACGGACGGGTCGCCGCCGCCACGTCTCGCAGCCGCGCCGGGCGCGTCGGTCCGGTAGTTACACAACCCGCCAATGTGCTTCCTAGCAGGACAATCACTGAGATAATCGCCGTTTTGGAAAGGGTGTACATCATTCCGGTCGCGGTTGATCTTCGCGCTGCTGCCCGCGCCGTGGCCCGCGGCGTCGGCGATAACGCGCATCCATCAAAAAAGTTACCCGCTCCTCGGCCTCCGAACCCAACTCCCGACGCAGTAGGTCTCGCGCCTCCGGCAACAATGACCGGCGCGACAAGTGCGTCAGCAAAATGCGTTCGTTGTTCAGCCGCGGGAGTAGATCACACAGTTGGTTAAGGTGCATGTGATAGCCGGCCCGGGCGCGGTCCATATGATCGGGTTCAACGAACGTACACTCCAATAGCAAAATCTTCGCGTTACGAACGCAGTCGAGTTCCAGAAAGGCACCCGGCGCCGTGTCCCCGCAATACGCGACCAGCGGCAACTCCACCCGACGCGTGATCTCCACGCCCTGCTTCTTCAACTCCACCAGTTGCGGACCCGTCCGGTCACGATATTCATCCTTAAGCTTGCGGCGTACCTCGATCGCGGTGTAGCCCAGCCCCTCCACCACGCTCCGATCGTGCCGCCGACACGGATGATTCACCTTGAACGGCCGCGCGATCAGGTCGCGCCGCAGAATGATATCCTCTCCCGGCACGGCGGCGTGAATGTTGGCCGTCGGCTCGTGCCCGTCGATATCCGCCCAGACCCGCAGCAGACGCCGCACGGGCTCGACCAGACCTTTGGGTAGGTATAGATGTCCCGGATCATTATCGACAAACATCCGTTGTGCGAAATAGTAGGCGATACCGGCGGCGTGATCCATGTGCCCGTGCGTCAGCAGGACGTGGTCCACGCCGACCACCTCGCGCGGCGCCCGCCCGACGTCGAACGCCAGGTTCAGCTCCGGCACCACCACGAAGCTCTCTTCACCCGCGAGCGACGTTCCAAGCACACGCAGCCCCCCGTAACTGTACTCAGCCAACCACAGCGACATGAGCCGTTTATAACGATTGCACGGAAATATGTCCAATTACACCGCGATTTTGGTTGACACGCAGCATATTGTGGTTTACTATACCTATTGTAACAAGGGATTGTGGAGAGCTGGTAAGCGAGTGAAGGGCGCGGCGTCGCTGACCGACACATATTGGGTTGTCTATAAAGCCCAAAGACTCTGTCTGAAAGCTGGTTAGAACGCGACCGAATGCGTTGCCCATTCTGTAATGCCGACAACGACAAGGTCATCGATTCCCGTGCGACCGATGGCGGGAAGTGTACGCGGCGGCGACGGCAATGTTTGGCTTGTAACCGTCGTTATACGACCTACGAGCGAGTCGAGGGCAAGGTCAAGCTCTCCGTAATCAAACGTGATCATTCACGCGTGCCTTACGATCGGAACAAAATCCGCGAGGCGATTCGGCAATCAGCCTACAAACGTCCTATCTCCTCCGAGCGAATCGATCAGGTGGTCGACGAGGTTGAGGAGTATCTCGTCACGAACTTCGAAAAGGAACTCTCCAGCCAGATGATTGGCGAACGCCTCGCGGTGGTCTTGAGACGGGTGGACAAGGTTGCGTACGTGCGCTTCGCGAGCGTGTATCGGCAGTTCGAGGATGTCGGTGAGTTCATCGACGAGGCCCAGGAACTAATTGAGGAGGCGGCCGCGGACATCCCCGGCCAGCAGAACCTTTTCGAGGAATCCGGCGAACGGCCATGACGAAAAAGACGCAAATCATGATCGCTAAAAGCGAGGGCGGGCTTGAGCCGTTCGAGCTTGCCAAGCCGCGCCGCTGTCTGGCCGCCGCCATGCAGGCCTGCAAATGCCCTCCGCGTTTAGCCGACGCGCTGGCCCGGGCGGTCGAGTTGCACCTGCGCGACTGGTCTGATCCGTCGCCCCCGACGACCGACTACATCTTTCGTTGCCTTCGCACGGCTCTGATGGAAACCGGTATGGAGCACGTAGCGCGGCGGCTGATGCGCCATCGCCGTCAGCGAGCGACCCAGCGACGAAAACTGTCGGTCTTTGACACGGACGAATCGCAGTACGCCCTGGCTCCCTGGCGAAAGGCCGCCGTCGCGGGAACGCTCGAAGGCCGCCACGAACTCAGCCACGCCGTCGCCCGCATTATCGCCGGCGAAATCGAGCGGCGTGTGCTGGCCCTGGAATACAGCGCGATCTCAAAAGCATTGATTCGCGAGTTGATTCGAAACGAACTTTTAGCCTGGGGATTGGCCGATGCGGCTATGAATGTGACACCGGCGGCATTGGGTGTGGATGTCGCTGTTGATCGACCGGCCCCGAAGGAGTGTTAGACCGGACTTTAGACCAGGCAGTGGAAAAAAAAGCGAAGCGCCACCGCTGAAACAGCCGCTGTATGGTCATTATGTTTGTAGAAAGAAGCGAGGCTCGTGGCTCGGGCAAGGATGACAGGTTTCGAGCGGCCAAGGGATGGTTTGCCGTACGCAACCGGTTGCGAGCCTTGTTTATTCGCAAACCTCCGTTCCCCTGATGAAGGGCGAGCCGGGTCCCGCCACTGCCCATGCCCGGCTTGCCCGCTTTTCTTTTCTCGCTTGCACACCTGTTACCCCCGTCCCAGCGTTACTTTTATGGTAGAATAAGTAGTTGCAAGTGCTCAGTTACCCCTCGATTTGCGGGTAGCGGAGCACTAGAGCGTTGTCTAGGTTGATTTGATGGGTAATGTTTCTTTCGAGGCCGTGATAGTAATTGAAGAGAGCAACAATACTCGAAGAGCCGCGGACTTCAGTCCGCCCGGTCCTTCGGGAAGGGAAAATTCTACTCACCGCAGCGCCGCGCGGACTGAAGTCCGCGGCTCCTCAGGTTGA
>JAUWNI010000060.1 GCA_030612705.1 Phycisphaerae bacterium | reverse complement strand
CCCAACGTGCAGCCGATCCCGCTCGGACTCGGCGCCAAGACGGAAGAGTGTACCTACTTCCTCTCAGACGATGCGTGCAACTTCGGAGGGGGCGGCTTCTGCGCCGCGGGTTCGCCAACCAATCTCAAAACGCGGACGCTGCCCATGATCTCGGTGACTGACGCGCTCAAACGCTTTGAAATCGCCGACATCGACATTATCAAGATCGATGTCGAGGGTGCCGAGCATGACATTCTTGCCGGCATGCCCGAAGACGTGCTCGGCAATGTAAAGGTCATCGTCGGCGAGTTGCACCACGACGAAGCCAGACTGCTCGATTTCCTCGCCACCTGGTTTCAGGTAACCCCCAAGCACCGCAAAGGGCGGCCGCAGTGGTTCTGCGCCGTAAACCGCCAGCTCAAGCCCGAATGATCATGCGAAGCTCTCGATCGCCGGACACGTACAGAACAGGTGTCGGTCACCGTAGACGTTGTCGATTCGGCCGACGGGGGGCCAGAATTTGTGGGTACGGAGCCAGGGGGCCGGGTAGGCGGCCTGCTCGCGGGTGTAGGGATGGTCCCAGTTGTCGGCGGTGACGGCTGCCGCCGTGTGCGGGGCGTTCTTGAGGGGGTTGTTTTCGCGGTCGATGCGGCCGTCACTTCTTCGGGGGGCTCAGGAAGCAGAAAACGTTGTGGCGGTTGTAGAAGAACTCCCCGTCGAACAGCCTGCGTTCGTCGGTCTGATCGCGCACTGTGACGCGGCATCCGTACCCTTCGCCGACGTCCCGCCCAGGGGTTGTCACCACCGCGACTACCTCGGCAGGCACTACGGCGGACTGAATGTCTGCGAAGTAAGCCGCCTTGAAAGGCGCCGAGGCGACCGTGTATTTCTTGGTCCAAACCGCCTCAATGTCGACGCTGATCTGCGCGCGACGATCCTTCTTCTCGAAGATTATCAGCATACACGGACGAAAATTCCGCTCCACAAGTCGACGCGCGGTGGCCTCATAAGACGCCCGGTATTTCTCGGCGAGCAGCTTCACTGTCGCCGCAGAGATCACGTGACTGTTCGTCTCCAGCGTAAAGCGGTCGCCATGGAAAAGAAGGTCGGCGGCGAACTCGTTTGCCTCTCGCTCGAATCTAAGCCGTGTCCACGGGCCCATACCACGATCATCGCAGACATACAGCGCGTGCTGATGGTTCGGCAAGACGTAGTGCGCGATCTCGTGTAAAACACTGAATCGTGCTCTTTTCCTCCGTAGGCTCAGATCGGTAGCTACGAGACGCTCGTCAAAGCAGAGCAAGGCCCGAGGGAGCACTCCCTCTTCACGGATCTCGTGTGGCAGTTCAACCTTAAAGTCAAACGTCACGTGCTGCAGGCGGAGCACTTTAAGAATGTCCGGCGGGTTGACGGCGTCACGTCCCTGTTGACCACTCTCGCGGAGCAGATAGTGCGCCAACTCGTGCGGCTCGATCTCCAGGTAGCTCGCCTTGAACTCCATTTCCACCTACCCCTCGTCGGCGTCCTGCCTGTCAGCCAATTGCCTCAGTCGGCGCCGAAGTGACTCGGCGACCGTGCTCGGCAAGTCTCCACCATGAGCAGCTATGGCGAGGCGGTTTTCCCCCTTCAACTCCGGAAGATGCGCGATGTAATCGGCAAGTTCCTTCTGACGATCCGGCCGTCGCTCTGTTTCCAAGTGAAGCAGCTTGTCGGCGTTGCGACCAAACAGGCGAATCAGATTGTCGTTCGCTTTATTCTGGATTGACTTGCCCGTCTCCCAGCGCGTGTAGGACTTGGCACCGACGCCGAGCAGTTGTGCCATCGCTTCCTGGCTCAGGCCGGTCTGTTCACGAACTGCCTTGATTTCCTGCGGCGCCAACAGTCCGCGGCGGCGGCGGGCTTCCCGTTCGATCGCTTGATCAAGAGCGTGCGAGATCACCTGCTCGCCGCACTCCTCGCATTCTTCCCACTCAGTACCGGGCACGAGGATGGTCCCCCCGGGTACATTTGGCGGCGGTTCAAAGCGGAATTCCCCTTGCCGCCGAACGAACGCCATCGCGCCGCAAATAGGACATTCGGTAGCCATAGACTCTCTCACCCTTGGCTCAGTGGTCGGGGTGCGCGGAAATCAGCAGGAGATACTCACCTGGCTCACCCCGTTCCTCGACCGACACCTTGATATACCACACCATGTCCGCCAAGCGAGGCTTCACGACGTACGCAAGCTTGCCTTCATGGCCCGTCGCGCGTTTCGTGATGATCGTCTTCATTGGCTCGCCCCCATCGATCCATGCCCGGATCGCGGCGCAGACATCATCCACTGTCAAATCCCAAGCCAACAGGTCGGATCGTGCTTGAGCAGTCAGCCGGACTCCGACCGGATCGTCCGCCAATTGGCGGATCGCCGCCACAATCGAGGTGTCTGCGTCGCTCTTCGCCACAACATCACCATAAGCATACCATCACATTCGGTCAAATCAAGGGTTTCTGTATCATTTGATACGATTATAATGCTCACCGAGGCTTTCTGCGTCCATTTCCGACGTGGTCCGATATCCGAGTGCAAGCGATATGCGTCCCTAAGCCAGCTTCAGACGCTCTCAAAGCTCCCAACCCTCGGGCACGTGCAGAATAGGTTTCGGTCGCCGTAAACGTTGTCGACGCGACCCACCGGCGGCCAGAACTTGTGCGATTTCAGCCAGGGGGCCGGGTAGGCGGCCTGCTCGCGGGTGTAGGGATGGTCCCAGTTGTCGGCGGTGACGGCTGCCGCCGTGTGCGGGGCGTTCTTGAGGGGGTTGTTTTCGCGGTCAATCTTGCCGGCTTCGATGGCGTGGATTTCGTCGCGGATGGTGATCAGGGCGTCGCAGAAGCGGTCTAGCTCGGCTTTTGATTCGCTTTCGGTCGGCTCGATCATTAACGTGCCGGGAACCGGGAACGACATGGTCGGGGCGTGGAAGCCGAAGTCCATCAAACGCTTACAGACGTCGTCGGGGTCGACATCGGCGGTCTTCTTGAACTCGCGCAGGTCGATGATGAACTCGTGCGCGACGCGGCCATTTGCGCCGGTGTAGAGAACCGGGTAGTGGTCGGCGAGACGCCGGGCCATGTAGTTGGCGTTGAGGATCGCGACCTGACTGGCCTTCTTGAGACCGGGCTCGCCCATCAGGGCGATGTAGACCCAGGAGATTGGCAGGATGCTGGGGCTGCCGAACGGGGCGGCCGCGACGGGGCCGATTGCCGATTGTCGATTGTCGATTGACGCTTGCGGATTGACGACCGGGTGACCGGGCAGGAAGGGTGCGAGGTGGTCGGCGACCGCGATCGGGCCCATGCCGGGGCCGCCGCCGCCGTGCGGGCTGGCGAAGGTCTTGTGCAGGTTCAGGTGGACGACGTCGGCGCCGATATCGGCGGGTCGACAAAGGCCGACCTGGGCGTTCATGTTGGCGCCGTCCAGGTAAACCTGGCCGCCGTTGGCGTGGATGATTTCGCAGACTTCGCGGACGGCTTCCTCGAAGACGCCGTGCGTGGAAGGGTAGGTGATCATCAGGGCGGCGAGGTCGTCGCGGTGGGCCTCGGCTTTTTCTTTCAGGTCGGCGACGTCGATGTTGCCCCGGTCGTCGCAGGCGACGGTGAGGACGCGGCAGCCGGCCATGACGGCGCTGGCGGGGTTGGTGCCGTGGGCCGAGACGGGGATCAGGCAGACATCGCGATGGCCCTGGCCGTGGGCCTGCTGGTAGGCGCGGATAACGAGCAGGCCGGTGTGCTCACCGGCGGCGCCGGAGTTGGGCTGGAGCGAGACGGCGGGGAAACCGGTGATTTCGGCGAGCATGTTGTCGAACGATTGGAAGAACTCGGCGTAACCCGCGGTTTGCTCGGCCGGGGCGAACGGATGGAGGTTGGCGAACTTGGGCCAGGTGATCGGAAGCATCTCCGTGGTGCCGTTGAGCTTCATCGTGCACGAGCCGAGCGGGATCATCGACGAGGTCAGCGAGAGGTCGCGCGATTGCAGCCGGGTGAGGTAGCGCAACATCTCATGCTCGGCGTGGTAGCTGTTGAAGGCCGGATGCGTCAGGTAGTCGCTCGTGCGAGCGAAGGTATCTGAATAGCCCGAATCGACGGCGTCGGCGATGTCCTCGACGGTGAACGAGACGGGCTTGCCGGCGAAGATCTGCCAGAGTGCTGTTACCTCGTCAGGTGTGGTAAGCTCGTCGAGCGAGACGCCGACGACACTTTGGCCATCGGTGCGGAGGTTGATTCTCCGGTCGCGGGCGCGCGCGATGATTTCACTTCGGTCACCATCGCCGAGGTTGACGCAGAGCGTGTCGAAGAACGGCTGATCACCCGTGTCAAAGCCGAGCCGTTGCAAGCCTTCGGCCAGGATCGCGGTAAATGCGTGGACGCGCTGGGCAATGCGGCGGATGCCCCGCGGGCCGTGGTAGACGGCGTACATGCCGGACATGATCGCCAGCAAGACCTGGGCCGTGCAGATGTTGCTGGTGGCCTTGTCGCGGCGGATGTGTTGCTCGCGGGTCTGGACGGTCAGGCGGAAGCCGTGATGGCCGTGGGCGTCTTTGGACACACCGACGATACGCCCGGGGGTTTGGCGAATGTGCTTATCGTGCGTGGCCATAAAGGCGGCGTGCGGGCCGCCGAAGCCGAGCGGCGTGCCGAAGCGTTGCGAGTTTCCGACCGCTATATCCGCGCCGAATTCGCCCGGCGGTTTGAGCAGTGCCAGTGCCAGCAAATCGGTGGCGACGACGACGAGCGCGCCGGCGTCGTGTGCTTTCCGGGCCAGTTCGCTGTAGTCATGGATGGTGCCGTGCGTGTTCGGGTATTGGAGCAGGATGCCGAACAGATCCCGCGCTTCGAAGTCGATCTCGTCGGGCGTGCCGACGTGCAGGTCGATCTCGAGCGGCTTGGCACGGGTCTCGACCACCGCGATCGTCTGTGGGTGACAATCGTTCGCGACGAAGAAGCCGTTTCTCTTGCCGCGGAGGATTCGACGACACATCGTCATCGCCTCGGCGGCGGCGGTGCCCTCGTCGAGTAGGGACGAGTTGGCCAGCGGCAGGCCGGTCAGGTCGGCGACCATGGTCTGGAAGTTGATCAGAGCTTCGAGTCGACCCTGTGAGATTTCGGGCTGGTAGGGTGTGTATTGCGTGTACCAGCCGGGGTTTTCGAGGATGTTGCGCTGGAGGATCGACGGCACGATGCAGTCGTGGTAGCCCATGCCGACCAATGAGCGGAAGACTTGGTTCTTGCCGATGATCGCGCGAAGTTCGTCCAGGATTTCGTGTTCGCCGCGCGGCTGGCCGAGCTTGAGTGGCTCTTTCAAGCGGATGTTGGCGGGGATGGTTTCGTCGACGAGTGTGTCGAGCGAGTCGCGGCCCAGCGTGACGAGCATTTCGTTTATCTCGCCGTCGGTTGGTCCGAGGTGGCGGTGGACGAACGTGTCGGACGGTTTAAGCAGGTCTTTGGGACTCATTGCTTCGAACCCTTTCGGCGTATCGTATTCTGGAGTGTTGTGGCCCACACAGCAGGGCCTACAGCTTCCGTGGCACCGACCGCTACGTTCTACGTCCGCCACGGGGGGCGGACGCCACATTTCCCGGGCTACTCGGCGATCATTTTTTCGTAGGCGGCGGCGTCCAGCAGCTTTTCGAGCGGGCTCAGGTCGGTGCACTCGATCTTGATCATCCAACCCTCGCCGAACGGATCGTCGTTGACCAGTTCCGGCTCGTCGGCGAGGCGTTCGTTGGCCGCGATCACCTTGCCGCTGACGGCGCAGAACAGTCCGCTGGTGGCCTTGACGGATTCGATCTCGCCGAAGTCCTCGCCGGCGGTGACCTCGCTACCGATCTCGGGCAGCTCGACGTAGGTAATGTCGGTAAGTTCGTCGGCGGCAAACCGTGAGATGCCGACGGTGATGGTGTTGCCCTCGACCTTGAACCATTCGTGCGTCTGGGTGTACTTGCAATCCTGTGGAACCGCCATCGCTGCGTTCTCCTACGAGCCTCGCGGGTGTCGTCGTCGCCCCAGCCCGCAAGCCGCATGGCCGCGGGCGAGTCCGGCATTGTAGGGAATTTGTCGGGTGGGGGACAGGGGGCGGAAGGCTCGATACCGATTGGAGGGTGAGCATCACGAAAGTGAGTATCGCTCACCCCGTGACGATGATCCGTCACCAGAGCCTTGACCGTTTCCACTAAGCGCCAGTACCATGCGGACCGAGTTGAGTCTTTGCCGATAGAAAAGACTCGTGGCGCGGTTTAAGAGCACGGCTGTTCCAACGCGGCAAGAGTTCGCCACCATGATTGTAGATTGTCACACACAAACCTGGGATGCCAACGCCCAGCTCGGCGAGGCCAACGCGGCAATCGTCCAGGAGGCGGTCCAGGCCGATTCGGTTCGGCATCTCGAAGCCGTCGACCCGGTCGACCGCGCTATCGTGCTCGGGTTCAAGAGCAACTATCTGCACGCCGAAATTCCGAACCGCTACGTTTCCGAGTACGTCCGCCGGTATTCGTCCAAGCTGATCGGCTTCGCGGGTATCGACCCGACCGATGACGGCTGGCGTCGCGAACTGGTTCTTGCCCAAGAAGAGCTTGGCCTCAAAGGCGTCACGATCTCGCCCGGTTTGCAAAACTTCCACCCTACCGACACCCGCGCGATGGAGCTCTACGAAGAATGCCTCCGCCGCGGCATGCCCGTGCTGTTCGAGCAAAATCCCCGCAGTGCGGCCGCGAAGATGGAATATGCCCGCCCCCTGCTGCTCGACGAAGTTGCCCGCGAGTTCCCCGCCCTGCGAATCGTCGTCTCGCACCTCGGCTACCCCTGGATCCACGAGACCGTCGTCCTGCTCGCCAAGCACGCCAACGTCTTCGCCGACATCGCCGGCCTCTCGCGACACCCCTGGCTAAGCTACAACGCGCTGATGCCGGCGTACGAATACGGCGTCATGGAGAAGCTGCTCTTCGGCAGCGATTTTCCGCATCGCTCGCCCGCCGAGTGCATCGAGGCCCTCTACTCGCTCAACCAGATCAGCGCCGGCACAAACCTGACCGCGATCCCGCGACAGAAACTCCGCGGCATCGTCGAGCGCGACGCCCTCGTGCTGCTCGGGATCGAACAGCCCGCGCCCGCCGCTCATAAATCCAAAACCACCGCTCTCGTGGATGATGACTGACCGCCGGCAACTCCGCCTTTCGTTACTGTTCGTCGCTACGACGCTGCCGATGTTCGTCCTCGGCTGCACGCGTCCGACCGGCTCCCTCGAACTGACCTCGTACAAGGACCCCTACTTCCCCGAAACGTATGAGGTCGAGCTGGACGAGTGCGCCTACTACGCCGGCCCCGGCGGCGATTACCACATCGTCGGACGAGCTACCCACATCCCCGAAGACAACCCCGGCGGCGAAATCACCCAACTGCTACACGTCCATCTGTTCTGGCAGCCGCGTCCCGGAAAGACCTTCGATAACCCCTCCAGCGTCGACGCCACCATCCGTTACGCCATCTTGACCGAACAGGGAGCGGCAATCTATTGTGGGACGGCCTTCGTCTATCCCAAAAAACACCGCATCGGCGACGACATCACCGTCAAGATCGAAAGTGCCCGGCTGCGTCTCGAATCCCAGGACGGCGAGCCCCCGGAATTGATCGGTACCGCGCGCCTCCGCGGAAAATTCGTCGCCGACAACGACCCGAGCCTGACGGTTGATCTCCGCCGCGAACTCGACCTCCGCGCCGGTTCCCACGAGCCTTAATGATCCGTGATTGGAAGAACAAACGCGTTACCGTTATGGGCCTCGGCCGTTTCGGCGGCGGCGTTGGCGTAACCCGCTGGCTCGCCTCCCGCGGCGCTAAAGTGCTCGTCACAGACAATGCTCCGCCCGCAAAACTCCAACAAGCACTCGAACAAATCGCCGATCTCGACGTCGAGCTCCGCCTCGGCGAGCACCGCGAATCAGACTTCCGCCAAACCGATCTCGTTGTCGTCAGTCCCGCTGTTCCGGATTCCAATTCCTACCTCCGAACCGCCCGCGACGCCAGCATCGGAATCACCACCGAGATCAACCTCTTCGTCGAACGCTGCCCCGCACGTGTCGTCGGCGTCACCGGCTCCGTCGGTAAAAGTACGACCACCGCCATGATCGGCCACGTCCTCGAACGCTCGCTCACCAACCGCCGCACCTGGGTCGGTGGGAACCTCGGCGTCTCGCTGCTCGACAGTCTCGACAACATCACCGCCGCCGACCTGGTCGTGCTCGAGCTCTCCAGTTTTCAACTCGCCCGTACGCCCGCCGTCCGCTGGAGCCCCCACCTCGCCGTCATCACAAACATTTCGCCGAACCACCTCGACTGGCACGGCGACTTCGCCACTTACGTCGCCGCCAAGCTCGAAATCGTTCGTTTCCAGGAACCCGCCCGTGACACGATCGTCATCGGCGACCACGAGAACCTGCGGAACCATCTCGACCAAACACGCGGTGCCCTCGCCGGTATCTGGCGCTACGCCCTCGACAACGACACGCCGACCGCCGCTTGTGACGATCAACGCATCCGTTGGGAAAACGTGAAGCTCGCCATCCCCGGCCGACACAACCGCGAAAATGCCGCCGCCGCCCTGACCGTCGCGCACGTGCTCGGCGTCGAATCCGAACAGGCCGTCGCCGCGTTAGCGACGTTCGAAGGTCTCGAACACCGCCTCCAGCGCGTCGCCGTCCGCGACGGTGTCAGCTATTACAATGACTCGAAATCCACCACGCCCGAAGCCGCGATCACCGCGATCAGCGCGATCGATGCCCCCCTGTTGATTATCCTCGGGGGCTACGACAAGGGCAGCGATCTGACGCCCGTCGCCGAGTTCGCCGCCAAGCGTACCAGGTTCGCCGCCTGTATCGGCAAGACCGGCCCGACGCTGGTCGAGGCGATCCGTGGCGCCGGCGGTCAGGCGGGGCTTTTCGCGAACCTCCCCGACGCGGTCATTGCCTGCCGCAAGCGTGCCCGGCCCGGTGACGCCGTGTTACTCTCGCCCGCGTGTGCCTCGTGGGACATGTTCCCCGACTACCGCATTCGCGGCGACGAATTCACGCGTTTGGCCGTCGGAGATTAGAAAGCGCCGAAAAGAACTTTCGGGGAGAACTTCGGGGAGTGCAACGGTTTCCGGCTCAATACACTATTGCTCCGCCACACATCAATTGATGAGTGGGTGGCCCATGGCTTTAGCCGTGGGGGACACGAATCGAAGCCCTATTCGTGTCCCCCACCTCTAAAGAGGTGGGCCACCCAATCAACGATGATCCATCGGATCAACTGCGGCAGAGCATTAGCCAGGTGTTAAGCTCGCACTACTCTTCCGGCCGCTTGATCTGATACTTCCGTAGCCGATAGCGCAGATTGTCGCGACTGATTCCCAGCGCCTCGGCCGCCCGCGTCTGGTTCCAGTCGTGCTCCTCCAACGCCTTGACGATCATCGCCTTCTCGTACCCCTCCAACGCCGACCCGCTCGTCTCTTTCTCCCCACCTCTCGGCTCGCCCGCGATCTCGCGCGGCAGAATCTCCGGCGTGATCCGACCCGTATCGCACAGCAGTACCGCCCGCTCGGTCACGTTACGCATCTCGCGAATGTTTCCCGGCCAGCGATACGCACACAACATCTCCAGCGACTCCGACGCCACCTCCGGCCGCGGCCACCCGAATTCCTTCGCCGTGCAGTCCACGAAGTACTCGAACAGCAGTGGAATGTCCTCCCGCCGATCCCGCAGCGGCGGCAGATGAATCGGAAACACGTTCAGCCGATAGTAGAGGTCCTCTCGAAAATCCCCCGACTCCATCGCCGCCTTCAGATCGCGATTGGTGGCGGTGATGATGCGCGCGTCGCTCGAGATGGTCTTCACGCCGCCGACGCGCACGAACTCGCGTTCCTGCAACACCCGCAACAGCTTGATTTGCGTTGACCCGCTGATGTCGCCGATCTCGTCCAGGAACAGCGTTCCCCCGCTGGCAAGCTCGAAGCGCCCCAGCTTGGTCGCGTTTGCCCCGGTAAACGCCCCCGCCTCGTAACCGAACAGTTCACTTTCCAAAAGCGTCTCCGGCAGGGCGGCACAGTTGATCGCGATAAACGGTTTGCCCTCGCGCGGGCTGGTCGTATGAATCCGCCGGGCGCTCAGTTCCTTCCCGGTCCCCGTTTCGCCCAGTAGCAGGACGGTCGCGTTGGTTGTCGCCACCCGGTCGCACAGTTGCAGCACCTCGCGCAACGTGGTGCTGTTACCGATGATCGGGTCTTTGTGCCGCGTCACCTCGCGCAGCCCGAGGTTCTCCTTTTTCAGATTTTCGTGCACCTGCGCGTTGCTGGTGCTGATTGCCGCCAGGTTGGCAAATACTCCCAGAATCTCGAGGTCGCGTTTGGTGAACGGCTTGTCCCCCTTCCTATTCAGCACCTCCACGACGCCGAGCACTCGCCCGCGATGGCGCAGCGGCGTGGCGATCAGGCCGCGCGTGTTGAACGTCGATTGCTCGTCAAACTCCGAGTAAAAGGAGGGATCGTGCCGCGCGTCGGATGCGATTTCCGGCTTTCCACTTGTCGCTACTCGCCCCGCGATCCCCCGACTTGCGTCAAACTCCTGGCCCAGCAGTTCGGTCGCGGTCTCGCCGACCGCGGCCTTGAAGATCAGCTTGTTGCGCGGGTGATCCAGCAGCATTACCGAACTGGCCTGCGCATTGAGAACATCGGCCGCTGATTGGGCAATTGCCTGAAGGACGTTCTCAAGATCAAGCGTGCTGTTGATCGTCATCGACGCTTCCAGCAGCGCCGCCAACGTACCCCCGTCGATCGACCCGGTCGTCAGTGAAATTGTATCATCGTCCATAACCGCCACCGCCGCCGGAACGCAACCGTCGTTACCCTCGATCCGCCGCGGGCGAATTGCCCAATATGTCGATCCTGTGCCCCCATTATCACCGTTCCCCACTTTGAAACAAGCGATTAGCGAATGTTACGCCTATACTTATCGCAAGTCGGCCCGGCGGCGGCCCGGTCGCGGCAACTTCCGATAAAAGTCGCCGGACGCTTTTTATCTGTTTCCACGCCTCGGACGAACCCGCCGGGGCCCCGCGGCGTACCAAGGGTAGAGCTTGTGGATCAAAGAAGCGACGAGCAACTCCTGGCGAACCATCTGGCCGGCGAAACCGGTGCTTTCGATTGCCTCGTCGCCCGCTACGCACGAGAACTACACGGTTTCTTATGTCGATTTGTCGCCGACAACCACGCCGCCGAAGACCTCATCCAGGAAACCTTCGTCCAGGTCCATTTGGCGGCAAATTCGTTCGACCCGGCCCGCAGGTTCAGACCCTGGCTCTACACGATCGCCGCCAACAAGGCCCGCGATCACCTGCGAACCCGTGGTCGACGACAACAGTACTCGCTCGACGCAACCGGACCCGACAACGACGGACCGGCTCCCTCGCAGAGGCTCGAGGCCGCCGACGCCTCGCCGACCGAGTTGGTCGATATCGACGAGCGGAAATCCGCCGTCCGGCAATTGATAAACCGGATGCCCGAGCACTTGCGGCTGATTTTGACGTTGGGCTATTACCAGCAACTGCCGTACGCCGAAATCGCAAACATACTCGACATCCCAGTCGGCACCGTCAAATCACGGTTGCACTCGGCCGTGAACCACTTTGCGAAGCTTTGGCGAGAGCACACGGAGCCCGGCTCGAGACCCGAGCCTTGAGGGAAACGGTGAAATGACTTCTTCTCCGGATAGCGAATTCGATCCGAAACTTCTCGACCTGCACCTCGGGCGCTTGTCAGGGCCGGAGCGGGCCGCGCTCGAGCAGCGCATCAAGAACGATCCCGCCTTGGCGTCCCAGAACGAGGCGCTCGCGGCCATGTTTGCGGCACTCAACAGCGTGCCGGAGCCCGAGCTTCCCCAGGGATTGACGGAAAGGATTTCCGCCCGTGTCGCCGCCGCCGGCCCGCCCCCGCGTGTTGTGCGTCCCGCGCGCAAGACCACTGCTCAGCTCGCTGAACTCGAAGACGCGCCCCTTATCCGCATGCGCAGCTTCCGCGAGATCGCCGCCGTCGCCGCCATGGTCGTCCTTGCCGTCGGTCTCGGCGTTCCGAGCATGTTGCACATGCGTGAGCGCGGCCAGCGCATCGCCTGCTCGCAGAACCTCGCCAACATCGGCCGCGGGATGCAGGCCTACGCCCTGGCCAACAACAGCAGCCTGCCGTTTGCCGGTTGGAACGGAAACATCAACTCCTGGCGACCGACCGACGAGCCGGGCCTCAGGGTCCTGCCCAACCGCCGACACGCATACGCTCTGTCGCGATATGGATACGTGCCCGTCCGTTTCTTCGTGTGCCCATCTACCGGCGGCTTGCCGATGCCCGAGGACCAGGTCCGCAAACACAACGACTTCCTCGAATCGCGCAACGTTAGTTACGCCTACCAGAACATGGCCGGCATGCGACCCTCGCTCCGGGACAACCCCGACCTGCCCGTCTTCGGCGACGATAACCCTCTCTTCGACAACGGCTGGCCGCTCTTCGGATCCCTTGGCCTCAGTGACCCCGCCAACGCAAACTCACGCGCCCACGGCGGCGCCGGACAAAATATCCTTACCATCCGTGGAAACGTCAGGTGGACCACCACCCCCAACGCCGGCATCAACAACGACAACATCTGGACCCTCGACGGCGTCGACAAATACACCGGCCGCGAAGGACCCCAATCGTCAACCGACTCGCACCTGCTGAAGTAGTCGTCCCTGCGGAATTCCTTAAGTTCTTTGCTGGTTGGGTTGAACAGCGATTGTTGGTTGCGAAGAATTGCAAGGTTAGCACGGACGATCATCGAAAACCTTGCAATTCAGAACGGATTCATAGAGCCCAAACCCCAAGACACCGCCGCATTCGAGTTGTTCCAGGCCCACTTCAACCAGATCCTCAACCCCGAGCACCCGCTCGTGCGGTTGGCCGGCAAGATTGACTGGCCGCGTTTCGACGCCGCCTTCACCGACAGCTACTGCGAGGAGCTCGGCGCCCCGACCAACCGCAGCAACTGGATCGTGGCCGCCCGGCTGCTGAAAGACAATCCCTACGACGGACATACGCTGACCGAGACCCTGGAGGCGACCGAGTCGATTACCGGCGTCGACGTCAGCGACGCGTACGTGGACAAGGGCTACCGCGGAAGCTGCCGGCGGCGTTTTGTTTTGCGCTGCGCGCCTGGCTCGCCGGGGCGATCGTTCCACACCGAATACCACGCCGGCCGGAAATCAACGCCGTGTGAGTGCGGCTTTTTCAGAGACGACTAATCCTACAACGCTACTAATGCCAACCGCCAAGAAACTATGAAGCCGGGTCTCCTGTAAGATGTTTCAGAGATCCTTGGGCCGCCCCAGCGGCGAGCCCGTCGGTGGTAGTAAACCACCCGGAGGCCCGGCTTCATAGTTTCTTGGCGGTTCAAGTTCCCCGGAAATGCCGGATAAACCTAAATACACTACGAGGTACCGTTTGCAAGGCACCATTTCATGGCGGCAAGGCGGGGGTTTTTTCGCTAACCGCTTGCCTCGCGTGAGTGGGATGCTAGTATCGTAACGCCGCCGGCCCGGCGACCGGCAAGACACACACGCCCCGCTAGCTCAGTTGGCAGAGCAGCTGACTCTTAATCAGCGGGTCCGGGGTTCGAGTCCCTGGCGGGGCAATCGCAAAGGTTTGTCGGGTAAAAACTTAAGGCCGCTTGCCAAATCAGGTAAGCGGCCTTTTTGCTCGGTGCTACGCCGGTGCTACGCTAGCTTACTCGGCCACGTCGAAAGGGGATTCCGACTGAGAATTTTCCCGGTTTCGGTATCTGCGCCGAAAGCTGGGCGCCGAGGAAATATCGGGTAGCGGTTTCCAGCCGGAAACCTTGCCGCCGTCGGCTTGCAGGGAATCCCGCTGTCGCCCGCGCGGCGCCTCCTTCGCCGGAATCTTCACCCGTGAATCGGAACGGGTATAAGCTTCCGCAGCGCTGCGGTTATTTATATTCAACCAGGAACGCACGGTCGATTCTGCCACCCCAAGCAGCGCCCCCACGCGCGCCTGCGTGTTTTTCTTCGCGTCGTCGTCTCGCGCAAAAGCTCGCAGGGAACGTCGCTGTTGAACGCTACGCGCCTCAGGGATGCTTAAGTATGCCCGAATCCAACAGCGTCGTTTCTCGCGTCCGCAAGCGGCGCGCGATCGGCTCGAAGCGCTGGCGTTCGGATGGAAATTGAAACGAATCGCGAGCAGCTTCGACAACGTCGGCGGCGTCGCGACCGAGCGCGCGAGCGGCGTCAACGGCCTGGCCGAGCGTTGCGTCGGAAACAAGGTTCCCGGCTCTCACGTGCGCGACGATATGGCCGATCGTCGTCCAGAACATTTGGTGCTTCTCGAAGACGACAGCCCGGCGCTGATCGGCCGCGTCCGCCCGCGCAGCGAATACCCGGCCATCCACGGGACGAGGACTAAACCGCGCGACCGGCCGGGTTGCGATGGGAGAATCGACTGTCTCGGAGGTCATATCACGACGGTCTCGGCGATGTTCTCTGTTATCCGTTGCCGCATAGATTCGCGCTGCGAGTCACTGCCGCTACCCCACACCGACGAGCAGTCCGGGCACAACATCGTCTGCCCGTTTGGGTCTACTCGGTGACAGTTGCCATCGATATATCCCCATCTTCGACAACTGGGACACTGGAAGAATTGGCGAAGGGGTTTCGGTCTGCTTCGCATTGTAGACTCTTGAAAAAGTCGGGCGCCCCGCAACGAGCGGGGACGCCCTTGGCACTAATAAGGAAACTCTGTACACGTCGTCATCGAAGGAATAAGTAAACGGTTCCTTCTTTCGAGTCGCCCGCGTTCGTCACATTCAGCGTCAGTCGGCTTTCGGCACACGCGCAAAGCGCGTTCTTGTCGGTCAAATACTCCGTGTTTGAAGTATGCCGATCGGCGCCCGCGCCCGCCAGAATGTCAAGACCACAGACATCCTGACCTACGAACGAATGACCCTGTATTTGCAGGCGTTTCTTGGCCAAACAGCTCCCCGGGAGCCGTCATAGAATGTGACAACTCTGTCGGGCCAAACGCGTGCCGGCTTGCCTGCGGAACCGTGTTCTACCGTGTTTGCCTAGCGAGTCCATGCCCCTCTCAGCTTCCGAATGGTCAGAAACGACAACGAGCAGGTCAGGATGTCTGGACCATCACTGTCCGTGATGGTCAGATCGTAGTCTGCCGTCGGCGCGGTCGCGCCCGGATCGGTAACGACGCACAACACTTCGCCGGAGTAGTACCCGACCGTGGTGTCGCTTGCCGCGCCACCGGCCGCCGAGGTCCAGGTCCACTTGATTTTCTTTACGCTCGTGTGGTCAGTTTCGACTGTGGCTACAGTACCAGTCATTTTGTACTTACTCCTTAAGCGCGAGTCGCAATCGTCGTCGCGTAGGCCAACGAATCCGCGCTACCATATGGCGTTAAGCTCTGGCGAAGAATCGGTTTCGCGTCAAACCTTAGCCCGACTCTCAATGCAATCTGTCGTGAATCGAAGTAGCGCTCTGTACTTACCGCTATTTCCACGCTCCCGCGAGTGCCCATTAGGTACTTCGTCGGGTCTATCAGAACAATGTCGCCGGAAGTACCCAGGATCGGCAAATATTGAGAGTAGTACAGCGATTGTCCCAGCAGCTTTCGTGCCGGTCGTCCTTCGCCCGGACTATCAGCGTTGAAAGTCATAAGCCCGGCCGCACTGCCGCCAATCCCGCTAACCACGGTCAACTTGCATAGCGACGGGATCACGGATTGATGCGCGACCCAAATACTGCGATCGTGGCTACCCGGTAGCATTCTTGCGTACTGTTTCAGCGCGTTTTCTATGATATACGTCGTCGCCGCTTGTCCGGTTTCGGCGTCCACGTCCACGCTTCCCGCAGAGCCGACGACGCCAACTGGTTCGCCCGCGCCGGTGCCGCGCCACATCTTCATTTCCATGTAGTCGCGCAGCTTCTTGACAAGCTCATCCTCTAGCCGCTGTTGAAACCCGGCGATACTATCCTCGACCCATTCAAGGCTAATTTTGAATAGCGCGCCGTGCCAACTGGCATTAAGCTCGATGGTTTCAGCGTCCATTGCCTCAATCGGCGTGATGGTGGAACTTTCCGCGTGCTGCGCAAACTCGACTCCGCCCGGCGTTGTAGAGTCGTCGAAATTCGGCAAGA
Organism: Phycisphaerae bacterium; assembly: GCA_030612705.1. Lineage (GTDB taxonomy): Bacteria > Planctomycetota > Phycisphaerae > UBA1845 > Fen-1342 > JALSRY01. The sequence continues at coordinate 9,591 of JAUWNI010000060.1, read as the reverse complement.
ATGGCATCGTCACATTCGGCGCGGGCATCGTCACCTTGTCGCAACTGCTAAGCAAAGGATGCTCGTTCGTCGGCGTATCAATCGCACGTAGAAGAAATGCGTTCGGCACTGCAAAGCCGCCGCTGCCATTAGAGTCAACTGCAAACTGCCGCGCCCGGTCTGCACAAATCTTCAGCCGATTGTCAAACCCTTCGCCGCGCGCCAGCTTGTAGACTTGGTGAACCATTTCGCCAAGACTAGAGAAGCCGCCGCGATCATTGTTGTCTTTCATACTCGTTGTCCTTCCATATTTACGAGGCGCGCTTGCGCCTGGCGGAACCTTGCGGCCGACCGAGGCATCCATCGTTGCGGCGTCGTCGCCGACGTTTTGGATCGCGTTGATCTGGTCAGTCAGCTTGTCATACTCGATTTTCAGTTCGGCGAATTCGGCTTTTTCCTCTTCGGTAAACGGCCGATCCTCGCTGATGATTAACTCGCTGAGGTTTCTACGCTCCTGCGCGGCCTCAGCTCGCGATTCCATAAGAGCTTGAAGATTCATTCTGAATATCCTTTGTGTTCAAGAAATATCGTAGTCAAGTACATACAAGCCTCGTATCCGGACAGCGTCAGCATCCGGCATGGAGGGTAAAAACAGGCACGCGAGCTGGTCATCGACAGATCCGAAAGCTCGCGTGCCCGGAATACGGCGCGCGGGAAACGCAAAAACCGCGCGTTGCGACAGGTAGCCGCGCAAGCATTCGCGGCCTTTTGAAGACGGCGCAACTAGAGAAAACGCCGCTTGAATCGTTTCGATCTTGAGCTATCATTCGACATCCTTAAAAAACTTGTCTTTCGCGTCTCTCCGCTTCCGTATCATTGCGTTCGATAAGTGAAGCCGCTGTCGAGCAACCGGCGTTAAGCCAAGACTATCGAGCGCGCCACTCGCCAATTTCTCCAGCGACGCTAATCGAACGAGAACGTTTTTATCCACGCTACTAAGCGGCGTGCTCGCCCGAATCGCGCGAAGACGTGCCACCAAGTCGGATAAACTTTCTAGTGCGATACGATCCGCCTGGCAAAGCAAGTTCGTGCCATTCAACGACGCCACAATGTCGCGCCATATTTGCCGCGCCTCGCCGGTCAGTCTCGCGGGCGGCTCGCCGACTTCACCCGCTGGTCCCGGTGTGTCGAGAATGCCCGCGCGAACGCGGCTTTTACTCGCCTTTGGAATCGGTCCGTGATTACTCATATTTAATCACCTCGAAAACATTGCGACTTGTACACAAAAAAAGGAAGGGAACACCATTCGGTCTGTCCGCAGCGTCTCTAGGTATCGACCCCCCCCTCCCCCTCTGCACCTTCGCTGGTTCACTTGTCGTTTAATCATCGCCGCCCTTGCTCGCTATGATCGACGCGACCGTGCCGCTCAACCCTTCGTCCAGCAACATTTTTTCAGCGTCCGCAATAGTCGCCTCGACGGCCGCCGCGTGCAGCTCGACGAGTGTGGTGTACTTCTTAATCAAGTCGGGAATCGCCCCGAAGGTGTGAAGCTGTAGCTCGCGCCGGCATTGCAACCACGCGGTGTGTACCACGTGCGGTGTTTGCGTCAGCTTACCCTCTGTTAAACCGATGCAAATTCCGTATCGGCCGCCGTCACTGGGACGGCTCACTGCTAGTTCGCACTCACATGTACCGTCGACATCGGCGTATTCGCCGACTGGTACGCTAACCTTCCTTGGCAATGGAAATCTCTCGATTAGCACACTCAGCGCGCGGACAAGATCGACGCCGCGATGCACCGTGTCAGTGGCTCGTTCAAGTTGTTTCAGGGATTTTTGTAGAGACATGTTGTTCACTCCTTCCGGCTCGGCGGCCGGACTGCGTGGGCCTGCCGGCCCGTGTCGTTTAGGGCGCGTCCCGCGTGGGACGCTCTACCTTCAAATATGCAACATCTTCACGTGAATGCAAACCGAGTTTACCAGCATTTTCCGCGAGTTGTTGACTTTTGTTGACTATGTGATACGCGTTGTACGCTGGTATTGATTGGCGGCTCTGAATAATTTTACGTTGGGACATGAAGGGACAAGTAAACGTCATTTCTGGGTTAACGTCTCTAGCGCGCGCATAAAGGCGTTAACCGGAAAACAGCGTTTTCATGTCCCTTGATGTCCCAATATGCGTTGTCCCTATTACTGTTCATTGACTACTCTTGATTCCCAGTATGATTTAAGTCGGACGCCACACCACAGCCGCCGGCCACCGCTTTTTCGTTGCTCGATGCCCAGCGCCGTGATTCTCCGGCCTAGCCATCGCTTGTCCAGCGGTCGCTCGTTGCTATCTCGGCACCACAATTTGTAGGCAATCGCCATCTCGGTGTTGCTTACCTCAAACCCCGCGACCATATCCAGGCATTCATCAAAAAATTGCCCGACGATGTTGGAGTCAGTCCGGTACTTATCGACGGCGATTTTCACCTTGTCGGGCGGGTCCAGCCCCCGCTCTTGCCATTGCCAAAACCCGTTGACCATCCACGCCAAGATCGCGTCACGCTCGCAGCTCAGCTTTTCAGACAGAGATTTGTCTTGGTCTGCCACCGGAATGCGATTCTCAAACGGTATCAAGTAGACACGATTCCACAACGCGTCGTCGGTGCCCCTAATCGTCGGCTTGTGGTTTGTCGCCAACCAAACCTTGCACTCGGGTTTGAACTCGAAAAACTCGGCCCGCATGAATCGAGCGGTAAGAACGTCCACACCGCCGGTCAGATTCTTCACAAAGGACTCGTCGAGCCGTTGCCCCTCGTTGGTTTCAACGCATGTTACTAATCGAGCCCCGCGTAGCATAGCTCGGTCATTGGGGATTGAGTCGCCTCCCTTCATCATAAATGTGCTAGGCGGGACGGCTACAGCATAGTCGCCCATTACGAAGCGGATAGCTTCGATGAATGTAGACTTGCCGGTGTCTGTCACCCCGTAGGGAATGAAGAAGCATTTCTCGGACGTGTCACCGCACAAACAGTAGCCACACGCCCGCTGTATAAACGATATCATTTCAGCATCGTGGCTTTGTAGTGTGTTCACAAATGATTGCCAAACATCGCTGTGTTGCCCCGGGTGGTAAGCCGCTCTGGCCCGCTTCGTTATCCGATGGTCCGGGTTGTGGGGTTCGAGTTTATTAGACTTCAGGTCAAGTGTGCCATTCGCGAGCGTGATTGCGTAGGGGTTGGCGTCGAAGTTCGCGACTTGTTTGAATAGGTGTTTCTTGCTCGCCTCTAACATGTCTTGTTGCCGCCGCAAGCGTTCGCACGACGCGGCGTGTTTGGCGAGTTCGGCTCGGTCATCGGCATCTTCGAGTTTGCTAGCCTCTGCGTACATGCCCCGCACCGTGTCGCGGACTAGCAGTTGTGCCGCAAGCGGTGCTCGTTGCCAACACACGCCGTCGAAAACAAGCCAGCCTAATGCAGCTTGTCCTTGGGTGTTAACGCAATAACAAATGCGGTCGCCGTAACGAGCCGCGAATCGCTCGGCGTTGCCCTCGTCGGACAAACTGTATCCGCCGCCGGTCTGCGCGATTGCATTCTCGGCCGCCCCCGGTTCCCACGCGCGCGACTTTTGTAGCTCTGCAAGCAGCGCTTGCCCAACCGCGCGCGGGTCTCCGTCAACATGTTGACATAAATGATCTCGAATGTCTTTCGCACCTGCCGATGGCAATGACCACGCCACGGGCTGTCCCCACGCCTCGGCCAGCTTCTTGGCAATAGCCGTTGCGCCGTCCCGCCCCGGCCACTGGCCGTCTTGCTTTCGGTCGTTCTCGCCGACAACAATAACTTCCCGTTGGTCAAGCAGTTTGGCCAGCGGTTCGGCCCCGGACAGACTGGAAGGTCTACCGACTGCGGTCAACTTCAGTGTCAAACATGCGGCAACGTCAGAATGCCCCTCGACAACCAATACCGGGTCTGGCAAGTCTTCAAGGTTTCGCGGTATCGCAAGACCGCGCCTATGTCCTTTGATGGACAATTGTTTTCCAGACGCCAGCCGCCGAACGATACCAACTACGTGGCCCTCTGCGTCGCGCTCTGGAAGGCAATAGTCCCGGCCGTCGTGTCCCACGTCGAGCGCTCGCAATGCATCGGCAGACACGCTTAGCGACGCCGCCAGTGCGTCAACTTGCGTTGTCGTGATTGCCCGCTTGTATTGCTCGGTCAGCGCTTCCAGGTCGGTCGGTGGCGTCGTCGGTGTCCAGTCCGGGCGTTGCGTCGCGCCACCGTTGCCGTCCGCTGGAGAGCCGATGCGAACGTAGGTCGCACAGCCGTTTCGAGCTGGTCGCACGCGTCGAAAGCCGTTGACTGTCTCGGTCGATTCTCGAAAGCATAGTCTCAGGTTGTCCGGCTGCGCAACATCATATTTGCATCGCCGCTTGTGCCCACAAATTGGACACTTCTGCCCAAGCGGCATTTCCACGAAGTTAGTCACAGTTGCCCCCCATTGCTATTCTATCCAGCAGCCGCAAAAGCCACATCGGAAGTCCAAGCATTTGCGGGCACGCCGTTGAATTGGTATAATTCGCATGTCAAGACCTTTTCTGGGCGTCGCGCTGATTCGTCTCCGGTGCGACGCCCGTTTTTTACCCTGCCGTCGTTGCCGTGGGGTCAACACGTCGAGAATCTAAAAATGCTAGAACATCTTCGCGGTTGTAAAATACTCGCCCACCTACCTTTACCCAAGGCAACGCGTAGCGCCGATTAAGACGCCAGACTGAAAGCGTTTGCCGCTTCAATCGTAGCATGTTGGCGACTTCGGTTTCGGTCATCAGCTCCGGCGGTGAATTTATAGTCATCAGTGTTACTCCAATTGAAAGTATCCATGTTCTACTCCAATAGGTAACACACGAACATAATATGTCAAAAGGTTTATGGGGACTCTATAGTAGAATCCCCTGAATTGTGTCAAGAATTACGACTGTTGGGGTGTGCGGGCCTTGTCCCAGCGTTCGATAGTCTTCGCGTCATACCCGTACTGGTCCGCGATTACTATTCGGGCGCTGTGTCGGCCAAGTTGTTCCTGGCAAAGTGCATCAAGTTCGTCTAAGACTTTGAGTTTAAGCGCTGCCCTGTCTTTCGCGCTGCCGTGCCGATTGACTGCGGCGGTCGTCGCTCGCCGCAGGGAACCATGATAGAGGCCAAGGTTGTACGCCAACACGGGCGCCCACGCCTCGCGGAGAGACATACCGGAGGTGTGCACGCGAAGCGCGGACACGATCCGTTTAACGGTTTTGGCGATAGCGGGAATTCTGTTGCCCTGCTTGCAGATATCGCTGTTGGCGTCGCGCTCTATGCGGCCGAAAAAGTCTTCGAGACCGTTAATTATCGCCATCGTCGCTCCCTTCCCCAGCGGTCAGCATCGCCGCCGTTGTCGCCTCGACGGCTTGCCGAATCGGGTTAGTGTCCAATCTGGCGTAGACCGCCGTGCTCTGTATTGACTTGTGCCCTAATGCGCCACCTATGACGGGTAGGCTCGCCCCCCTCGACGCAAGCCAGCTTCCCAGCGTCCTTCGCAGATCGTGCAATCGAATGTCAGTCAGCCCGGCCCGCTTGATGATTCGTCGCCACGCGGCTTTCGGCTCGACAAGGTGTCCAGACTTGCTACGCGACGATGGAAAGACGAACCGCGTGTCATTCGACCGCCCTTGCAAAATCGCGACGACTTCCGGCGAAAGAATCACGATCATGTCATCGCCGCTTTTGGCTTGCTTCGCCGGTATTCGCCACAACCCGCGCCCCAAATCAATATCAGCCCACACCATGCTTTGGACGTTGCCGCGCCGCGCGCCGGTCAACAACGCGATTAGGAAAAAGTCTCGAAGGTCTGCGTTTGCTTCTTGGCGCAGCGCGGTGAACAACGCCCGCAATTCGTCTGCGTCGAGGAACCTACTGCGGCTATGCTCGCGGAATCGCTTGACGCGCCGGGCGGGGTTTTCGTCAGGTAGTCCATGTCTAACGCCGAAGTTGAAAACCGTGCTAATCAGTGCCAACAGTCGGTTAGCTCGATATAGGGCGGTCTTGCCGAGCCGGGCGTGCAGTGTCGTCACGTCGGCCCGCGTGACCAAAGAGACAGGACGTGACGCCCAACGGGATAAATGCCGGTCATACAGCCGTTGGTCTTCGGCCCACGTTCTTTTATGCGGCTTGGCGTGTCCGGCCATGTACAGCTTGAATAGCTCGCCGAACGTGGTTTCATCCCGCACGGTCCGCTTGCGTGCTTGCGGATTGCCGCCGGTCGCTATCTCGGCGTTGACTTCAGCCGCCCGGCGGCGTGCCGCGTCGATGGTCATCGCCGGATAGCGTCCGAGTCGGATACGCTCGGGGCGGCCCTCGACTCGCCGGTTCACATAAAATGTTGTCGTGCCGGTGCTCGTTACGCACAACGCCAAGCCGGGTGTCTTTGCATCGAAGGTGTACTCCCGGCCGCGTCGCGGTGCTCGCAACGAGCCGATCGCCGCTTTGGTAAAGTTGAGTCGCTTCGGTTTGCTACGCTTGCTCATGCGGCACCTCTCTTATCGGGGCGGGTGGGAGACTAACTCCCACAGCAGCACCTCGGCCAACCCCTCCCGCTGAATCTCCCGAGCGCGGCTAAGCGCTTGCCTCATTGCGTCTCGCCATCTCTGACCATGCCACAGACTGGCGATGTGCGCTAACTCGTGGATAAGCAAGGCATCGAGAAGGTCGCCGCCATACTCGACGGCGTCCGAGTCAACCGTGATCTCCCCGTCCCCACAGGTGCCCCGCACGTCGGAAGGAGAATCGGGAGGCGCCACGACACGCCTCACGGTATAGCCGCGTGCTTTCCGCGAACGTGGAAAGAACGTCTCACGTACCTGGTGGAACCGGGTTTCCAGCTCAGCATCCGTCATGTTCGTTACCTCTAGCCAGCCTAGCATCCGTTCGGGTCGGCCCGGTGCAACACCCGTGCTACGCTAGAGGTCAAAAACCCTAACAAACCGTGTAGCACCGTCAAAAGAAAAATAGCGGTAACTATAGTCCCTGTCAAGCGCAATCAAAATTTATCTATCAGGGGATGTTAGGTAAATTGCGCACTCTTAATCAGCGGGTCCGGGGTTCGAGTCCCTGGCGGGGCATTTCAGGCCAGTGGGTGACAGTTGGCGTCACTCACCGGCCTTGTTCATTTCTGCCCAGGCATCGACGGTAAAGTCGCACGACAGGCTTTTTTCGGACTTTCCCGATGAGAATCGCCGAACGGCCGGAAACCGGGGGGGGTCTGTGTCAGGTGTAGCGTCCGCCCCCCGTGGCGGACGGCGGGTGGTGAAAATTCCCACGTTCTACGTCCGCCACGGGGGGCGGTCGCTACATTTCCAGGCCCAAACACCGCCACGCCTGAAATGTCATGCACCGCAATCCATGGTGTTTGGAAATGGCGGCTTCAAAGGCGGGAGGAATCTTGTTATTATACGGGATTGATGCCAACGCGCCGGGCAGGTTTGATCTTAATGGTCATCAATACCGGCGCGGCGAGTTTTTTGGAGCATGCCGCAAAGTCGATGCGTCTATCGAGAGGAATCCAATGCAGAACATGAGCAAAGATAAGAGCGTACGAAGCCGCGGTTTCAGGCGGATGGCGTGGGCGTTTCTTGCCGGCGCGGTATTTCTGGCAGGCTGCGCCGCGCAGCCCAAGAGCAACGCTCCGGCACCGGAGCAAGCGGATCAGCCGACACAAGCGCAACCGGCGGAGACAGTGCAGTCAACCACCCCGTTGGCGGCCAAAGCCGAAACGGCTCCACCACGGGCGGCGGATCAGCCGGCCGCACGCACGGAGTCGCAAGCGGAGCCGGTGGAAGTAAAGAAGGCACCGCCGGCGAAAGCGGTGGCAACCCCGCCGCCCGCCGCGCCTGAACCAGAACCGGTTGAGAGAGTCGCCACTCAAAAGGACGAACCCAAGACCGCCAAGCCGACTATCGGAGCGCAGGCGCCGCGTTCGCAAGAGAAGCCGACGATAAAGGTCGAGCCCGCGCGTGATAGGGCGGCGCAGGATTCGCCGGCCGCCAAGCCGGTGAAAGCCCCCCCCGCCGGCGAATCGCCAAAGGCGCAGGCGGATGTGAAGTCGCAACAAGCGCCGCAACGCACGAAGCCGCCGACGCCGGAGCCCGAGAGCAAGAAGAAGGAAGGCTGCGGCGATAAGAGCAACAAGCCGGCCCCGAAGCCCACATCAACCGGCCCGCAGCCGTTGTGGGTGTGCAAGGAGCCGAAGGTAGTCGCCGAGTCGGTCTGGCGCGGGCAGATGGCCGAGTTCGTATTCGCGATCAGCAATGAGGGTGAAGGTGACCTGAATATCAAGCTCAAGGGCGGGTGAGGTGTCAAGCTGAACGGTCGGTCCGACCGTACCATCGCCCCGGGGCAAACCGAGCAGGTCAAGTTCAGCATCAACACAAACCGGAAACGCAAGGGTAAGTTCACCAAAACGATTCGCGTGACCACCAACGACTCGAAGAACCGTAACCCGTCGCTGGTGTGCGAGGGAACCGTTAAGGTGGCCTTCGAGATGGAGCCGGCGACGATCAACTTCGCCCAGATCGAGCGCACCGCCGAAGCCCAACATAAAATATTCAAAATCACGCGCGGCGAGGGCGGCCCGCTGGCGCCGGAACTGCTGCCGATCAAGCACGAGAACGTGAAGGCGTCTTTGCTGGAGATCGAGAAGGGTGAAGCATACGAGCTGGATGTTGAACTGGCTCCGCCCTGGCCGAACCGGGCGATATCGACCTACTTGACGATCAAGACCGGCGTGGAGCAAGTTCCCGAGGAGAAGCTCCGCGTGTATGCGCGTATCGCGGCGCGTCTCCGGGCGGCGCCGACCCGGTTTACCGTACCACGGAATCTCGAATCCGAAATGGATCTGAAAGCACGGTTGATGTGGTCGGGCGATAACCCGGGCAAGATTTTGGAAGTCACCTCGAGTGACCCGAAGACGTCCGCCGGCTTCGAGGAAAAGAACGGCCAGCAGTTTATCGTGCTGCACGTTCCCAAGGGGTATGTCCCGGTGCCCCGCTCGCGCACATTCGTAATGGTGAAAACGGACGACAAAGCGGCGCCGGAACTGAAAATCAACGTAAATGCCGCCCGGCCGCCGCGTTCCAAAGAGGCGTCGAGGCCGTCGGCGACCCCAACCGGCAAAAAGCCGACCATCCGACGGATCAACCCGCTTGGTAAAACCAAGAAGCCGAATGCAGAACCGGCAAAGAAGCCCGCTAAGCCCACGAACAAGCTCGACGAACCCACAAAGGGGTCGGACAAACCGGCCAAGGAGCCGCCGGAATAACCGAGTCCGTAAGCAAGCGCTTCGTGCGTTAAGGACCTATCTCATTACCCACTGTGGCACTGGCGTACCGCCAGTGTTTCACCGGCGGGGCGCCGAGGTCATAGTTAGCCATCCACAATCCGAAAGCCGCAATTCCAAATCCGCATTACGGACAGATCGTGCCGTAGACCGCGAGCAATGCCGCCAAGTCGAACAAGTCCACGTCGCCGTCTTCGTCGAGGTCGCCGTCTTCGTACGTCGCGCCGCTGGTCGTGCCGTAGTTTGACAGCAGTTGGGCGAGATC
>JAUWNI010000170.1 GCA_030612705.1 Phycisphaerae bacterium | reverse complement strand
CGAGTGGCCGAGCATGGGCGTCGGCCACCAGGGTCTATTCTTCATCCGCTTCGACGGCGACCCCGACGACCCGCCACACGCGGTCGGCGCCCGGGGCCTGTACTACAACCGCAACCGCTGGTACAGCCCGGATTTAGGGCGATTCATCCAACGCGACGTAAACGAGACGGCGTTGCCGATCATCACGGCGCTGGCGTTCAACGGCGAAACGCTCGACGCGCTGCTCGGCAGCTTCGAAGCCCGAGGCCTCTATGCGGACGGGATGAATCTGTACGTGTACGCATGGTCAAATCCGGTATGTTGCTTTGACCCGGCGGGGTTGAGCGTATTGCTGTGGCTAGCCGAAACATTCTTGGAGGCCACGGCACCCGAGCAGCCCGGCAAGCATGAGTACGTCTTCTATGTGATTGACGGCCTGCGCGCCAGCGAGTCCGTGAAGGTCACGATCAACGTCGTGGACGATGAGCCGACGGCGAATGCGGAGCCATGAGCAGCGTGCGGCCAGGCTCGACTGGCGGGCGTTGCCCTGCGAGCCGGAGGACGAGCTGGCGGTACATCGGCTGCGATCGAACACGCACACCGGTCGGCCGTTAGGCAGCGATTCGTTTGTGGCCAAGCTAGAGCGCCGCTTAGGCCGCCAACTCCGCCCGCTCCCGGTCGGCCGTCCGCGGAAGAGATCGGCGGAGAGGAAACGGTGAGAAATAGGTGGCTGTCCGTAATTACGCCCTAATTACGTCTAATTGAGCGCTAATTACGCGGTCTGAAGATCACCACGTAGCGTACACATCTCACCCGCCCGGTTTGCAGAGCACCAACGGGTAGTCGGCGGGCGTCCGTCCCCCGCCGACAGTCGTGGCGGGCGAGATGCCCACCCTATCCCTACCGGCGCCGCCGAACCAGAGCCAAGGCGCCCACGCCGAGCAGCGTAAGCGTTCCCGGCTCGGGCACGATGTACTGGAGCGAGCGGGCATAGTCAACGAAAACGCCCGAGCCGTGCCCCGTGGCCCACGCGATCGTCTCGCCGGCGTCAAGGAAGTCGTCGTCGCCGTTGAGATCGACCAGGCGGAAGATGTTGTCTTTCTGATCCGTGCCAGATGAGGCGAGCAGTAGTTCGCCGCCGGGGCCGATGGACAGCGCCCACGTCGCGCCCAACAGGAGGCCGTCGGGCACGCAGCTTTCGTCCCAGACCTCGAGCACCTCGGAAGCATCGTCGATGACGTCGCTTGCATTCAGGTCAGTGAGCCGGAAGACCTTCTGCGGATCGGAACTCGAGCTTTCCGCAATAAACAAGCTGGTTCCGTCGTTGACGACGGTGCCGCCGACCTGGAGGCCGAAGGTGCCCTCCGTGGCGAAGACGTTGAACTCGCCGACCTCGATCACGCCGTTGCCGTTCATGTCCGCCGCGCGGTGGATCTCATCCGCCCCTACCGTGTCGGCGAAGTAGACCGCGTCGTTCATAACCGAAAGCTGAAAGGGCGCCGTGTCCAGGAAACCGGCTATGTCCATCCACAACGTGGCCTCGTTCTCATCGTTGGCGTCTCCGTCGCCGTTCAGGTCCACCGTGCGATAGAGCGCGTCCGCCCCACTGGTCAGGGTGCCGGCGTTAACGATGAAGGTAGCGCCGGTGCTGTCCTGGTAAATACCCTGTGGTGACGGCAAGAGGAAGCCGTGGTAGTTGTCGCCACTCGAGAACCACACGTTCGCCTCGCCGGCGTCCTGCGCATCCCAGTCGCCGTTCAGATCGCGCATGCGAAACACCGTGTCGGCGGGCCCGTCGCCGAAGAACTGGTACCCGCTGATGGACTCGAAGATTGTGTAAACCCCGTTGCTGGGGTCTACGAGCCCCGAGCCGTTCGTCCCGTCGAAGTAGACCCAGGACTCGCCCAGGTCGTCCGCGTCACCGTCGGCGTTCAGGTCTCGGGCCAGGTAGATCTGGTCCAGCGTCATGTCGCCGACGAGGGCTCCGCCGGTCCTGTCGTCCAGTGGCGGCGCCTGCGCGAGCGTCGACGACGCGGCGCACAGAGCTAGCGCGAGTGTCACTCCCGCAATCCCGATTAAGCGAAGTTTCATATCATGTCTCCTCTCTCCACTGGCGTCTCTGAATGCTGCGCACAACGTACGCGGGCAGCCAGGACGCGTTTGTGTGCTGTCAAGCAGTCATCTGGTCGCTTTCCCCGATATGTGAGCCTCCGGCAGCGCAAACAAAACGCGCCAGTTAGGCCAGATTTTAGCGGACACGCGACGCAGTGTCAACCCAAAGCTGTCAACCGCAGCGATTCCGCAGGTTCGCTGGCAGGGTGAGATGAGCCAAGGGTTTATGGTCGAATTGTGCTGAGCAATATTGTGGACAGCCACCGTTTTCTGGGCGAGCTTGACGTCGGACAGCGCGGGCAGGGCCAGCGTCCGGGACCACACCAGCGATAGCGGCAGGCGGCTTGCGGGCTTGGAGGCGATCGAACGGCTCCTGGTTTACTCCAGTAGTAGCTCGCCACCGAGGATTCGCCGGGCATCACGCTGCATGTCCGCTTCGGTGACGGGCCAGCCGGCCTGCGTCAGGCCGAGGTAACGCTCGGCGAGCACTTCATCGTGCGGTGGCGCGGCACGATCCCGGCGGGGAAGGTCAACGAGACGACCGTCGTGGCGGGGATCGACCTGTTGCCGTCGCTGTGTGCGCTGGCCGGTGTGAAGCTGCCCGAGGGCTACACCCCGGATGGGCTGGATCTGAACGCGGCGCTGCTCGGCCGACCGGCGCCGCCGCGGCTGAAGCCGATCATATGGGAGTACGGCCGACATGCGGGCTGCCGGCCGTTCCTGAAAAAGGACGCGCATGTGTGGGATTGGTTTGCGGCCAACCGATCGTGGTGGACCGTCTTCAATCTGCCGCCCTATTCACCAGAGTTCAACGCGACCGAGCGCCTCTGGCATCACACGCGCATCGCCTGTGACTAACGTCGGAGATGGTATCAGGGACAGGCGTATCGCCTGCCTGCCATGGTCGTTGCACACCCGTCAGTCGGCTGATTCTCGAAATACCTTGATTTAGCGCGCGGGGTTCGTGTAGCTTGGAAAGTGGTCCGTACCGGGCTTGGCGAACTCGGCGCGTCCGCACAACGGGCGGATGCGACTGATCGGAGGCGTCTCGTCCAGTCGGCAAGCCGGCAGATCCGCAGGTTCTCACGTGCCGGGAGGGAAGGACCGGAGAATCCCATGAAACTGACAGGCTCGCGGGCGATGACGATGGCACCGTGGACGGTTGCCGCGGCAATATGGCTGGGGCTGATACCCGTGTCCGTCTCGCCGGCTGACGAGCTTGTGATCATTGGTCCGCGAGAGGCCCGGCGGCTCGCGGTGCAAAAGGGGCTCACCGTGCGGCGGGAGTCCGCCGGTGGTGTCATCGAGATCCAGGGCTTTGTCAACGGCGTTCCGAAGTACTACGTCACCAACAACGCCGACGCGGCCGACAGCATCAGCACCGACGAGTGCCTCCCCGGAGGCTCGAGCGGGCTGGGGCTGACCGGCTCGGGCGTCACGCTGGGCATCTGGGACGCCGGCGGCGTGCGCATCAGCCATCAGGAGTTCGGCGGACGCGCCGTGCAGATCGACTCTCCCGGCGGTACCCATTACCACAGCACGCACGTGGCCGGAACGATGATCGCCTCGGGCGTGGTCAATGCCGCCAAGGGAATGTCGCCGTCGGCCGCGCTCGACTGCTGGGACTGGGACAGCGACGAGACTGAGATACGCTCCGCCGCCGGCAGCGGGCTGCTCGTCTCGAACCACTCGTACAGCTACATCACCGGTTGGTACTACGACTACGGCTACGGCGAGTGGTTCTGGTTCGGGGACGTGACGGTGAGCACGACGGAGGACAACTGGTTCGGTCTCTATACCTCGTACACCGAAGAGCTGGACGATATCGCGCGCGACAATCCCTATTACCTCATGTGCAGGTCGGCCGGCAACGACCGCAACGATGATGGGCCGGGATCCGGCGGCGGACACTACTACTGGCAGCCGGGCTCGGGGTGGACCTGGAGCACAGCCACCCGCGATCCCGACGGACAGTGGGACTGCATTGGGACCGTGGGCGTTGCCAAAAACATCCTTTCGGTGGCGGCGGTAAACGACGTGTCCGGCGGATACTCCGGTCCGGGCAGCGTCAGCATGAGCTCGTTCTCGAGCTGGGGCCCGCCCGACGACGGGCGCATCAAACCAGACATCTCCGGCAACGGCATCTCGCTCTATTCCACCGATGACGATCACAACTCCGACTACACAACCCTCTCCGGGACGTCCATGTCCTCGCCGAACGTCAGCGGCTCGCTGGGCGTGCTGATCGAGCATTGGCGTGACACGCATCCCACGGAAGGAGACATGCGGTCCGCGACACTCAAGGGGCTCGTGCTGCATACCGCCGACGAGGTCGGCTCTGCCGACGGCCCCGACTACGAGTACGGCTGGGGACTGATGAACACGCTGACGGCGGCGCAGACGATCTCCGACGACGTTTCCGAGCCACTGATCATCACCGAGCAAACGCTCACAAATAACCAGACGTTCGAGCTGTACGCCACGACCGACGGCACCACCAGCGAGCTGCGGGTGTCCATCTGCTGGACCGACCCGCCGGGCACGCCGCCCGGAAACCTGCTGAACCCGACCACTAAGATGCTGGTCAACGACCTCGATCTGCGTATCGAGAAGTCGTCCCCCGCTACGACCTACTATCCCTGGGTGTTGAACCGGTCGAGCCCCAGTTCGCCCGCCACCACCGGCGACAACGATACCGACAATGTCGAGCAGGTTGCCGTCACCTCGCCCGGATCCAACAGCTACACCATTAGCGTCACGCACAAGGGGTCGCTCGACGGTGGCAGCCAGGCATATTCCCTCATCATCACCGGGGCCGCGACGATCAGTGAAGCTGGTTGCCCGGATCCCGTTATCGCCAGCCATCCGGCCGATGTGAGTGTCTGCGAGGATGGGACGGCGGTGTTCAGCGTGGCGGCGACGGGGACGGGGACGCTGCACTACCAGTGGTACCAGGACGGGGCTGAGGTTGGCGGCGACAGCGACACGCTGACGCTCAATAACGTGCCCGCGTTTGACGACGGCGCCCAGATCACCTGCGAGGTCAGTGATGACTGCGGGAGCGTCAGCAGCGACCCGGCCACGCTGACCGTGCTCCCCTTGCCGGTGGCACCGACGTCAGCTTGGTCCAACCACAACGACTTCTGCGTCGGGGATTACTCGCAGATCGCGTTGACGGCCGACGGGGGTTCCGGCGACAGCGTCGAGTGGTACACAGGCAGTTGCGGCGGCACACATGTCGCTTCGGGCAACCCGGTGACGATTACGGCACCTACGTTGTCCACGACTTACTACGCCCGCTGGGAGAACACGTGCGGCGCCTCAGACTGCGCGAGCGTGACCGTTACGGTCAATCCGCTGCCGGGTACGCCGACCAATGGCCAAGTCGCCCCCGCGTGGATTTGTGGTGGCGACTCGGCGGACATATCCGCATCGGTGGGCGGGGGCGAGACGATCGACTGGTACACCGGCAGTTGCGGCGGCACCTTCGTCGGCACGGGTAACCCGCTCTCGGTCAGCCCGAGCACAACAACCGCTTACTACGGCCTGGCCCGCAACACCACGACCGGCTGCGAGAGCTCCTCCTGCGTAACGGTGACAGTGCCGGTCGATACCGCCGACCCGTGGTTCATCGACACGCCACCCGACGTCAACCAGAATGCCGATGCCGGCGGCTGCGACGCGCTGGTCGCGATCACGCCGGCAACCGCTGACGACGACTACGATACCGACGTGGACGTCACGTACGAGCGGAGCGACAACCCGTCGCTCACCATCGGTGACCCGTTCCCAACGGGAACCACGACCGTTACCTGGACCGCGACCGACGACTGCGGCAATGACGCCACCTACGTCCAGGAAGTCACGATCAACGCGGTCAACGATCTGGTCGTCAGCGTCCAGTTGCGCGACGTGAGCGAGCCTGCCCTGACGCGCTGCATCACCTTGGAGCTGTATGACTGCGATGGCTCGATCGAGACCCTTGAGGAGGAAATCACGTTCAGCAGCGGCCTGGCCAGTTCCGTCGTGCTGACGGTTGCATGTGGGGACTACGACTGCATCCTGGTCCGTGACGAGCTGCACACGCTGGCGCGCCGGCTGGACCGCGGGGCGGGCCTGGAGATCGTGGGCGCCGCCTACGTCGCCAGCTTCACCGGCACCAGCAACGGCCTAATCGGCGGCAACCTGAACGACAACAGGTGGGTCGATATCATCGACTTTGCCTACTACGTAAACCGCTGGGGCACCAATTACGGCACCGGCGATACGGCCTGTCCGCCGTCGCCAATCCACGCCGACATCAGCGGCAACGGGCTGGTTGACACCCCGGATTTCCTGTTCATCCAGACGTATTTTCTCTACGGCGGGGATGGTGATTGTTGCGGCCTGCATGCCCTGGGTGGCGGGGATGGTCCGCTCTCCGAAATCCCCGTCGACGAGTTGATCGAGCTCGGCCTCGGCCACCTGGCCATCGCCGACCTGAACGACGACGGCATGATCGATCAGCTTGACGCCGCGGCGTTTGCCGGCGGCGTCCGGCCGCCACCGCACGGAATCATCCCGAGTCAGAACCACGGTTTCGATCCGGATTCTGCGGGAACACAGGAAGAGAAGGAGCCAGACACGCCGTAAGTGAAGGCGGCTGGGATAAGCGAAGCAGCGAACTGCGGCGGTATTGCCGGGGCGAAAGACGGTTCTCCGGCGGAACCGGCGCGTGGCGAGGGCGAAAGGACTACAGTCAAACTGGGCTGCCATCAAGTCTGATGGTGTAGACAGGAGAAAGCACCTATGAGAGGGTGGAAGTATTCTATGTGTACGGTTGCGGTGCTCTGTATCGCGGCCACAGCGTGGGCGGATCCGATCGTCACCCTAAACCCGAGTCACAACTGTTACGACCTGGGCGAGACGGTTACGGTGACTGTCGACCTGACCGGCTCGGGATTCCCCAACATCGTCGGTGGCCAGTTCTTCCTCGATTTCAACGCCACCAACCTTACCTTCGTCTCCGCGGCGCCTGGCAACCCGTGGACCGTGGAGGTCTACGAGAATGTCTCGGGCAGCCGGATCGACTACGCGGTCGGTATCATCGACGGCGGCAGCGGGGCCACGTCCGGCACGATGGCCACGCTGACGTTCACCGCACTACAGGAGATCTGCGACGCCGCCGGCCTGGTTTCGTTCAACCTCGATGTGCCGCCGGGCACAATCGTGGGGGATGAGGAGGACAACGAGTACTCGATTGAGATCGGTAACCTGACGCTGGAGAACCTGTCGGCGATCAGCATTGACGGCACCCCGCCGACGATTTCCGGTTGCCCGTCGAACATCACGCAATCCAATGATACGGGTTACTGCTCGGCCGTGGTGACATGGACGCCGCCCACGGCAAACGACAACTGTCCCGGCGTGACGCTGGACTCGACGCACGAGCCGGGTGCCACGTTCCCAGTGGGTGTCACGACAGTCACCTACACGGCGGAGGACGCTTGCGGCAACACCAACAGCACGCCCTGCTCGTTCACCGTGACGGTAACCGAAGACGAGGATCCGACGATCATTTGTCCGACCGACGTGACGGTGAACACCGATCCGGGCTTGTGCTCCGCGACCGGCGTCGATCTCGGTACGCCGACCACGGACGACAACTGCGGCGTTGCCAGCGTGGTGAACGATAGCAGTGAGCCGTACGCGTTAGGCGACACGATCGTGACCTGGACGGTGACGGACGACTCGGGCAACACGGCCACGTGCACCCAGACGGTGACGGTGGTCGATAACGAGGATCCGACGATCATTTGTCCGATCAACGTGACGGTGAACACCGATCCGGGTTTGTGCTCCGCGACCGGCGTCGATCTGGGTACGCCGACCACAGACGACAACTGCAGCGTTGCCAGCGTGGTGAACGATGCCGCCGAGCCGTACGCATTAGGCGACACGATCGTGACCTGGACGGTGACGGATGGCTCGGGCAACACGGCCACGTGCACTCAGACGGTGACGGTGGTCGATAAC
>JAUWNI010000127.1 GCA_030612705.1 Phycisphaerae bacterium | reverse complement strand
AGCGATTTGCCGCCTTGCCATGGCGACCTCGACGGCGATCGTGACGTCGATCTCGACGATCTCGCGGTGCTGCTGGCCCACTACGGCGTGACCAGCGGCGCGAATGGTGCCGACGGCGACATGGATTGCGACGGCGACGTCGAGATTTCCGACCTGGCCGAACTGCTCGGCGTCTACGGGACGGTATGTGATTAGAGAGGGGCCGAGGGAACAAGGGTTCAGGGTTCAGGGTTCAGGCTTTTGAGGGCGGGCAACACCCGCCCTTTGTTTGATTCGCCGGGTGGCATGGGCAGGTCGAAGACCTGCCCGTGTTCGATGGGTCGAGGCACGGGCAAACCCGCCTTCGGCGGGCCTGCCCATGGCACACCGGCGCCGCGACTATTTGTCATTCCGATAAGAGCGCCGCGACTGAGGAATCTAGAGCGGTTTTCACGAGTCTGTAGCGGCCGACCCCCGTGTCGACCGTGGAACGCCGTTTTCATCCCGCGTCGGGCACGGAGACCCGACGCTACATGATTTTTGCGGCGGATTGCTAAAAGTGAAACGCGTCGGCGTCGAGGCCCGGGTTGAGCTTGACCTTGGTGTGCACGTAGCTGCCGAGCAGCTCGCGGCCTTCGCGGTCGGCGTAGGAGTAGACCGCCGTCGGTAATAGCCACTCCTGATCGATGTGCATGACCATTTTGGCGTCGGGCCAGGTTCCGTCGGGGCCGTTGTAGGGCAGGTAGCGGACGATCTTGAAGGTTGGTCGGCCGTCGATCTCGCCTTCGCCTTCGTAGCGTAGGTGGAGCACGCCGTTATCCGCGCCGAGTTGGTTGTAATGATCGAGCAGGTCGAGTGTGGAGAGGAAGCCGAACTCGTCGATCGATCGTCGGCTGCTTTGGCGGGCGCGTTTGCCGTGGATCGGCATGAGGATGTCGGCGACGACGAGGCGGATCAGAACGCCGGCCGGCTCGACGCGGGCGACCTTTTCGCCTTTGTCGTTGACGAACTCGGCGGTGTCCTGGAAGAGGACGCGTTTGGCCTGGTCGGCGTTGCGTTTCCAGATCATGTAGACGGCCTTGGGCTCGTCGCGATAACGGACCTCGATTTCCTCGACATCGCGGAGCTTGCCGTCGATGCGTTCCTGCTTGAGGAAGAGGCAGGTGTATTCGTGGATATCCCGCTCACAGCGCTGGTGACCGAGGCGGGCAAGCGCCCAGGGGTCGTGGTTTGCAAGCTCTTTGATGGATTCGAGGTCTGTCGTCGGCCGCGCGCTGAGTGGATTTGCCAGCGTGTCAAACGTGGCGACGATCTTCGGTCCCACCGCTGCTGATAGCACGGATGTTGGCGTCGTCGTGAACGTTGTTGACAGGGGTAGCGGCTGGCCGGCGGTGGCGTCGGGCATGGACATATGACTCACGCCGGTCAGCGCGATTGCCAGCAATCCGACGATTGCGAGCAACGAGTGTCTATGTCTGGCGAGCAAGCTGGTTTACTCCGCTGGGGCACGTGGGTATCGTGCGGGGCAACGCGTCAGGCTCCATCCATTAGAATCGTCGTGAACATCCGTATTCTTAACTGCTTCTCCTGAGAGTGCGCCAAGTTCTGCCGAGAATCGCGTAACTCGCGGTAACCCACTTTTCGGGATTCTATGCACTTTGTACCCGCTCAGCAAGCTCTAGTTGCAAATCGTTTCTGTTACTCCACTTGGAGCCCCAGGGACACCCAACGCTCGATCAGGGCCCGGAACCGGGTCTCATCGGCGGCAAATTCGAGCGTGTGGGCCGCGTCCGGAAAATATTCCACCCGCGCGTTTGGACCGGCCACTCGCCGAACCCACGCCTCCGTCGGCTCATTGCGGATGATCCGGTCGTTCCCGGCCAGAACCAATGTCGTGTCGGCCCGCAGAGTGCCGGCGGACGCCCGAAGCAGGTGGTGATCCAGCCGGCGTGATTGCCAGAAAAAACGCGCCGTGGCCCGTGTGAGCTTGAGCGGGTCGTTGGCGATAAAAACTTGCCCCTTGGGATTGTCGGTGAAGAGCTCGGGATCGTTCAGCGGGATGGCGAAGCTTCGTTTTCCGCCCGTTAGCAAGGCGCGGCCGATTTGAAAGCGCTCGCGCAGGCCAACGTTGACGGCCGGAAAGAGGCCGGGTCCGATTAATAATAGTCGCCGGGCTTGGTCCGCGTGCCGGAGGGTCCAGGCCAGGGCCGGTTTGCCCCCCCAGCTCACGCCGACGAAGTCAAAACGTTTGACGCCGATCTCGGTTTGCGTCCAGTTTACCAGTTCGTCGATGTCGAGCAGCCAGTGTTGCCAGGACGGCGTATCGCCGCGGTCGGCTTCGTTCAGCCCGCTGCCGCGCCGATCGGGCAGGATGACCGCGCAGCCCGCTTTCGCGAGCAGCGACGCGGACCACTCGAACCAGCCCCCGTGCGATTGGATACCATGCAGGTAGACGATGGCATGGGAAACGTCGCGGCGGGTGGGCGGCCAGAGGCGTCCGTGTAGAACATAGCCGTCGCTCATGGTCCAGCGCTGAAATACGGGTGGTGTGAGTGGAGGCCGCATCGGCGGTCGTTACAGCTCGCTCTGATCGAGCAGGTGAAATCGTTTCGAAGTCAAAACGGTAGCGGCTTGAGGCAGGTCGTCCACCTGGATGGCCATGCACGCTCCATGCCTGTCGTGTGGCAACAGTGGATAAAGATAGTTCATGTTGATCTCGCCGGCGATCAACGTTTCGCAGATGCTCCGGATGCCGCGTTTGCCGGGTGGGAGCTCGATTACCAGTAGCTCGGTCTCGGTCACCGCGAAGTGCGCGTTGCTGAGCGCTTCGTGTGCGGCGTCCGGATCGTTGACGAGTAAGCGTACAATTGCACAGTCCGTCGCCTCGGCAACCGAAACGGCCAGGATGCACAGGTCGGTTTTCTCGAACAGGCGAGTCAGCCTCAGCAATTGCCCGAGCCGATTCTCGACGAAAACCGAGAGCTGTCGGCATAGTGGGAAGTCACTGCCGGACGCAGTTTCAAGTGGTTCGAGTGACATGTTACCCCGCGTTTTTTCGTCCCGAGCGTTCAGGAATCCAAACTTGCCCGTAGAGTAGCTTTACCCGCGTCCGATGTACAGCGGAAAATGACGAGCGGAGAGCATGGGGGTGACCATTTCTCGTGGCGAAGCTAACTTGTGGGAGTATCGGAGGCTGTGATGATACTCCGGTTATCGATGGTGCCACGGGCAAGCGCCGCAACCGGCGTCGGTCCCGGTGCGGAAGGGGCTCGCGTATCGCGACGCCGACGGCTGGCGCGAACCGGCAGCTTGCCCGTGGCACCCTCGCACCGTGGCACCCTCGTTGCCACCAAGATTAGTTACACCCGAGAGTACGTGATTGGCTGTGGACGCGGCCGGCGGCGTGGGCTGCATCGGGCAGCGTGTATAAAAAGGCACTCCCGCATCAGCCACCTTGCCGATGCGGGAGCGTGAAGGGGGACACGACAGCTTCCACCTATATTTTTACAAGCTTCTGGTGAAGTGTCGCGAGGATTTTGCCGACAAGCAGTTGAGCGAGGACCGCTACGCGCGCAGGTCCCATACTCACTGGCTTGCAATCCCGTGGCCCGCATTTATCATGCCCGCATGTTAGTTATCACTCGAATAGTTTTTTTCACGGTCGGCGTGATTTTTTTCGCCGGAAGCCTGACAGGTTGCCAGGTGACACCGCCGCCGAACGGTCCGACCGAAATATTACTGCGAATACCGGACCGCGAGGCGTTTCTCGATGAGACGCTGACACTGTTGCGGCAGCGTGATTTCACGCCCGAACAGGTGGACTGGGACGACGGCGTCGTGGTCACCCGACCCGCCACCGGCCGACAATGGTTCGAGTTCTGGCGGCACGACTCGATCGGCGGTTATCAGCTCCTGGAATCGAGCATCCACACCATTGCCCGAATCGTCACGGTGCGCGTCGCCCCGGCCGACCCGGATAACCCGAGCGATGAGTTTCGGGTGTCCGTGCAAGTCGATAAACAACGTTACAGCGCGCCCGAACGGCAGGTGACGACGGCGTCCAGCGCGTTGGGGATTTACAGTGAGCGCTTACCGACGACCGAGGGCCTGATCGCGTCGCGTGCCGAGGGTGAGCACTGGGTTCCGCTGGGGCGGGATGTGCGGTTCGAATTGTACCTGCTCGACAAGATCGCCGGTGCGACGCCGAATGTGACGCCGATCACCACGGTGGAACAGCCCGCGCCGTCCGAGGAAGCGGAGACCCAGGAAACCTCCTGAATCCGCACAACGGTCGGCGAGACGGGCACGTTTTCGGCATTGATCCCGGTTTTTCTTTTCACTCTGAGCATTAATCACATTATATTGCTGAATGTGTGGGGCACGGTTGCTTCGTTCGGCGTGGAGGCCGTGTCGGTTGCAATTCATAAGCATACGGGCAGGTTTGGGCTGCCCAGGAGGACGTGAAATGAAACGCGCTATCCACCTTTGTTTTATGCTCGTTGTGGTATTCGCCGTCGTTGCCCAGGGCCGGGCGCAGCTCGTCGTTTACAGTCAGCCGAACGACAACCCGGACGGGTTCTGTTCCAGCGCGATTTCCGGGCAGTACTGCGAGGATCGAATGGCCGACAATTTCTCGCTGACCGATCCGGTCTACCGGAAGATCACCGAAGTGACCTGGTGGGGCAGCAGCGACTACTACGCATTCGATGACCTGACCAACTTTTCCCACTGGGCGATCGTCATCTATGGCGAGGTCAACGGCCTCCCCGACTGGCTGATTTATGAGGAGCTCATCGCAATTGAAGATATCCAGTGCGTCGAAACAGGGTACGTGAACATGTATGGCGGCAAAGAGTACATGCAGACCGCCACGCTCGCGACTCCGCCGAGGCTGTTCATCGATGAGCCCTACTGGATTTCGATCGGTTACGTTGCCGTCGAGCCTTACTGGGATGCCTGGCTTTGGTCGTTGAACTACTACCAGGGCGATGGTGATTGTGCCGTCGACCATTTCGATGGCAACGGCTACCAGGACCGCGACGGCGACCTGGCGTTCGTGCTGGTGGGCGATCCGACTTATGGCTGCCCACGTGCCGGCGACGCCGGAAGGGGCTGCACCGCCGACATCGACGGCAGCGACGATTGCATGGTTACAATAGCCGACCTGGCCGAGTTGCTGGGGGCTTACGGAACCTGTCCCGGCGAACCCCTCTACAACCCCGACGCCGACCTGGTTGACGACGGCGATCCCTGCATCAACATAGCCGACTTGGCGGAATTGCTTGGCCAGTACGGCGACGATTGCAGTTACTGATGCCGGATGGGAAAGGAGTCTGGGCCAGGAAAAGATGCATCAGCGCCGGTGAGTCAGGACCAAGCCGGCGAGGGCCAACAGTGCGAGGCCGGCAGGCTCGGGTATCGTGATCTCCCAGGTGTATGGGAAGAATTCACCGCCGGTGTTCACGGCGGCAACGGCCAGGTCGATATGCATAGTGCCCCCATCGACGTAAAGAACCGACAGACGGTTTATGACGAAATCACCGTTGCCGGTATCGATTGTATCATACCACTCGCCCGAACGAAGCTGGTCCTCCTCAACCGGCGGATCGGGCCCATACGAGACGAAGCCGTAATCGTACGTGTTCGGGAACAACGCCGGCGAGGTGAAGAAGCTGTCATAGATATAAATAGGAAGGATAGGCCACTCGGGGGGGTTGCATGGGTCGATGTTGATGAATGTGCAATCCCCCGTCAGGGTGGCCGTCATGCTTGCGGCGATCCAGTCGTCGGAACCCCAAGGGTCGGGGCCGTCGGTCAGGGATACAACGATATCGTAGACCACGTTCCCTTCGTAGAGCGGCGAACCGAGATCCACCAGGCTGGCGGTGATCGTGGCCCGCGCCGAAACGACCAGGGCCAGGACGGCGGTTGTAGCCAGCAGTTTCTTGAACATGAGACATCCTTTCTCTAATCGCGGGTCTGGAGATGATATCCCACCACAATCTCGATCTTTTCTTTGAGCCGGATAGGTTCGCATGGCTGACACCAATGTGCTGAGCCGGAAACCGTTGAATTGCCGAGGAGTGCGAGGCTCTGCCTTGCGTGTACACCAGGAGCAAAGCTGGAGCTTTGTACTCCCCGGAGTTCTTCAAGGAACTCGCGACTCAGGATATTAATTGTATTTTTTATAACACCGGTTTCAAGCTAAAAGTAGGATTTCCTTTGCGGGCCACAATTCGCGCGCACGGACCCGCACGGCAGCTTGGTAGGGCAGGCCGTGTATGGCGGAGTTGTCACGCGGCGGAGATCGCTTAGGCTGGTGGGAAGAACGCGGCGGCGAGGTTTGCGAGGCCTGCCGCCCCCTTGGTAGGGCAGCGGAAAGGCAGGCCTCGCATTCTTGCATGCGATACACTCCCGATCGGCGACGCCCCATTTGAATATCAAGTTGGCTATACAGCCCGCGGCCTGCCCTACGATGTTCAGCCGATATCGAATAATGATCACTGCGAGGTGAAATGCTCCACTACTCCTGTTCGCATTTGGCGGAGACGTTTCTTTTCCGGGTCGATCTTGGGTTTGCCGTCATTGCCGCGGTCGCCGGCGGTGGCGTGGAGCGAGTCGTAGGAGAACAGGGCGAAATCGCCGCCCCAGTCGTGGCACCGCTGCAATTGCCGGCCGAGTTGCTCGGGGGTCTCGTGTTTGTAGATGCCGAGGCCGGGGATGATGCGTCCGGCGGGGACCAGCGTGTGATATGAGCCGATATAACTTTCGAACAAGTCGAGCTTCGGCGTGTAGGCCATCGGCATGACCGCGTCGACCATGCCCGTGCGCAGCCATGCGACCGCGTTTTGGAAATACTCGTCGTAGCCGCGCCGCGGACTGGACCAGACGGCGGCGGTTAACGTGGCGCCCGGCCGACAGCGCTCGATGCGGTCCTTGATCTGCCCGACCAGTCGCGTGAGCTGGTTGGCACGCCAATCGTCCCAAGCTCCCGCATCGTCATCCGGGTTCCGGTCGGTTTGTTGACGGTAGAGCCGCAGTGTCGTCGGATCACGCGGGTAGAGCTTGCGGGCGTTCGGCGTCGTGTCCCAGGCGTAGCGGACGTAGTCGAGGTGTACGCCGTCCACGTCGTAGTTCGTGACCAACTCTTCCACGACACTCGTGATATAGCGGCGGACCTCCGGCAGACACGGGTTCAGGATCACGTAGAACTTACCGAGCGGCTGGCGACGCCCCGTCGCTTCGTGCAGGAACCACTCGGGATGCGTGTGCCAGAGCTGGTTCTTGATCGGCGGCGGCTTGGGGCCTTTCCAGCCCGGCATCACGTTGATCCAGACCTCGATCCGCAGGCCGTGGCGGTGGGCTTCCTCGACGGCGATTTGCAACGGGTCGAATCCGGGATCGTGATGACCGTACTCGCCCGACCACGGCTCGATCCGTGACGGATACGCCACGGTGCCCTGGCCGCGTGCCTGCCAGAGCACGGTGTTGCAACCGGCGTTGGCGCAGTTACGAATGATCGTGCGGATGTCGTCGGGGTAGTGGTAATGGAACCGCGCGATCCAGACGGCCCTCACCGGCGACGGCATCGGTAGGGGTTGCACGCGGCCGGCGGCAGTTTCGAGGACTGCTTGTCTACCGGTGCGACAGCCGCCGGTCATAGCCGCACCGATCAGCACGAATGTCATCAGCAAGCCGATTGGAAGAAAATGTCGCGGGTGCCGTGGGCGTGGGTGCCACGGGCAGGCCCGCTGTAAGCGGGTTTGTCCGTGCCAGCGTTTACTTGCGCGTGCTGATTTAGTCCCGGAGGGACGGTAGATAGTAGCCCAGGGCGTAAGCCCTGGGATTCGAGTTCGCGTGCGAACAAAAAGCCCCGGAGGGGCGACAGAAACGTGTGGGGCTTTGGAGTCCGTCTGTCGCCCCTCCGGGGCTTGTACGGGAAGAGGCCGATTCCGGGGGCTTACGCCCCCGGCTATTAACTTTCGCCCCTTCGGGGCTGGTGACTGTTGACCCTTCGGGGCTTGTAACTGTCGTTCCCGCGGGACTGATGATTTACGATTACGTGTTGTTCTATTGGTAGGCATTCGTTGCCGGTTTCTACTGATCGGTTGCCTGTGATCGCACGATGTCGGCTTCGAGACCGATGCGGCCGGTATCGTCGCCATCCCAGCGGTGGCCCTTGATCGAATCGACGATGTTTTCGGCCAGGCGGATCGCGGCGACGCCGTCTTCGGCGCTGACCGGTGGCTTTTCCCTGTTCCGGACACACTCGACGAAGGTTTCCAATTCGTCCTGGAGGGCATCCTTGTCTTCGATGACCAGCGGCTCGACGGTGACCATCTTGCCGAAGTCGGTGCCGGCCAACTGCGCGAGGTCTTCGACGTTGTGCTCGCGGGCGAGCTTGAGCACGTCCAGGTTTTTATCGAGCGTGATCGCGATGCCGATCTTCTTCTGATAGTCGAGCGAGATGTAGGCGTGCTCGCAGAAGACGCGCAGCTTGCGCTCGGTTTTCAATGCCAGCCGCGACGCGGTCAGGTTGGCGACCGCGCCCGCGCCGAAGGCGACGCGCGCGTTGGCGATGTCCTCGTGTTTGCTGAGCACGTTCACGCCGACGGCGTCCACCCGCTCGATGTCCTCCCTCACCAGGTGCAGCAGGATGTCGATGTCGTGGATCATCATGTCGAACACGACGCCGACATCCGCCGAGCGGAATGTAAACGGGCTGATGCGGTGGGTCTCGACGAACTTGGGCCGCAGGCCGAGGCGATCGACCGCTCGCACGGCCGGGTTGAACCGCTCGGTGTGTCCGACCTGGACGATCGTATTGTAACGGCGCGCGAGGGACGCGATCTTCTCGGCATCGGTCAGCGTCGGAGCCAGCGGCTTCTCGACCAGCACCGCGACCCCGCGCTCGATCAGCGGCGTCGCGATACGCAGATGGTGGACGGTCGGCACGGCGACGCTGACCGCCGCCACGTCACCCAGCTCGGGCGTCAGCTCGGTAGCGTACTTGACGCCGAGCGGTTCGGCCAACTCCCGGGCACGTTCGAGGTTTGCATCCACAACGGCGATCAGTTTCGCCGAGTCCATCTCAGCGTATTTCCGCACGTGGTGCCGGCCCATATGGCCCGCACCGATCACGGCGACAGGCAGCGCTTCATTCATGCCCTTGGCTCCATCTCTGATTGTTCGTAGAAAGCGGCGCGGTCTTCCGGCCGGTCGGTGCGGTCGTACTCACGCACTCGGCCGAAGATGCCCACGTCGAGTTTTCGCCGCAGGAAGGTGACCAGGTAGCGCACGTGCTCGTCCTCGACCAGCCCGTCGTTTTCGATTTCACGCAGGGCCTGGACGGTGCGGCCGGGGGCGTGCTCGCCGCGGCGGGCATACAGCAGACGCCAAGCGGCCTTGACGGCGACGATCGATTTGTCGGGGATGTGCCAGCGTCGCATGCCCTCGACGTTCGTGCCGCGAATTTCCTGGATATAACCCTGGACCTTCATGTACGGCGGAACGTCGTGCGTGATGCGGGTCATCCCGCCGACGAACGCGTTGCGACCGACCGTGACGAAGTGGTGCATGGCGCTCGAGCCGCCGACCGTGACGCAATCCTCGATGCGTACATGCCCGGCGATCTGAACCTGGTTCGCGATGATGACATGGTTACCGATGTCGGAGTCGTGCGCCACGTGCACCCCGACCATCAGCAGGTTGTTGTTGCCGAGCCGCGTGCGGCCCTCGCTACGGCGGTCGACTTCGGTCCCGCGGTGCAGGGTGACGTTTTCGCGGAAGATGTTGTTGTCGCCGATGACCAGCGATGTCGGCCCGCCTTTGTACTTAAGATCCTGCGGAGCGGCGCCGAGCGTGCAGTGCGAGTAGACCTCGTTGTTGACGCCGAAGGTTGACGGCCCCAGCAGCGTGACGTGTGGGCGCAGCACGCAGCCGTCGCCAAGCTCGACGTTGGCGTCCACGTAGCAGAAGGGGCCGATGCACACGTTACTTCCGAGGCGCGCTTTCGGGTCGACGACGGCGGTGGGATGGATTTCACTCATTCGGATATACTCAAGTTGGGTCGGCGTCCACCAGCATGAATCTAATTTCCGCCTCGGCGACGAGTTCACCCTGAACCCGCGCCTGGCAGAACACCTCGCCTGTTCGTGACTTTACGCGCTTGGCCAGCGCTTCCATGACGATCTGGTCGCCCGGCGTCACCGGTCGGCGGAACTTTACCCGGTCGAGGCTCAGCAGGACGGCGACCTTGCCGGTGTGCTCGAGCTTACGTGAGAGCAGAATGCCGCCGAGTTGCGCCATCGCCTCGATAATCAGCACGCCGGGCATGATCGCTTGCCGCGGGTAATGCCCCTGGAAGAACGGTTCGTTGATGGTGACGTTTTTCACGCCGACGGCGCGGCGATCGCCCTCGATCTCGATCACGCGGTCGACCAGCAGCATCGGGTAACGGTGCGGGAGCGTGCGCTGCACGTGCTGGATATCGAGCGTGGGCGGGCCGCTGAGACGGCTATGGAGCCGGCCAGCGGAACGCTGCTCGACCAGCTTGCGGATGAGTTCGTGGTTCAGGTTGTGCCCCGATTTGCGGGCGTAGATTCGACCGAAGATGGGGCAGCCTACGAGTAGCAGGTCGCCGACCAGGTCGAGAATCTTGTGCCGCACGCATTCGTCGGGGAAGCGGTATTCGTTTTCGATTGGGCCGTCGGGGCCGACGACCAGGATGTCCTTATAGGTCAGGTGCGTGCCGATGCCGGCGGCGGTGAGCTCCTCGGCTTCGCGGTCGGTAACGAAGGTGCGGGCCGGGGCGATGTCGTTGACGAACGCGTCACGCTCGAGCGCGAAGCGGTAAATCTGCCGGCCGACCGTGCTCTCGGCATACTCGAGCTCGTAAATGATGTCGAGCCGGTGTTTCTCATTGGGCCAGGCCAGCAGTTCGGCGTCGCCGTCGGTCACGCGCACGGTTTCCCGGACGTGCAGGTCGCTGCGCGGGGCCTCTTGCGGGACGATGCCGGCTTCGAGCAACGCATCGACAAACGGTTGGGAACTGCCGTCGGCGGCGGGCAATTCGGCGTTGTCCATCTCGATGTCGAGGTTGTCGATGGACAGTCCGAAGATCGCCGCTAAACAGTGCTCGGCCGTCTCGATCGCTACCGTTCCGTTGCGCAAGGCCGTTCGCCGGGCGCGCTTGGTCAGGTTTTCGATGCGGGCCGGGATGCGGATGGGCGTGTCCTGGTCGGAGCGGACGAAGGTGACGCCGCTGTTGGGCGGGGCGGGTTTGAAGCGCACCGTGACCGGGAAGCCGGTGAACAAACCCCGGCCACTGATTTCAGCTTCTTTCTGGATCGTTTGCTGCTGACTCAAGCTGTTCGACCCGTTTTCTCAATTCCCGCAATTGTTCGATCATTTTGGGCAGTCGGCGGATGCCCACCTGCTGCCGGCCGTACTGGTTGTTGTCTATCGCGGGCGTTC
Organism: Phycisphaerae bacterium; assembly: GCA_030612705.1. Taxonomy (GTDB): domain Bacteria; phylum Planctomycetota; class Phycisphaerae; order UBA1845; family Fen-1342; genus JALSRY01. The sequence goes on along the minus strand of JAUWNI010000127.1, from coordinate 1,122 downwards.
CACGATAGACGTGTCCCGCACGAAGGTTGCCGGTGACAAGTGATCGCGCCGCGACCTGCACGCCGGCCCCGATGCGCAGATGGTCAATCACGCCGACCTGCCCAGAGAGCACGACGTGATGTTCCAACGTCACCGAGCCCGCGATTCCGCACTGGCCGACGATGATGCAATCCTCACCTATGTCGCAATTGTGGCCGATCTGCACGAGGTTATCAATCTTGGTTCCCCGGCGGATGCGAGTTTCGCCGCTACGGGCCCGGTCGACGGCGCTATTGGCGCCGATTTCCACGTCATCCTCGATGATCACGCGTCCGACCTGCGGAATCTTGCGATGCCTGCCGTCGCGGAACAGATAGCCGAAACCGTCGGCGCCAATGGTCGTGTTCGGGTGGATGATGACGCGATCGCCGATCGTGGCGCGCTCGCGCACGACGACGCCGGGCCACAGCACACAGTCGCGACCGATCCGGGTTTCGGCGCCGACGTACACACCGGCGTGAACCTGCGTGCCCGGGCCGATCGTCGCACCGGTACAGACGGTCACGTTGGGGCCGATCGCCGCCCCTTCGACCTTCGCCCCGGGGTCGACGACCGCGCTGGAATGAACGCCGAGCGGGACGCGCGGCGGCGCGGGGCCGAGCAGCGTCAGCACCTCGCACAGCGCGAGGTCGGGGTCGCTCACACGGATTACCGTGTGCCCCTCGGGGACGTCGATATCGCGCGGGACGAGCACGGCGGCCGCGTTGGTCTGTTCGAACCGCGGCAGGTACTCGGGACTGCCGAGCCATGAAAGCGCGTCCGGGCCGGCCTGATCGAGCGGCTGGATCGCGCGCACGACGCGCGCGGCATCACCCTCGACCTCGGCGCCCAGGTGCCGAGCCAGATCGGCGATCGTGATGGCGTCTTTCGTAGTCAATTGGTTGACTATCCACTACACATCTTGTGGGACCGGTTTGCATCCGGTCAACTCGGCCGGTGCGGGGCCCGGCCGCTACAGTATTCCGCGCGGGGCCGCGCGGCCGGCAGTCCGCGGCTCGTCTAGTTTTGCTGCCCTCCCTATCAGTCCGCTGCAAAAGTCGGCGGCGCCTATAGCCTGTAGCGGGCGTGCCCCGGGGGGGGCGG
>JAUWNI010000128.1 GCA_030612705.1 Phycisphaerae bacterium | reverse complement strand
CCAGCACATGCCCCGGGATCCAACGCGGGTGGCAGCACTGCGCGCACCCCACCCACCCCCACTACGCCATTAGCGACAACGGGGGCCTTTGCGCTCACGAAAATCAGAGTAATTGCCGAAGATTCTTCCTCATCCTGTCCCCTCGCACCGCACTTGACCGTGGGACGAGCCGACCGCCGTATACGGTGGGAAGGGATTCGGGAGGATTCCAGCCCGTGCGCAGTTCCGCCTCAGCGATGCCGTGTGAGGCACTGATCCGGGCGCCCCGGCTACCGGCAGCCTTACTTGCCGCAGTTCTGGCAGCCGCGGTCACCGCCCGCCGGGGCCGGGACTTGCCGCTGTCCGGAGCCGGACCGCAGGGAGCGCAGCACGGCGGCACCGGAGGAGGCTGCGGCCGAGAAGAACCAGCCGGCCGCCGCGCGTGAGGGCGTAGGCGGCGATAGCGGTCCAGAAGGCCTGGCAGGCGAAGCAACCCATGAAGTAGGTGAAGGCCCGCCAGTGGAAGGAGTTGCGCGTCAGGCGCTGGAGCTCGCGACGACGCGACTCAAGCTCAGCGTCGGAGAGCGCCCGCTTCGCCGCGTGGGGTGAGCCGCGGGCGATGTCCTCGTTCCACTTCGTGCGGCTGTAGATTCGCTGATTGAGGCGGGTTCGCGCCGATTAGGCAAGGGGAGTGTGGAAAGAACGGTCATCATCGCTATGCTCCCCGGGATGTCGAGCGTTGTGCGCGTTGCCGGTGGCTGGCGAACTGCCGGGCCGGATGAAGCAATCGTGTCGAGACTTTGGCACTAACGTGGTTGCCTTCGGAGGTAGCCACGTCGGCCCGTCGGCGCCGGGAGCAGACGAAGGAATTCAAGGACGGTTATCGACTTCGTAGCGGGATCGAAGCCGCCAACTCGGAATACAAACGTTCTCACGGCGGGGGTCGCGTTCGCGGTCGACCGGCCGTGGACCGGACAGTGAAGTTCATGGCGCTAAACGTCAAACAGTGGATCACGCCTGCGCGAAAGCGCAAGAAAAACGCGGCGTAGCAGCTCCGCCCAGCTTTTTTCGGCACTCTCACGCCTTTATGACCCCCGCCGGCTGTCCATCAGGCCCCGACCGACTTCGCGCCCCACTTACACCCCACCTCACGCCCCCGCCGCCACGCTGCCAAGCAATGACACAAACCGGGGTTCGTACGAGGGAATCGAGAATGGTACGACGAATCGAGCAAACAGGCGGCTTTCACGGCGGGACACGCGATTTCCCTCTGGAATCGAGGACCCTGTCTGGGTAAAATAGATGAAATCATACTCATGAATGCGGGAACGGGGAGGGGTCCGCAAGGGAGCAGACGCGATGTCTGATAACGGTCTTCGGTTTCGTATCGGCGTGTCGCTGGTGCTTGCGCTGGTCTGCGGCAACGCGGCACCGGCGAGCGGTCCGCTGTTTCCCGGGGCGCAGTACGACGTCGGCTGGCATCCTGCGTCCGTTGCGGTCGGTGATCTCAACGGGGACGACTGTCTCGACTTGGCGGTGGCGAACGACGGCAGCGACAACGTCTCGGTGCTGCTGAGCAACGGCGACGGAACGTTCGCCCCGGCGGTGCATTATGACGCCGGCAACATGCCTCTTTCCGTTGCCATCGGTGACTTGAATGGGGACGAGCGGCCCGATCTGGCAGTGGCGAACGAGGGTAGCCGCAACGTCTCGGTGCTGCTGAACAACGGCGACGGGACGTTTGCCCCGGCGGTGCACTATTGGGTGGGCCGTGACCCCGCCTCCGTTGCGGTCGGTGACCTGAACGGGGACGGGTGGCTCGACTTGGCGGTCGCGAAAGACTATAGCTGTAATGACACGGTCTCGGTACGTCTGAACAACGGCGACGGGACATTCGCCCCACCGGTGCACTATGGCAGCGACTACAGGGCCTGCTCCGTTGCGGTCGGTGACCTGAACGGGGACGAGGCGCTCGACCTGGCGGTGGCGAACCGGGATGGCGACAACGCCTCGGTGCTGCTGAACAACGGCGACGGGACGTTTGCCCCGCCGATGCACTATGGGGTCGGCGAGTGGCCCACGTCCGTTGCGGTCGCCGACCTGAATGGGGACGAGTGGCCAGACCTGGCGGTGGGGAATCTTGACAGCCACAATGTGTCGGTGCTGCTGAACGAGGGCGACGGGACGTTTGCCCCGGCGGTGAACTATGGGGTCAACGGTGGGCCCGAATCCGTTGCGGTCGGTGACCTGAACGGGGACGATTGGCTCGACCTGGCGGTAGCACCCTCTTCCCATTTTGTCTCGGTGCTGCTGAACAACGGCGACGGGACGTTTGCCCCGCCGGTGTACATTGGCACCGTCTACAGTCCCTGGTCCATTGCGGTCGGTGACCTGAACGGGGACGAATGGCTCGACCTGGCGGTCCCGAACACGGATGGCAACAACGTTTCGGTATTGCTGAACAACGGCGACGCCACGTTTGACGTGGCGCTGCGTTACGACACCGGCATCGGCCCCTGGTCCGTTACGGTCGGTGACCTGGACCGGGACGCACGGCCCGACCTGGCGGTGGCGAATTCCTGGAATGACAACGTCTCGGTGCTGCTGAACGACGGCGACGGGACATTTGCCCCGGCGGTGCAATATGGCGCCGGCGCCGGCCCGACGTCCGTTGCGGCGGGGGATTTGGACCGGGACGGGTGGCTCGATTTGGCGGTGGCGAGCCACGCCGCCTCGGTGCTGCTGAATAACGGCGACGGGACGCTCGCCGCGCCGGTGCACTATGACGCCGGCGCCAACCCTCGTTCCGTCGCGGTCGGCGACCTGAACGGGGACGAGTGGCTCGACTTGGCTACGGCGAACGCCTACGAGGACAGCGCCTCGGTGCTACTGAATAATGGCGACGGGACGTTCGCCGCGGCGGTGTGCCATGACGTCGGCGATGGCCCAGTGTCAATTGCGGTCGGCGACCTGAATGGGGATGACAGGCTCGACCTGGCGGTGGCGAACGAGAGCAGCGACAATGTCTCGGTGCTGCTGAACGATGGCGATGGAACGTTTGCCCCGGCGGTGCACTATGATGTCGGCGACTATCCTAAGTCCATTGCGATCGGCAACCTGAATGGGGACGAGTGGCCCGACTTGGCGGTGGTGAACGACTATAGCCACAACGTCGCGGTGCTGCTGAACAACGGCGACGGGACGTTCGCCCCGCCGATGTACTATGGTGCCGGCGAGGCCCCTACATCCATTGCGGTCGGCTGCCTGGACGGGGACGAGTGGCCCGACTTGGCGGTGGCGAACGACTATAGCGCGAACGTCTCGGTGCTGCTGAACCACGGCGACGGGACGTTCGCCCCGCCGATGCAGTTTGGCGCCTCATACACCGCTCAATCCGTTGCGATGGGTGATCTGAACGGCGACGAGCGGCTCGACTTGGTGACGACGCACTTCTGGGGCCATAGCATCTCGGTGCTGCTGAACCACGGCGGGTGCCTGCCGGGCGACGTCGATGGCGACCGTGACGTCGATCTGGCCGATCTGGCCTGGCTGCTTGGCGCGTACGGTGCCTGCGAGGGCTCGCCGTACTTCAACCCGAACGCCGACTTCGACGCCAGCGGCTGCATCGACCTCTGGGACCTGCTTACATTGCTGGACAACTACGGGGCGGTAACGTAGCGGCCGGCGCCCCTGACGGCCGTAGGAAATCGAAGACGTCCTTTTCTCGACGGCCGACACGGAGGTGGGCCGCTACGAATCTCACATTGCCGGACAACTCCGGGGCCGGCGCGTAGCGCCGGGTCTCCATGCCCCGACGTACTGGAGACAGGTCGAGTCTGTCCCACATCGTATTGACAGGCGTTTTTTTCCACCCACGGTGTCCGGGAGCGGTTTTGTTTATGCCGCTGGCCGGATTTCTTACTGCGTCCTACAAACCTGTGTTATACTACTCGACAGGTGGGTCTACCCGGGCGGTGAGGGGACGAACGTCTTATCTTAGCTCCCGGCCATAATGAGTTAGGTTGTTAATTGCCCGCTTGGCGAATGAGCGGGTGGGTTGTGTCCACATCACGCATCAAGGAGAACAGTCATGCCCAAACGATTACCTCAACAAATTGATTTTTGGCTATGTGCAGTGGCCGTGCTGGCACTCGCCTATTGCACACCTTTCCGCGCCCGCGCGCAAACGACATGGCGCGTGGATGATAACGCCCCGCTGGAGGGTGACGGGACGAGCTGGGAGGACGCTTTCAAGTATCTCCAGGACGCCTTGGAACTGGCAGAGTCCGGCGACGAAATCCGAGTCGCTGGCGGCACCTACAAGCCTGACCAAGACGAAGACGACCCCAACACGGCTACCCCCGGCGATCGCACGGCTACTTTCGCGCTCATTGACGGCGTGCAGATCAAGGGCGGCTACGCTGGCTGGTGGGTTGACCCTGACGTCCCTGGCACGCGCGACATCGGGCTATATGCGAGCGTCCTCAGCGGCGACTTGCTGGACAACGACTACTGCGACTCGCTTGACGACAACAGCTACCACGTCGTTTCGGCTTGGGCTGAAGACGAGATCACCACTGCTGCCGTCCTCGACGGCTTTACGATCACTGCCGGCAATGCGGACGACGATACCGACGACTGTGAAGGCCCTGGGTATGGTAGTGGTGCCGGGCTGTACAACGAGGAGGGTAGCCCAGAAGTGAGGAATTGCACGTTCGTCCGCAACCAGTCACGATGCTACGGCGCCGGGATGGCCAATTTCGACGCGACGGACCCGTCCAGCCAGCCGATTATCCTCAACTGCGTCTTTGAGGAGAACTGGGCTGGCAAAGGGGCCACGGGCGAGTCGACCGGCGGTGGCGGGATCTACAACGGCGACGGAGACGACGGTAGCTCCGGCTATGGCAGAGACCCGACGATTGGAAACTGCCTGTTCGTCTATAATAAGGTGGGGCACAATAGAGAAGATCACTGGCATGACGGCGGGGGAATATGCAACGATAACAGCGACCCGAACGTCTTTAACTGCATCTTCATTGGGAATTCCGTGGAGAATAACGGCGGCGCCATCGCCAACCGCTTCGACAGCAGCCCCACCATCACGAACTGCACCATCGTTGAAAATGAGGCAGGATACTTCGGGCCCGGCTACGGCGGGGGGATCTACAATAAGCACTCGGACAACGACGCTCCGACGGTGACCAACTGCATTCTATGGGGCAACATCGACGACGGCTCCGGCGAGTCATCGCAGATCTACGGCGGCGACCCAAACGTCACGTACACCTGCATCGAGGATTGCGACGTCGGCACGGGTGGATTTTGTGATACCGGGGAGAACTACTACAACATCTACGATGAACCGGACTTCCTCGCCCCGAACCACGGCGACTACTACCTCCAATACGATTCCCCGTGCATCGATGCGGGCACCAACACGCCCCCCGGCGGCCTACCATCGGATGACTTCGACGGCAACGACCGGATTGTGGACGGGGACGACAACGGCAGCGAGGTCGTGGACATGGGGGCGTACGAGTACGATCCCGACGCCGTGAGAATCTGCGCCTGGCCGACTGCCTTCACGTTCGTTGCAGCATATGATAACTATAACCTACCGCTTGTTGAGACATTCTACGTCAGCAACTGCGGTGGGGGGACGGTCAATTGGACCATTGAGGAAGAGTGCTCCTGGCTGGAAGTCGATCCGAACAGCGGCCAGGACGTCGATGAAGTCGCGCTCAGTGTGGTGGACGTCGCGGGGCTGGAACCCGGCCGTTACGACTGTTGGTTCAAAGTCGTCGACGATCAGGCGAGTAACAATCCCGTCCCGGTTCGCGTCACACTGTACGTGGGGCAGGTCTTGTACGTAGACGACAACGCGCCCAACGACCCCGGTCCGGGAAATCCGTTGGTTAGCGATCCGAACGAGGACGGCTCCGAAGAGCATCCTTTCGACGCGATTCAGGAGGCCGTCGACCACCCGTGTTGCGACACCGACACGGTGCTGGTGCTGGACGGCGAGTACACGGGTGAGGGAAACAGGGACATCGAGCTCAAAGGCATAAACATCATTGTCCGTTCCGCAAACGGCCCGACGAACTGCATCATCGATTGCGAAAGTGACGATCGGGCGTTCTATATCCATGACGACGAGACCGCCGATGCCATGATCGAGGGGTTTACAATTATAAACGGAGACGCTGGCTATGGCGGCGCCATCTACTGCAATTACACCACCCCAACGATTCGGAACTGCATTTTCACCGGCAATGTGGCGGACTACAAAGGCGGTGGCATACACTACAGGCTCGCTGACGGAGCTAGTGCAACGCTGCTCAACTGCGACTTCATCGAGAACGTAGCCGAGCACCAGCACACCGATGATCATGGCGGCGGCGGTGTGTACTGCATTCTCCTAAATGAGTCCTATACCGGCGCTATCACGGTTACCAATTGTACCTTCAACGGTAACTGGGGCAGATGGGGCGGCGGATTGTACGTTCAGTATGCCGACGTAACAGTGACGAACTGCACGTTTGTCGATAACGAGGCCCGACCCGACTATGCGGGTGTGGGCGGTGGCGTATACCTCGCGCGTTCCGGCAACACGAGCATCGTGAATTGCTCGTTTACCGGAAATACCGCATACGACGACGAGGATTGTTGCGGCGGCGCGGTCTTCTCCCACAATTGTGATCCGGCGATCACGATCACGAACTGTGTCGTCTGGGATAATGTGCCGGAAGAGCAGCAGATCAACTACGGCGGGGACAATCCCCCGGCGCCGGCCGTAACGTACTGTGACGTTGAAGATGATAACTGGGGTGGTGAAGATAACCACAACATTAGCGAGGACCCTTACTTTGTCTATCAGGGAGCGGGTGACCTGCGCCTCCTGAGCAATTCGCCTTGCATCGACGCTGGTGACGACGATGCCCTGCCCCCCGACACGTTTGACCTCGACCAGGACGGCGACACCCAGGAGCCGATCCCGTTCGACCTCGACGGCAACCCCCGAATTCAGCTATGCGCTGTTGACATGGGCGCATACGAGGCCGGCACGTCGTGTGTGGCCGATCTAGACCTGGATGGCGACTGCGACTTGGCGGACTTGGCGGAGTTGCTGGCGCACTACGGCGAGACCACGGGGATGGGATACTTGGACGGTGATCTGGACTGTGATGGTGACGTCGATCTGTCCGACTTGGCGGAGCTGCTCGGACACTATGGTGATGATTGCGGCGGCGACGGCGATGGCGACGGCGAAGACGGTGGTGGCGGCGGCGGCGGCGAGGACGGCGGGGGTTATGTCGACGTCTCCGTGGTGGCCTACGACACCGGCGGCTATACCGGCGACGGGTTCAACGGTGAGGTCGATCACTTCGTCTTCGACCTGAAGATCGAGGTGGACGATCCAAACAGCGATGACTGGGTCGCGACCGGGGCCGTGCTCGACACGTCCAACGACGCGACGTTCCGGCTTTCGACGACGGCGACGACGCCGAACCAGTACGCGACCTTTGTCGCCGCGCCGTGGACGACACTCCCGGTATTGCCGAACGCGAGCGTGGTCGGGGCGTACGACCCGCCGGACCCGGACGAAGTATTCACGACCACGGATATCAACCTGGGTTGGTACGACATGGTGGAATCGAACGACGGACCGGCGACGGTGATGCGGCTCGTGATCGACGTGAGCGAGGTTAAGGACGCCGACGTCTCCGAAGGCTTCGGCAGCGTGTACTTCTCGACTACCGGGAAGATTGGAAAGGACGACATTCTCGTCGCCGACCTCGACTCGGGCACCTGCACGGCCGAATCGGCGCCGGACCTGAAATCGTTGTCCGGAGAGTTTTACGTGAAGGGGGAATAGGCGCGCTGTGACGCGCTCGGATATGCCGGGCACATCCAGCCGCGTTTCATGCCTAACGAGGTAACTGACGGGAGTGTCGGGCCTTCAAGGTTCGGCGCTCCCGAACTGTTTCACAGCAGCTGTGCTTCCTGTTTTTTCTATGAAGCCGATTGAAGAGGGACACCCCGGGTGCACTGCCCATTCGGGTGGGGGCGCGCGAACGAGGGGGGATATTAGACCTACCTGGCCAACAGCTACCTGCCGTGGCGGACGAAGTTGAGGCAGGGTGCGAGCGTGATCACCCGAACGGTGCGGACGGTCTATCCGTTGTTCCTTGCCCTTCTCGACGATGAATGACCGGCGTTGGCTGAGCTGTCGTACGGCACCAGCTTGTTCAGCGCCGTCTGTCGCTGCTTGCACCTGTGCATACCGAATACTCCATCCGCGGTGGCTCAAGCCGCGTGCGATAGCGTGAGCTTGGCGGGTGAACCGAACGAGTCACGTTTGGGATGCAAGCAGAAGACCGCCAGCGCGGGGATTTTCCTGCATCGGCGCACAGCCTGCCGTCCAGCCGCACTCGCCGCGTGTCCATCGGCGGTTGGAACCGACCGCGACTTCAGGCGGCCCGTGTGTATCGGTGGTGCAGGCCACCGACCTGGGGAATCGCGATCACCTTTCCTTCGGATGGATGCTCGACTCGACGTGGCATCGGAGCGTTGCGTTCGAGCGAGAGATGAGCGCGTGATTCGTGATAGTACGCGAAGTAGCTCGTCAGAATCCGGCGCAGGTGGGCTTCGTTGAACACGATCATGTAGAGTAGATGGCTGACGAGGTATCCCGATGAATCGGGACCCTTTTCCAACCACCCCTCCCCGAACCGGACTTGACCCTTTCAGATCATCCGGCTCTCCAGTGTCTTCGCGTCCTTGCGTGTCCTTGTCGGGCGTCCATCATGGATCGCCCGGTGACAAACGTGACAAACCACGAGGGTTTTACGACGGCGCCCGGCCATCACTCGAACCCACAGCGGTTTCTCTGACCGTCCCGGCCTGCCCAAATCCTTGAGCGCGCGTACGTGATGGACCTGAACGCTCTCGCGTGATCCACACAACTCGCATTCATCGGCAAGCAGGCGTTGAACCAGTTCCGCCATGCTAATCATGGGAACCGGTTCGCGATCAACAAGCTCTGTGTCGAGCTTCCGGGCCAAGGATATCGCACCCCAGCGGGCAATCAACGGCGACTTGTCGCCGCGATCGATCCGGACTTCCAGCACCCGTCGGGGGCTGCGTTCGGTCTCGATCGTTGTGCCGTACCGGTCGTAGACTTTCGGAACGCTAATCCGCAACTTGGCGGCCAGCGTCTTGGTCAACGATCCTTGCATGGCCCATGTGAGCCGACTGAGGTCGCGAACGTTGTGAGCCATGATGTAGTAATTCACGATGCCTCGATACACGCTCTGATACTGGGCCACGATGTCGAACACCGAATGGCCCAGCAGTTCAGGGCGATGTGCCGGTCGACCGTGTTTTACGTACGGCTCACACTTGGCCAGGATGACGCGCCGTGGCACCCGCAGATTGACGGCGCCGTTTATAGACCGTCGTCCCTTCGTGTGCTTCCGGTCGTCCTGCGTCACGCACAGGTCATAGCCGAGGAATCGCGCTTTCTCCGAGCGCCCATGGGTGATGAGCGTTTTGTCCCCGGAGAGTTCCAGCTTGATCTGTTCCCGAAGGAACGTGCCAAGCTGGCACTTGATATCCTCAGCTTCCTGGCGTGTCCCAACGAATCCCAGCAGGAAATCATCGGCGTACCGGATGTACTTGAGTCGCCGATACTCCGGATCGTCCATGACACGCGATGGAAGCTGCTGCGCCTGCTTGAGAAGCTGGCGGGCCTCTGCTTCGCGCCCCAGACGTCGGAGATACCGCGACCGGTCGTATAGTCGTCCGTACTCCGGATTCAACTTCCGATTCTTTCCTCGCGTGTTCGCCGGGACGAGCGTTTGCTCGACGAACTTGTCCAGCCGGTCAAGGTAGATATTACTGAGGATGGGGCTCACTATGCCCCCTTGCGGCGAACCGCTGAGGGTGCCGTGATACTTCCAGTCCTCCAGGTATCCAGCCTTGAGCAGGTTCTCGATCAACCGCAGGAAGCGATTATCGAGGACTCTCTCGCGGAGTATCGATACCAAGACCGTATGGTCGAGATTATCGAAACAGCCGCGGATATCCCCTTCGATGAACCAAACCGTTCCTCTCCAGTTGAAGTAGATTTCCCGCAGGGCCGTGTGACAGCCGCGACCCGGTCGAAAACCGTGGGACCGGTCGCTGAATTGCGGCTCGTAGTACGCCTCCAGGAGCGAGCGAATCACTTCTTGCAGAAGCTTGTCGCTCCAAGTGGGCATACCCAGAGGACGCAACTTCCCGTTCTTCTTCGGGATGTACGTCCGCCGAACCGGCGTCCAGCGATACCGCTCGAAGCGCAGAGCATCAATGATGCTCCGAATCTTCGTGAGCGACATTCCGTCAACGGTTTCTTCCGTGACACCGGGTGTCATGGCCCCGTCGTTGCGGTAAATCTTCCCGTACGCCTGGAGATACAGCGCCGGCTTGTAGAGTTGCCGATACAGACTCTGCAACGGCAATCCACGTTCGCCACGACTACGGATGATGTTCAACAAGACTTCGGCGTTTCGCATCCTGCGTACCCTGGTCTCCTGAACATCGAAGACACCTGCCTCCCTTCGCCATGTAGTCGGCTTTCCCGACCTCGGACTACTACGGAGGCTCCGTCACCTTAGGGCTCGCGCCCAGTAGGCGATCCCGTATTCCCTAATCGTTAGCATTCACAGCGTGACTTAGGCACCCCGTTCGTCCCCTTAAGCGGTCTCCCTGACCGCCGCCTGCGAGCCAGAAGGTCCGACGGCAACCACATAATCCGTCGTCAGCTCGCAGCATCGCTAAGCGTGGTCGCGATGGATGTGCCTTAGCATCACCGGAAACTGGGATTCAGGCAGTCTAGCTTTCGCCATATCACGCGGGTCTTGCGGCACTCTGCCGTACACGCTTTCCGACAGCCACCGCTTTACCAGCATGCGATTGTCCCCCTTGGCTTTCGCCGCAAGGTAGGCTGGTTGACCCAGAAGGTCTCCTTCTGAACCTCCTCCCGACTGAGTCGGGTCTCTAACGACTGGTGAAACGGCGCACGTGGTTCTGGCACACGGCCTGAAACCAGAACGTCTGAACGCCGACAGAGCGTTTGCCGACTTCCGAGTTCCACAAGAAGAAACCCGGCGCGAATGCTTCGCCGTTGATCTCGGCCCAGCCGGTCGGGTCGATGAGGAAGCAGAACATGTCCTGCTCGCCGCAATACAAACCCGTTCCGCCGTCGCCCTCGCCGCTGCCGTCCCCGGCCTTCTGCGGCGGGACGAAATCAGTCGCGAACTCGCGGACCATCGTCAGCAGGTCCACGTTGAAGAGCCGCGTGTAGCTGGCCCCGTGAATCGAGCGGACGACATCCTCCGCCGCGTAGACCTGAAGCGGCTTCGAGCCAGGCGAGAGCGTTTCGTCGAAGACCCGCCCGGCCGTTTCCGGCGCGAGACGGTTCACCGTGTCCTTGCTGACGCCCGCCAACTTGCACAGTTGGCTGAAGCTCCAGTCCGTCATGCGGAAGCTGGCACTACCGTTGAGCCGCAGGTCGAGCCGTCCCTGGTCGGGGTGCGGCTTGAGGCCCTGCGGTTGAGTGCGGGCCATCGATCAAGCCCGCAGCCCTGGCCCATGCCCCGCTCTTGAATTTTCCAGCAACAAGATCCACGGAGGTCCGCGATGTCCCACTTCGTCGAATGCCAGACCGAGTTCCGCGATCCGCAGGCACTGATCGCCGCGCTCGTGGAGTGCGGTTTCTCAGAATCACAAATCGAAGTCCATGAGAAAGCCGTGCCGCTGTACGGCTACCAGGGCGATGTCCGTCCGCAGAAGGCCCACATCGTCATCCGCCGCCACCACGTTGGCCAGGCCGCCAACGATGTCGGTTGGGAACGCCAACCCGACGGCACGTACCGGGCCTGGATCAGCGAGTATGACGGCCGCCACCGGTTCAACGAGGAGATGCAGAACCGGATCAAGCAGGAATACGCATACCAGGTTATCGCCCGCCAGCAACGGGCGCGGGGACGCACCGTCGCCCGCGAGCGGCTGCCCGACGGCGAGATCGAGGTCACGGTCGCCGGGTACCGCTAGCCCGCGGGGGCGTCGGCCGTTGCCTGCTCCCTGGCCCGCATGAAGGCGTCGGCCACCTCGCCCAACTCGTCGATGGCCGTGCGCATACGCTCCTCGGCCGTCTCAAACTGCTCGGCGGTCGTTGGGTAAGAGTCACAGATGTGCCGCAATTCTTCTGCGATGAAGCTGGCGAGCCGGTCCTCGCTGAATTGATCGCCCTGCTCATAGGCCCGAGCGACCAGCCCATCGGGGTAGTGGCGGTCGGCGATCTCGATCAGATCCTTGTCAGTCATGTTGATCCTCCACTTGAGTGTTCCGGTCCGAGCGTAATGAAATCACTGCCCCGGCGCAAGCCGATCCAAAGGAGTTTCCGTCAATGTCACGACAAAAACATGTGCACATCATCATCGCGCCCGACGGCACGTGCACCGTCGACGCGATCAACTTCACCGGCCCGTCGTGTCAAGCGGCGACCGGCGAGATCGCGGCGGTGCTGGGTGGTCAGATTGACCACCAGCG
>JAUWNI010000116.1 GCA_030612705.1 Phycisphaerae bacterium | reverse complement strand
CGCCATCTTGAGTTGATTCGCCATCGATGATCTCCTGCAGCCCAGCGCGGGCTACGGAGACTACATGGCGAATCCTCGCCTCCTCAAAGTGGCCGGTTTTCAACTGATAATTCATGGCTGGTTTTGAGTGATAGATGACATCGCTCGCCCGGTGACACCCGCGATCGGTACACCCAGACGCTGCACTTTTCAACCGGCGTTCATAACACAGGCTGATCCCTGAGTTTCACGCGGATCGTTGGGGGGGGGTAGAAGTGCAGTTCCCGCAGCTGGCAGTCGTGGCATGACCCGCTGTCTGAACGAGGCATGAACCGCGTTTCTCGGACGGAAACAGGGTTTGCAGGTTGACGAGAAGTCACTGAGTAATTGATCTCTGGTGAAAACCACGTGACGACTGACCCACTCAGTGACCCACTTCTCCGGCGAGCTTCCACAGGAAGACGGGGCTCCTGTGCGTGCTTAACCGTCTCGCATCTAGACCGTGGCGCGCGGCACACATGACGCCAACATCCGCGAGGACCACGGCGAAAACTGAGCCAGGAGGCCGCGGAGCGGAACATCCAGGTCTAAGGCGGGTTTGCCACGGCCACCGCGACGCCATTCACAAATGCAGGACCGGTGTAGTGCAAGATGATTGGCTGTCCGCAAACGAAACCGTTGTCCGCGTTCTCCAATCGAACAAGCTGTCGCAACGACGCGTTCGCTCCACGCACGACATCCAGCTTGGAAGGCAAGCCTTCGTTTGTTGCCGAAACTCACAGAAGTCCCTTGACCACCGCATTTTAGCAGGAATCGGACGATTCGCAAACTGTCGCATTTGGACGCATTCTGACGCATCTTGACGCGGTATTCCGAGCGCAAAACCGTAGTCAGAACGCAGTGCCAAGCGGCGCGGTCGTCGGGGCCGCACCCCGACGAGCTGCGTTGACCGCCCAGTTGCGTGCAAAGGCCATTGCGTATTGGCCCAACGAGATTACGTGCAGCACGGCAGACTTGACACGCTGCGGCCAACCGCGAGGAAGGTGGATACTGGGCTGATCTGCCTGTCTGGCCATCTCGCCTCCCGTGTCGCTGAGGCTCAGCATAACAGCTTACACGGCAGGGCATTATGACCCATCTCACGCGGCGCGAGAATCGCTGGATTAGGACACGGAATGACATAGACAATCCGGGGCTAGAGGTGCTCCAGTCGACGGCGTCTGCTCTTGATGACGCCACCCGCGATGACCAGCACCAGACCGGCGATCGGCAGCACGCCGGACAGGATGCTGACGATGCCCACTACGATCAGCATTGTCGACCCGGTCGCTCCGGTCAGGCCGCCACGCCGAACGAACCGGTAGAGCGCTCCGCCGATCACGATCGCGAGCAGAACCGCACCGAGGCGCTGGGTGGTCTCGATCGAGCGGTGCGAGAGTGCCCGGGCGGTGATGGCGGCCTGGCCCCGCGGCGTCGTGAAGTTGTAGGTCACACCCCGCACCGGAAAATCGACCGGCAGACTCGCCAGCCCCGTCGCCATGCTCTCCACAGCCGGCGACACGCGAGGTTCCTCCAAGCCGAGCCACACTCCTCTTCGGCCCGCCGCGCCCGGCGCCATTGTGGCTTCCACAACTTCGGAGGCATCGAACTCGCGCACTTGCTCTGTTCGCTGGGCGCGCTGCTCCAGTTGCTGTTGATACCGTTCGACCAGCTCGCCGGCTTCCGCTCGCCCTCCCCGGCGGCGTATTTGCCCGCTGGGGCGGCCGCGGCCGCCCCTTCCCAACGGGAGGATCTGGTCTTTGATGTCCTTCTGCGCGACCTGTGGCGCCTGCGGCTGTAGCTTTCCACGCTGAGCTTGCTGCACGACCGGGACCTTCAGGCGCGTCTGACTTCCCGGAGGGCCGCCAGTCTGCGCCGGTATGTCTGCAACCGCGCTGTCGAGCGCGTTCGAGGCGATCCAGGTTCGGTCGAAGCGCCCTTCGGCAACTGCTTGATCGTCCGGTTTCTGCTGGGCCGGCTCACCGAAATTGTCTGGCAGGTCCTGCACGAGATTCCGCGCCCGACTGGTGCGTTGTCTGGCGAACAGGTCGGTGAGCCGGTCGCGGTTATCCTCGAGTGCGGCGCCCCGCTGCGGGCGCCGGCCGAACTGCTCGAGCTGTTGTTCGCCCCGGCGGACGACAGCCTCGCTGGACGAAATCTCTTGTTGCAGGTTCACGGCGAACCCGTAGGCACCTGCGGATTGCTGGACCCGCTCGATCTCGGATTTCAGATTCTTGAAGCTGGTCGCCGCCCGCGCTTTGGCGAACAGGCTGCCGGCCTCCAGGGTCTGGGCCAACCGCTCGGCCACCTGGGTCTGGTAGCGCAGGTAATCGGCCGCCAAATCTCCCGCTTCGGTCACCTGCCGCATGGTGCCGCCGAAGTCGAACCAGCGATACGTTTCGGGTAGGAACAACCGCACCTGACTCAGTTCGACGGGCACGTTCACCGTGGAGATCAGCGGGAAACTGACTGCCCGCAATCCACCGGGCGTGGGGAACTGCCCGCCGTAGTTGAGGACCACTGCGTAATCCAAGTCGCCGCCGGCGGTTCTGACCAGTGGGATACGCACGCGCCGCAGGCCGGCAACGCCGGGAACGCTCGCGGGCTTGACCGGCTCACCGGCGACCAGCACGCTCCAAAGATCGGCCCCGGCGGGCAGCTCGACCTCGAGGAATTGCTCGGTGGTGTTGTCGATGCGGTAGGACTGCGCCGCCCGGTACGCACCGTTGGCATCCACCGACAGAACGGTCTGGGCCAGGCCGATGCGCGCTCCGGCCGTCTCCACCACGAGCCGCTCCTTGGTCTTGAAAGCCAGCCGGGCGTCGGCGCCGGGATCGGCCGTAACCATGTACGCCTGGGTGATCTCGGTGCCGAGCATATCCGCGAGCTGGCGCCACTCCTTCTGTCGACGGGTCAGCGCGTGAAGACCAACCGGTTCCTCAATGATCACCTCGTCCCGCCCGGCGCTCTCCAACGCGGCGCAGCGGCGCGTGGTCCGCCCGGTCTCGACGATCGGAATCGGTGCCCGGTGGGGTCCCGGTGTCAACAGCCGATCGTTCTCCACCAGGACTCGCAACCCACCCATCACCTCGTCTTGCAGCCACAGACGCATCCGAACGGGCGATTCGGGATGATCCGAGACCGGCTCGACCTGCTTCAGCCGCAGCATGGGCACCGTGATCCGCGCATCGCTCATCCAACTCGGTAACAGGAACGAGACTGAGCGGATGCCCGCCTTGCTGATGTGAAAGCTCAGCAGGATCGTCTCTTCGAGTGTTGTTTCCGTTACGCGCACGTTGGTGATCGTGGAGCAGCTGACGATCGGTTGGCGAGGCGTGAGCTGCATCACGCCGCCGTAATCCGGTGTCTTGTAGTGCAGCGCCATCCGCGCCAACGGCCGCTGCTCGGCCATCAGCCACCTCAGCGAGCCCAGCGGCGTCTCGTGGCAGTTCTTCCGCTGCGTCAGCCGAAGATCAAACGCCGGGTCCACCTGGACGACGATATCGCCGCTCTGCCGTCTGACATCGAGAACCTCGATCCGCGGCAGCGGCACGGCGGCAGGCTCCTCGTGCAGGCCGAGCGTGCCGCGGACCAGGATTGGAAATCGGCGCTGCTGCCCCGTGGCCAGGTACACGAGCACCACCTTGCGGTCTTCTTCAACCGTCTCGGACCACTCGAAGACCCCGGGAGCTGAGACCTGCTCGATCCACAGATCACGCGGCAGGACTATCCGCACCTGGTAGACCGGATAGCCCGCCGGGTTGATATTTACACGGCTTTCCAGGCCGCGCTGCCGTTCGGCGATCCGCAACACGGTCTGCACCTCGGCGGTGGGTTTCCTGACTTTCGACGACGCGACCAGTCTCAGGGCAAACGGCGTGGTGGCGAAGCGGTACGCCTGGTACGGGCGGATGCCGAGCGGGCTTTCCTGTCCCTTCCCGGCCAGGGTCACCAGCTTCTGGGCTTCCGGCGGGACGTCGATGCGCGTCACGCCCGCCGCCCGCTCCGTACGCAGATCGAGCAGCGGGCTGCGGCGGATGGTCAACTGCCCGCTGTGCAAGACCGCCCCGACCACGTGGACCACCGGCACGTCGAACGCCGTCAGGTCATTCTGTCCGGCGCGTGCCCGGCGGTGCAGGACGACCGCGATGCTCTCGCTGCCGGCGACAGGCTTGAGCAAGGTTACGTCCAGTTGTCGCCCGCTGGCGGAATCTGGCTGCGCTTCGCCGGCCTCACGCACCGTCCAGCCGCGTACGTTGGCCCCCTCGACTTTCTGCACGAGGTAGTCCTCGGGAGCCACGATGGTGAACGATTCGCGTTCGGTTCGGCCGAAGCTGAGGTCGGCTTTCCAGATCAGCCGCAGGCCATCCTCACGAACGTCCAGCAGCGTTGCTGAGGTCGCCGTCAGGCGTGGATCAACCTGTCCGGCCTGCACGCGCGAACGCCACCTGATGCCGAACGTGCCGTTTTCGCCCAGGACGGTCTCGATGGGTTCCTCCGACGTCGTTGTCTCGTAACTTCGGCGATCCTGGACACCGCTCAGCCGCACATCGGTTCCGGTCTCCGGCACGCACAGCGTCAGGGCCGTGGCGGGAGCGTGTGGCAGTCGGCCTTCGACCCTGCGCCAACCGCCGCTGCGGGCGATCTTCAGGCGCACGGTCAGCTCGAGCCGGTGCCGGCCCTTGCCGTGGACCTGAAGGGTCAGCCGCGTTCCGGGCGGACGGTCGACTTGGTGTCTCGCCGATTGGCCAGACTCGGTGGCCTGGGTGAGGGCCTGTGGCTCGGAGTCTGACGAAGTGATGCCCAAGTTGGCCGGGCTGCCGTCCAGCTCGGCATGGGTTAGCACGCCGCCGGCCAGCACGAGCGGAACGGCGACGGGCTCATCGTGGTACAGCTCGATATCGAGGCGGCCGTCCACGTGCAGGTACTCGTCGCCTTCCAGCCTCGCGGTGTAGGTAGCGCCGGCCAGAGCGTACGCGGCGGGTGGCGGGCTGAGCTCGACGCGATCGTCCGGGTACGCCAGGTTCCATAGCTCGACGAACTTGCGGTAGGAAACCAGGATTCGTTCGGCGGGCGTCGTAGTCGGGCGCGAAATGGTGCCGTCCTGCGGATCGTACGGCACGATGATCGCATCCTCGGGGACGTCTACCGGTCGGTGAGGCTCCAGCAGGCGAATCAAGGCTGCTTCGCAATCCTCGGCCTTTGGCTCGGGCGGCTCGGCCAGCGCCGGGTTTGCCAGGACGAGGGCCAACGCCAACGCTGCCGTCGTGGACGGGGACGGGGTTGCGGCTGTGCGGGATGCGATCAAGGTTCTGGCCCTGCTGACGCACCATTTCACGAACAGCACAACGAGATAGAACAGTGCGAGCGAGCACGCGACCCAGAAGGTCGGATTCACGACGTGCGCGAACTCGGGCCGGGCGGTCACAAGCGGGATGAGCGTGGCGGCCAAGCCGATGACGAGGACGTAGAGGGTCTTGGTGCGCGGTCGGCGGTTGGTGAGAGCCAGGCCGATTAAACCGACGGTGATCGCCAACCCAAACGCGAGCGCGTCGACGCGTCGTCGATTGGCGAGCGTCGCGTTCAACTCCGGATCGACACCCAGGCTCTGAAATGCGATCGTTTCCCCGAGGCGTTCCAGCTCGATCTTCAGGCTGCGCACGCCTGCCAGCGCCCAGTAGCGGCGCACCCCGCCCACGCCGGGACGGACACGCTCCTCGTCAGGTTCCGCCGCGACTTTCTTGTCCGCTGGCGGCGGCGTTACCGGCCGCCGTTTCCGCAGGTCATCTTCCTCGTCCCCTGTATAGCCCAGAGCCTCTAACCCTTGGATTAAGTCCTTGGAGATCTCCGGTCGGGCCGTGGAGACTCGTCCCGGCGAGTACGACAACTCACGCGCGCGGCTGAGCGTTGGCAGCAAGCCGCCATAGAAGGGATGCACGCCCCCACCGAGCCTATAGAGGATGCGGGCGACCGACCACGCGGCGGGCTCGGGCAGCGCGACCTGCTCCGTCGTCAACGTGCCGGCATAACGCACCATCTGGAAGCCGCTCGGCAGGCACAGGTGCCAGTCGAGATCGGCAAGGGGGACCGCCACGGCCGGCGCATCCGGCCCCTCCAAGCGCAACGTGAGCCGCAGCGCGGGCACGTCGACAGCGCCCCAGAACCGGAGCGCATGCACCGGCGTCTCGTAGACGATCCGAAGGTCACGCAGCGTGTCACCCGGCGCGGCGGGGAGGTTCAGCAGCAGGCGATGGCCTTCGCGCTGTGGCTTGGCCGGCTTGCCGTCCAGCTCCATTGACCAGAGCTGTGAGCCGGCCGGCAGTTCGACCTCCAGCAGCGCGGCCTTGGTGCGGAGCTGTAGGCGCGCCGCCGTCTGGCTGAGACCCTCGGCCGAAACTAGCGTGACGATTTCGGCGCGCTGCACGATCGCCGGCGGCAGACCGTAACCCGGTGGGCGCGCGATGCGCACTTTCACCTCGGGCTGGTCGCCGACGTACTCGAAGACACCCAGCCCGCCCGGGGCGGTTCGACCGGCGGCGTCCCGGTGCCACACCGGTGTTTCCGCCACCGCTAACTCGCCCACGTCGACCCGGCGGGGATGGTCGGTGATCTGTACGTCGAGCTCGGCGCTGCCCTCGACCGCCACGATACCTGCCTGGTAGGCCACGTCGGCTGCCCGCACGATCGGCAGACTCACTTCCAGACCGTCGGTTGCGCTCGTCGGTTCGACACTGCTCGAATCGTCGGCGTTGGGGAGTCGCTGTTCGTAGTCGACCGCTAGCCGGATCCTGTCGCGTTGACGTTCGGCCAGGTGCACGGTCCAGCGCCGCCGGCCGTCGACGACCTCGCTTTCGTATTCCTTGATCGCGACCCCGTCGAGGGCATGGATGGAAACGTCAGCCGGGGTGCTGGTCGGCAGCCACAGTGACAATCGCCTGGTGCGCGCTTCCTCGACCTCGTAGACAATCTCGTGATGTGCTCTCAGAACACCGGGCTCGAGGCGGATGAACGAATACGCCCAGGCGGTGATCCGCGGCGCGATTCGCTCGACGCGAAACCTGCCACGATACGGCTGGGCTTCGTAGCGGTACGCCAGCGTTGCCTGTGACTCGGTCACGCCGGGCAAGCCATACTCGGCCCGCTCACCCTCGTCCAACGGCGTGAGGCCCTCCAGCGTCTCCGGATACACGGTCGTGTCCTGGGCCGCCTGGACGGCGATCGCGCCGAGATCGCGCGCGGTGTCCAGCACTGCGAACGCGGGATACTCGACCTCGATCGAACTCCAACCCGAAAGCCACCCCGCCGGCGCGTGGACGGCGTGAACGTAAAGACTGTACTCGTTTCCCGCAGCAACACCTTCAGGCAGGCGAACCCGGATGCGCGTCACCTGATTCGTACCGTCGCGGCCGGTCTCCGTGCCGGCCGTGGAGGCGGGAATCGACTGGCCTCCGTCACCGCCAACCACCTCAAACGGCAACGCCGCCCCTTCGGCCCCGGCCACGCGGAGCACATGCCACGACGGCGGCACCGCGATATCCACCGCGAAAAGCCTCTCGGCTTCCGGCTTCAGCGCGAAGCCACCCCGCATCTGGACGTCCCTCTCGGCCAGCAGCAGCAATAGATTCGTCGTGACGAGCAGGTGTCCCGCGGGTTTCTCGAACCGGCCGCGCACGCTCGGCCTGAGCGGGGTCGCCTGGTCCGACCCGGCCCATCCGGTGGGCGCGTAGAACGCTGCGACCGGACGCAGACCCGGCGCGCCGGGCTCGGCCCGCAGAAGCGTCGCTGGGAACGCATCGGTCAGCACACTCGTATCGATCGGAATCAGCCGCTCAGACTCCAGCGCCTTGGCCTGAAGCCCTTCCTCGAGTAGCACCCCCACCACCGCCACCTCGCCCGCCACGTCGAGCGGCACCAATTCCGGCAGCACCCAGCTCTCCAACCGCGATGGCGTTCGCGTCGCCGAGAGCGAGATCACCACGGTCTGGCTGGTTTGCTCGCGCAGGTGGACTGCGAGCGTTTGCCCCTCACCCTCCGCCTCGACCGCCCAGTGCGACAATAGCGGTGAGTTCACGTGGGTGACCTCGAACCCGTCGGGCAGGGCGAAGCGGAAGCGATCGACTGGCCGGTGCAGTACGGCCATCGAGAACGTCGCGTGTACCCGCTCGTATGACTCGGTGACTTCGTCCATGATCACGCTGCGAGCCACGACCACCCGCCGGCTTTGCAGCAGGCGGTTGTTGAGCGTCATGACCAGCGTGATCTGGCCCGGTTTGGGCAGAAGCTCGAAGTGCGTCTGTTGGATGGCCTCGTCGAAGATCCGGCTGACGACCGGCGCGCCACTCCTGACCTCGACATCACCCGGCACGTCCAGACTCAAGCGCGTGGCGGGGGTAGTTGGCACGGTGAAGGCCAACGTTTGAAGCGCTGCAGTGGTATCGACCGACGTGACCAGTTCGAGGGTCAGCTCGTGCCGGCCGACACCCTCGACGAAGAGCTTCAAGCCGCCGCGCTCGGCCCTGCCGATTGCGGCGCCGCCGCCGTCGAGCATCGCCCCGCGCAGTCCGACCCCGGCCAGCTCGAGATCGACGAGCTGAAGGCCGTCCGCGAGCACCTCCAGCACGATCGTGCCGGCGATTTCGGCCCGCCCGTCGCCGACCGTCACCGCATATTCGGCCGACAACGGTACGACTGCTTTCGGCACGGAGCGGTCCGGCGCCTTCTCGGCCCTGCGCAGCAGCGTCTGGTACTCCTGGCGCGAGAGCATCACGCGCCGGGGCTGATTCTCCAGCAGAATGTGTAGATCCTCGAACGGCACGAAGATCTCGCGAATCGGCTTCTCAGTCTCGTCGTGGCCTTGTTCGGCCCGCGCGGCAGTATCAGGGCCGGCCAACGCCAGAGCGACCGCCAGTGTTGTCAGAAGGACCATGCGTCTACGCATCTTGCTGGCCTCCTTTGCCCTCATCCGACTGACCGCTGTCCGGTTTGCCGGAATCGTCCGCGGATTTGTCCCTCGTGTTGGGCGGAGACACCTTCTCCGCGGGCGGCGGAGCCTCGGGTGCTGCCGCGGGAGCTGTCTGCGGCAGACGCGCGTAGATCTGGGCCATCCGCACTTTCTGCCGCGCTTCGCGGCGCGCGATGACGTTCGGATCGCGCGGCCGCGTCCATGCCAGGTACATCACCAGCCAGCCGAGCAGCACGATGAAGAGCGCCGACAGCGAGACGCTGTCGATAAGCTGTAGCGCGAAGGTCGGTAGGAACACGCCGGCGAGCACGAGTGCCGCGATCAGGGCACCAATCACCAGTAGGCGCATGGGCGCCTTGGCCCGCAGCAGAATCAGCCCACCGAGGACTACCACCGCGAAGATGATCCCGCTGAGCCAGTCTTCGTCCATGGTCATGAGCGTCAGGGCCCCCTCGGGAGGCGCTGCCGGCCGCAGCGTCGAGAAGAGATAGAGCCGCCCGTCGGTCTGGAAAGTCTCGACCGGATTGCCGGCCATACGCACCCCGTCGGTCACCCAGGAGATCAGACCGATGTCATTCTGTCGGGAC
This sequence comes from Phycisphaerae bacterium, assembly GCA_030612705.1. Lineage (GTDB taxonomy): Bacteria > Planctomycetota > Phycisphaerae > UBA1845 > Fen-1342 > JALSRY01. The sequence goes on along the minus strand of JAUWNI010000116.1, from coordinate 4,987 downwards.
CGGGGCTCGAAACCGCCCAAGTCGTTCCACCGCCAATACAGCTCGTCGGTCCAGGGGCCGAGCGAGCCCAACAAGGCCCACTCCGGCGGCAGGTAGGCGCTCAGATACACTTTCTGGACCGCCGGCTCCGACGGGAACGCCGGGCACGTCAGTCGCGTGCCGCGGTCCGGCAGCGTGTAGCGGATTTCGAGCACGAACGGCTGGTCGGGATTCTGGCCGACCAGAGGCACGAAGAAGTCGTCCTGCCCGCCGCGCTCGAGCGCCACCGGCCGCCCGTTGATCCGCACCGGGTCGGTGTCGAACTCGACGCCGGTCGGCAGCCCGATGGCCAGCCGCTGTCGGGCGCTGCGCATCCGGTAAAGCGCCTGCATGGAGACCTGATCGCTGCGGGTGACCACGGTTCGCACCAGCGCGCGTTCGATGCTGGTCCGCTTCACTTCCTCCAGTTCATAGCGGGTCGCCCGCACGGCCAGCACCCAATCATTGTGAAACTCGAAAGCCCGAGCCGCCCCGTCTCCCTTCAGCCCTTCGGCACCGTCCATCAGATCGTGCTGGGGATCGATCGGCCGCAGGCCCATCGGCGTCTTGGAGGCCTCGCCGCCGGTGGCCCGGATGTCGATCGTCTCGGCCTTCGCCAAAACGATCTGCCCCCAGGCGCGGTCGACGCCGATCGGCTTCAGGCGTGGCACATCGACCTCTACGCTCTTGCCGATTTCAAGCGAGTCGATCTTTGTCTCCCACGAAAGCTCGATCTTTGCTCTGCCGACCAGGCCCGAGTCGCCACGCAGACCCCAAGCCACGTAGCCGGCATCGGGTGGCGGCTCGGGCAAGTCGATCACGGCCTCGCGGACCCGCGGCGTGTTGTTCTGGATCGCCGCGACCAGGTCCGCGGGCACGTCGATCCGCAGCAACTCGACGGCGCTGTAGCGGATGTCATAGAAGAACGTGGCCTCATACGTAACCACGCCGGACTCGATTCCGGCCGCGAGCAGTTGCCGGACGGTGATGTGCGGCCTGCGCCGCTCGGCTTTGAGGACCAGCTTGACCGGGTCCTGGGCGAAGGCGAACGCCAGCCCACCGGCGCTCGATGGTCTCGGTCGCTGCTTGCCGCTCGCTTCCATCCCCTGCAACGCCTCAGCCAGCGAGATGCTGCGTAGACCTTCCGTCTCCGCGGGGCTGACGCGCAGGCTCTCCGCCGCGTAAACGACCAGCCGGCCCGTGGCTCTCTCGACGGGAGCGACGCCGACCTGCGGAACGTCAACCCCGATCCTCGCGGCCTGACCGGTCGGTTTGAGCAGATCGGGCTCGTTCAACCGCTTGTACAGCGTGAGCCCGAAGCCGACTCGCCCCAGGGCCTTGCGCCCGAGATTCACCACCAGGTGCGTCTGCTCTTCGCCGGTCCGGTGCCAGCTTTCAACGACGACCGGCGTCGCGCCGGCCACCGCCAGCCCCCGCGGATTGCGAAGCTCGTAGCCGGCGGGCAAGTCCAGCTCCAGCCGAAACACGCCGGCCTTCTCGATCGTGTAGACAACCTGCAAATCGAGGCGTAAACGCTCCGGCTCGAGCTTCGCCTCGACCAGGGCATCGGCGGTGATTCGCGGCTCGATCTTCTCGATGCGCAAAGCCAGCTCAAACGGGACCGTGACGTAGCGATAGCTGAGGCACCACTCCGCCGCCGCCGGCCCACCGGCTGGCGAGGCCGACAGCTCCGCCGCGTCCATCTGTATCAGCCCGCTACGCCGCATCGCTTCCACGCGCAGCCCCTCGGCGACGGCAACGGCCACCACACCCTGCTGGCGGCCAACATCCATCGCTCGGACGACCGGCACCTCGAGTTCGGCTTGCGGCTGATCACCGCTGAACTGCTCCAGCTCGACGATCACGTTCTGCGATGCCTGCGCCGACTCGAATAACTCAACCGTGATCTCCTGGACCGCGTCCGTCTGGCTGACCGACCATTGCCGAACGTTGGCGTCGAAAACGTTGACCACCTTCTGATCGGCCGGCACTTCTAAAACAAGTCGGTCCACGGCGGCCCGGCTGATCTCGTAGATCAGATGCGCGCGGCAGCGCATCACCCCCTCGTGGATCCAGATGCGCTGATCGGCCCGCACCGTCACCAGCGCCTTCAGACCCGTGGCCCCTTCGGCCCGCGGCGTCCAGTCGATTCGCACCGCCGGCGCCGCACCCACAAACGCCAGCACTATCGTTTCGGCGGGTTGCGTCTCGGGGTGCTCATCGGCCGGCACCTCCGTGGCTGCGATGAGCGGGTGGATGTTGACCTTCGCGCCGGCTTCGGGAATCCGCACCCGCCAGCGGTTCACGGGCGCCCGCGGCGCCGCAAATGAGACGCTGTTCTGCCCCGGCGACTTGTTGAACGCCTTGGCGTACTCCAGCACCAGCTCGAACTGCTCGAGCTCTTCGCCTTTCTTCTCCAGCAACAACCGATAGCCCCCCTGACCGGGCACGATCCGCGCCGGCGCGCCGCCGATGGTGGCCGAGGTGATGGCGGCGTCACCCAGGCGAAGCGGAATCTCGTGCCAGCCTTCCGTCAGCACCTCGATGCGGACCCGCGCTCTGACCCGGACCACGTCTTCCTCGACCGTCGCGTCGCTGTGTACCTCGGTGATCATCGCCGCGACCGGCGGGCCCGGCTCCGGCGGTTTGACCGTGGCCTCCCGAGCCGCCCGCCACAGCGCCTCGAACTCCTCGTACGGCAGGAAGACGCCCCGTCCCTCCCGCTCGAAGACCTCCCGCAGCTTCTCGTAAGGGATGTAAATGGTCTGCTCTCGCGGGGGCTGGGCGGAGGTGTCCTGCGGGTCGTCGCCGGCTGGCGGATCGGCCGCGCAGATCGGCAGCGTGACGGACAGGATCAGCAGGGTCGACAAGACTGCCACAGAGCAACAGCAGTTGGGTTTGAACATCGGGTCGGCTCCCTTCGCAGATTCGACTGTCGAGCCCCCGAAGACGGCCGTGGGCTCGCACGGTTGTCCGGACACCTGGAATGGTACCGTCTCTAACATGTATAACGAGCCGTAGTCGGCTTGGTTCCTGGATCCGCGCAACCAGTTTGCATAAAGTCCGCCGAAACGCTGCGAGGCGGTTCGAGCGATGCCGTTCGACGCCCCTGGTGCCCATGGCCCCAATACCGTGACTGGTTGCACCCGCGGGGAGTAAGCCTGCGAGCAGACTCTTGAAACCATACGGCCTGAAGCCGAGATTTCCCAAATGGTCTTTGCGCGGCGACGTCGCCGAGCATTCTCATGATTATCGTACACAGTTCCACGATCCGCATGCAAAATAGAAGCGTGTGACCCGGCTGCTGGCACCGACCAACCCCCGTAACTCACGCGCATTCAGCCGGTTGCAAGGCGTTGCCCCGTACCGCGCAGGTCGACGAGCGCTGGTCCAAAATGTCGAGGGTCTGCCGAATTGTCCGCGTGGAGCGGGTTTGACAGGTTCGTGATCGCCGGCGCTCGGGCGGGTGACGAACTCGCGCGGCGCCAAAAGCGCGCGGGAGGAACATACACGGTTGAGATTAAAGATGCGCCGTGTGGGGTGTTTTAGTCCACCGACCTTTGCGCGGCCGATTGGGCGGCTCGGCCCAACACGAAACGACGTCGCATCACCACGAGTAACACCTTGAAAGGGTCGCGCAGTCGGCTCCGTTTCTGTTCTGGAAGCGGGCACCGCGCGTCCGTCGTCACAGCGCGCACGCTCACCGTAGAGAACCTGCGAGGCAGATGTGCTTGTGACAGCCTACGCTGCGCGTTTCAGCGAGATGATCGGCAGGTGTGTCGCATCAGCGTGGAAGTCGACTTCCAGTGTGAAGCGATCGTCGGGCTGTCCCGCGATGAGCGTGCGCGGCTTGGCACAGGGCGAGCGACGCAGCCAGCGTCGGGGCAGTGGGATTCCCCGCGAATTCTCGTGTTTGGCCATTTTGCCTCCCGTCGGTGCCGCAGGCCATCATAACAGCTTGAACGGGAGGCGTTACGAGTAATCGCCTGCCGAGCAAGAATCGGTGGATGAGCACACCGGTCATCGCATGGCGTGGTCGAGCGCGCCGGGCCCAGTCTCGCCGATATCAGCTCAGGTTACGGTTGATACGATTCGAAGGAGGTCCTACTATTACTATTGGATATACGGTTTCATGCCAAAGCTCCAACGCCGCGTGCAAGGAGTGTTCATATGACCGGATCGGTCACATTCCGAGTTCTTCATCCAACACCACTTTTTCATGCAAGGAGGATCATTCCATGTTCTCTCGCAACCCCATCCCCACCTGTCTTAGCCTGCTCACGTGGGCCCTGCTGGCGGTGGCCGCCGCCGGGGCCCAGACCACCTGGCACGTAGACGACGACGCCCCGAACGACCCGGGCCCGGGGGACCCGGCCGTCAGCGACCCGCTGGAGGACGGCTCCGCCGAACATCCGTTCGACGCCATCCAGGAGGGCATCGACGCCGCCGTGAACGGTGACACTGTACTGGTGTTGGACGGCACCTACACCGCCGAAGGCAATCGGGACATCGATTTCGGTGGGCGGCTCATCACCGTTCGCTCGGAGAACGGCCCGGATGGCTGCATTATCGATTGCGAGTCCGAGGGACGCGGATTCTACTTCCACAACGGCGAGACCAGCGAAGCGGTTGTGGAAGGCTTCACGATCACGAACGGCGACGCCGACGTGGGCGGCGGCATCCACTGCTACGTCAGTAGCCCAACGATTAAAGACTGCACGATCACGAACGGCACGGCCGGCTCATTGGGGGGTGGTATCTCGGCCGCGGGCGCCAATCCCATCATCAGTAACTGCACGATCACCGGGAATACAGCAGGTCTTGGCGGCGACGCAGGGCCAGCGCGCATAAATAGGTACTCTGGGTAATATAGGTAATCTAGCATTCGCCGCCGTTTTCGGTTATATCTTGCTCAACCTTGACGGATGGAACCGCAAGGAATGACAGAAGGAGGATAGAACCGATGGCC
>JAUWNI010000146.1 GCA_030612705.1 Phycisphaerae bacterium | reverse complement strand
CAGTCATTTGCAGTCCGGCCACCGGTGTCGCCGAACCTCACGTTGCGTGAGATCTGCCGACCTGGTGATCGGATTGCGGAAACGCCGAGTTTTCAAGGCTCCAGGTCAGACGAATCAACTCGATTTATGCAACGTTAGGGTATACAAGGCATAGCTTTGATCTTCCCATTCTACACGCTACGTGCCACGCACTGGACAAGCCGCGCCCCGTCTGGAAGAATCGGGCGGCTTTTGGACAGGTAGGGTCCGCTGTGCGGTCCGTTTTGCCACGGGAGCTGTTCGGGTTTCCACGGCCGCCACGGGGGGTGACCGCTACCAACTCACGGAGAATGTCGCGTGTCAACCTCTTCGACTTGCACAAGCAACAACGCAGGCGACGGCCCTCCCACCCCAAAAACCACGGGCTCAAAGCGGCTCAGTGCGCTGACACGCGCCACACTGGCTTTCATCTTCATCTTCGCCACGATCGCGGCGGGACACTTGCTCATGGTTGCCCTCAACGCCGCGGATCGTTCGATCAGCACGGATGTGTACAACCAGCCCGGCGTCGAGGCCCGCTGGTTCGGCGACGAACCCCTGCTCACCGCCTTCGAGCAACTTCAGGCAGAGGTCGGCGATCCGGCCCAAAAGGAAACCGCCTCACAAGCCGCCGATGCGCTGCGGTCGGGCCAATCCGTCGCCGTACACATGCTGCCCGTCTCTCCGTTCCTGGTGCAGGTCGTCTTCGGGCTGGTCATTCTCGGCCTGCTGCTGCTGGCGGCGTCGCGCTGGATCGACAACAACGGGCTGCAATCGGTCGTGGGCGTCTTCGCCGGGCTGTTGATCTGGACCGGGGCGGTCGAATACGGCCTGCTGATTGCCGGCCGTTTATTGGGAATCGCAAAATCCGTCGAGCTGCACGGGCAGCATGTGGTCGGAGCCGGCGGTGAATACGTCCTGCTCAAACACACCTGGGGTCTGCTGATTCTCGTCAGCTCTTATCTGCTCTTCCTCGAATCCAACCGCTGCCGACTGTTTATGTGGTTTCGCAAGCAATTGCCGTTGATGCGCGGGCCGCTGGTGATCGGACGAATCGACAACTTCGCCCCCCGCACGAGCTTCCAATACGTCACCATAATGTGGGCGTTCTACGTCCTGCTGCTCTGGGCCTACGACGAGTCGGTCTTCGGCGTGCATGGCCTGCTCACGCACGCGCTCTTTTTCGGCTCGTTCGCGACCGGGGGGTACCTCTTGCTGCGGCTCTACCGTCAGGCTACCGTCGGAGCCGCGATCCGCTACGCCATCCCCGCCGCCATGCTCTGCTGGGTCCCGATCGAGATTGCCGCCAAGTGGGGGATTTTCACCGAACCCTGGCTGATATTGAACCCGCTCACCGCGGTGGCGTTCTTCGGCGGCGCGGCCATCGGAACGTGGCTCATCGTTCGAGAGATTCGACGACCCGCTCGAGAATCGGCCGCTGCCAACGGCGTATAATCTCCGCTCTGAAATGGCGTCAGAGTCACACAGTGAAGATCAGGTCCCCTCGCCATAGTGCGCGAGCAGCATCGCCAAATCGGACAGGTCGACACAGCCGCTGTCATCCAGGTCGGCGTCCGGGTTGTAATTGGCATCGCCTGTACAGGAGCCGTAGGCAGCCAGCAGTTCGGCGAGGTCTGCCAGGTCCACGTCACCATCGCCGTCGACATCGCCGGGGTACTCGGACTCGCCTGCGAATGAATAGAGCGAGGCGTTCTGCATGGCGAACTGGAATCGCAGGGGCTCCTGGTCGGGCAGACTGCCGACCGATCCCCAGGTTACCACCTGGTCGAGGCTGTCACCGTCAAGAACGTCGCAATCGTCCAAGCCGTAGCCCGGAATGACCTCGCCGGCCTCGTCCAGCACCGCGACCTTGAGCCAGCCGCCGGTGGCATCGTAGTTCACGCGCAGCGGGCCGGGCACGCCGGTCAACTTCTTGGTCGTCACGGTGCCCGTGGCGGCCTCGGCGTCGAGTGACACGAACCCGTCCTTGCGAAGCCGGGCGACGCCGATCCGGGCGTGCCTGTTGCTGCTGTTGTGCGGGCCGTCCCAGCCGCCGTAGTAGATCTCGATCGTGTCGCCGCGAAGGATCGGCGGCGCGGTGAAGACCATCCCGTCATCCCAACTGCCCGGCGAGCCCAGCGGGAGGAAGGTCGCCATGTCCGCCGCCCGCTGCCAGGCGACGTTGTTGTGGCTGATGGTTAGCTGAATGTCGATCGTCTCGTCGCCCGGATTCTTGTACGAACGCATCAATCCCAGGTAGACGCTCTCGTATTGAAAGACCGGCATGCCATAACTTTGCGGATCGGCGTAGGTGTGGGCGTGATCGATGACCAGTTGCGGCTCGGACCAGTTGATGAAGTCGGTACTCTCGGTTCGGACGATGTTGCGATAGTTGGGGAAGGGCTCGGCCCAGCCCTTCGCATAAACCACGAACTTCCCGCTGTCGGCGTCGTACATCACGTCCATCACGTCACTGATGCAGTTTTGCGCCGAACAGGTCGGAAGCGCCGGGTTGCCGGCGTATTTGGTCCAGTGAATGCCGTCCGGAGAGAACGCGACGCACAGACCGGCATTCCCCGCGGTGACGAAATCCCACCAGATCATCTTGTAGAGGCGGTCCGGATCCGGATCGAGCGGATCCTCCACGACGCTCGGGTTGTACATGTCGTGATAGCCGTAGATGGTGAGTACGATGTTGTTATCGGTGGACCCGTTAAAACTGAACAGACCCAGATTCGGCTTGATCCAGTTGACGCCGTCCTCGCTGGTGGCGTACAGGATGACCGTACGGACCGCAAGCGGCTCTCCGTAGTTGTAGCTCATATACCACATCTTGTAGATCGACTCGTCCTCATCGTAGATGACGGTGCCGTAGAGGTACGGATTCGCCTCCCAGGCCCCGCTGGGAGTAAGCACGGGGTTGCCGGGGTCTTTCACGGGCTGGTGCAGTGTCCGCGTGATGTCGGCGAGATCCTCCACCAGATAATCGTCGATAAAAAACTGCCATGCCCCGCTGCAATCGATGGCCCCCGGCTCCGGGCCGGAAACCGCGTCGAGGTAGATCGGATGCCCCGCGCTGGCCTGGTTACAGAAGAACCGCAACGAGCCAATGCCCGTGTCGGCGGCGTTGCTGTTGAACCCGAGGTTGGTGTCACCCACGCCGTCCACCAGCCAGGACCAGGTAGCCGAACCGATGGTGTACTCGATTTCCCACATCTGCCAGGTGTCGAACGCGATAAAGGTCGTTGACTCGTTGTAACCCGTGCCGTCGTACCACCTGATCATGTTGTCAAACAAACAGGTGTGCAGCGGCGAATTGTTGACGCCAACGACCACGCCCGAGGTATCAAAGCCGACGAACTGGAACCAGGCCGTCTCGCCGGCGTAGTCGGAGGGGATGTAAGCCATCATCTCGACGCGAACCACATCACCCGGCGCGGCGGCCGGCGACGCCAACGTGTGCAGCATGGTACAGTTTTCGTATGGTGTGCCGTCATGCTCCATGTGCAGGTACTGGTAGCCCTGAAACGAACCGGGGCTGACGGCGTCGCTTATGGTGCTCTTAAACGCTTCCGTCCACTCCCCGATATCCGCTATGGGCGGCGCGCCGGGAAGAACCTCCGCCGGCGGGGCGTCATAGTCGTCGGACAGCACTATAGTGCCGTTGACGGAGATCTCGGCGGCGCTTGCCGCTGATACCAGGAGCAAGCTCCCGACTGTAAGAAATATGCCGTTGATCAACTTACTTATCATTTCAATCTCCTCACGTGTTGAATCGCCTTTGCCGCTTCCCCAGAGCTTTGTTACACATTCCTACCAGTCCGCCGCAAAAAATCATGTAGCGGCCTGCGCCTCGCAGGCCGAATGCCCATAGCGGCGTTTCCGGCCTATTACGGCCGGCGAGGCGCCGGCCGCTACGTCATTCCCACCCCGTAGTGACTTTTGCGGTGGACTGCTAGGCCACCTGCCGACCGCCTCGTTCAGATCGGCAAGTGGCACATTGTAAACCGTCGCTGTCCGACTACCTTCTCCGCCTCAAGGACGAAAGACCAACCGCGCCCAAACCCAACAGCGCGATCGAGGTCGGCTCGGGAACCGCGTCGAAGTAGACCGGATGGCCTGAGCTGGCCAGGTTGCAGAAGAGCTGGAGCGAGCCGATACCCCTGTCGGTGGGACGACTGTTGATACCGAGACCCGTATCACCAACGCCGTCCACCAGCCACGACCACGTATCCAAACCGACGGTGTACTCGATTTCCCACATCTGCCAGGTGTCGAAGGTGAGCAGAGTCGTTGAGTCAACGTAGGCGCTGCCGTCGTAATACTTGATCATGTTGTCAAACAAACAGGTGTGCATCGGCGAATGATCGGCGCCGGAGATCACGCCCGAGGTGTCAAATCCGACGAACTGGAACCAGGCGGTCTGACCGGCGTAGTCGGACGGAACGTAAGCCATGGTCTCGATGCGCACAACATCGCCCGGCGTACCAGCCGGCGAAGCCAGTGTGTGCAGCATCTTGGCGTTGCCCGAACCGGGATGCATCATTTGCAGATACTGATCGTTCTCAAACGGACCGGGGCTGGCAGCATCGCTTATGAAGCTGTTCGTCGTCTCCGTCCAGACCCCGATATCCGCTATGGGGGGCGCGCCCGGAACGACCCCCGCCGGAGGGGCATCATAGTCGTCATACAACACTGTTGTGCCGTTGATGGAAATCTCGGTCGCGCTTGCCGTCGTTGCCGAGAGCAAGACGCCGACCACGCTTAGGACGATATAGTACTTCCTCATTTTCCCGATCTCCTACCTGTGTGGGCAATCGCCTTGACTCCTCCACCGGATTGAGCGTCGCCCAGGCCAAATTCAATGACATTCACATCCTTCCCCCGGACACCTGCGATGACTTCCAGCGGACATGTTTTCCCCCCGCCTTCTTCCGCCGGCACCTCCTCGCCAGTGGTTACCCAGCGTTAGCCGACTCGACTGGATACTTATTAAGATCACAATATCGCGGCGATATGCTAATGTCAAGCATAATTTATTTAGGGGACATAATGCTTTTGTATTGACTAGCAAAGAACGTCCCAAGGACGTGGAACGTAACATCCTGTGGTAAAAGCAGTTTTCCCAATATGCCATGCTTATGTTCGGGACGCGGCTTGAGCCTACAATTTATATGTGGACAGGATACTAATATGTTCGTCAGCCGAGGATAACATGACATTCCGCCCTGTCATCATCGAGTGGTGAGGAAGATTGGTTATTGGAGGCTATCTCATTATACTGCCAGGAGTTAGAGTTGGGCTAGAAGACCGATTACCTGTTCTCATCTATCGAGCGTTATCGAAACCCAGTACTCAGTAAAATCGGCAACGAGTGCCTAGTGTAATTACGTGGACATGATACTTATTTATTCGCCAACCGAGGTCGCCCGGGCCGCTTGGGGAGCAGCTCCCGGCCGGTCAGGCGTTCGGCTTGCTTGACAAAGGCTTCATCGCCACAGGGCCGCCCCGTACGTGTCTTCTCTTGCAGGAAGCGTTGCTCGTCCGCGCTCACTCCGATTTCCAGAAACGCCTTCCAATCGGAGACACGGTCCAGCAGATCGCGATCCTGGACCAACTCGTCGGTCCCGAGCAGGCCGACGTGGAAGCGGGCGCTCGACCAAGCATAGTCCCAAGCCCGCTTGACTATCCCCGCCCGCACAGGGTTGCGCTCGACGTAGCGAACCGCCGTGAAAAGGTAAACCTCGTCCAAGGGGCAGGAGAAGAATCGGCCCTGGAAGAGATAGCCGCGAACGCCCTGCCGGCTATTCACCAGACGCGTGTAGCGACGGTGCGTCTCGCCAATCACGCGGGCCAGACTGGGTTCGTCGGACGGCACGGCGACCAAGTGAACATGATTGGGCATCAAGCAGTATGCCAGGAACCGCACATGATGGAGTCTGGCTTGTTCTGCCAGCATGTGGAGGTAATGCAGGCGATCCTCGTCGGAAAAGAAGACTTCCATCGAACGCACGCCGCGCTGGGTGATATGATGCGGGATACCGGGGACGACGACGCGCGCGATTCGAGGCATGTCGCAGGCTTAACCAGTTTCAGCAGCAGCGTCAAGACAATGATCCCTCCCCAAAAACGGAGGGGGCATGATATCTAAGGCGGCGCACATGGTACCGGGGCCGGTCGACCAGAGGTGAGCAGTATGCGTCATTCCGACCGCCTCGTTTACCAGTCCGCCGCAGAAGTCGTGTAGCGTCGGGTCTCCGTGCCCGGCGCGGGATGAAAACGGCGTTCCACGGCCGACACGGGGGTCGGCCGCTACAGTCTGTGGCCGGTGCCGACTTCCGCGGCGGACTGTTACGGGGCGCGGAGGAATCCGGCTGGATTACACATCGAGGTACAGCTCGTATTCGTGCGGGTGTGGGCGCGAGGCGACTGCCGAGGCGTCGTTGAGCCGCTTGCCCTCGATCCACCCCTCAATGAACGACTCGCTGAAGACTTCGCCCTTCGTGAGGAAGGCGTGGTCCTTCTTCAGCGCTTCCAGGGCGGCGTAGAGCGAACGCGGCAACGGCGTGATCTTCGAGCGAAATTCGTCGCTTTGTTTCTCGATGTTGACGTCGAACGGGCCCAGGTTGTGGGCCCGAGGGTCGATCTTCCGTTGGATACCGTCCAAACCCGCCAGCAGCATCGCCGCCTGTGTCAGGTAGATGTTTCCAGTCATGTCCGGCGGACGGTACTCGATGCGTTTGTCCTCGGGGCTGACGGCGTATTTCGGCACACGGATCGCCGCCGAGCGATTCGCCAGTGAGAAGAACAGGTTCACGGGCGCCTCGTAGCCCTCGACGAGGCGTTTGAACGAATTGGTGGAGGGGTTGGTGAGGCCGGTCAGCGCCCGACCGTTTTTCAGCAGGCCGCCGACGTAGTGCAACGCCAGATCGCTCAAGTCGGCATAGTTTTTGCGGCTATCATCGAAGAAAATGAATCGGCCGTCCTTGGTCAGTTTCTGGTGGACATGCGTGCCGTTGCCGGCCTCGCCGAAGACCACCTTGGGCATGAACGTCGCGAGCTTGCCGTGGCGGCGGGCAACGTTCTTGATGACGTATTTGATCAGCATGGCATGGTCGGCGGCGACAACGAGCGGGCTGAGGTCGATCTCGATCTCGCACTGCCCCGGGGCACCGACCTCGTGATGGTGATAGCGAACGGGGATGCTCAGCTTCTCCAGTTCAAGACAGACCTCCGTCCGCAAGTCGTGCAATTGCTCGGCCGGCGGCATGCGCAGGTAGCCGCCCTTGGCATGGATCGCCGGTGTGGTCCCGTCCGGCTCGGCCTCGGACGAGTGGACGTCGATGCTGACGTGGTATGGCGTGTCGATGACATCGACGCTGTCGAGCACGTGGAACTCGAACTCCGGGGCCATCCAGGCCTCGTCGGCGATGCCGGTCGAACGCATGTACTCGACCGCCCGCTTGGCGATCGTTCGCGGATCGCTGAGCATCGCTTCTTTCGTGTCGGCCTTGAGCGTTTCGCAGAAGAAGCTGAGCGTCGGGTGTTCGTAGAAAGGATCCAGGAAGGCGCTGCCCGGCTCGGGCCGGGCGACCACGTCGCCGCTTTCCACCTTGCCGTAGCCGGCCCCGGAGGAGCCGTCATAACCGACGCCTTCCTCGAAGTGTTTCTGTGTAAATTGGCGTGCCGGGATGGTGATGTGCAGCCACTGGCCGGCGACAGCGACCACCTTCAGGTCAACCATGTCTATGTTCTTGTCTTTAATGAACTTAAGCGCTTCCTGGGCTGTGTTGAACATCGGTATTCCTCTGCTTTCCGGCATTGCGGATCGAAAACCAACCAGAGCCCCGAGCGCAAGCGTGCGGGTCAAACGCCGGAATGCCCTCGCGATAAACCGCGCGCTGCCGCTTGGGGCTCTGAGTGGTATCCGATCACAGTATCATTCGCATCACACTCAACCGATCAATGACTTCTTTTTATACACCTGGACGATCGGATACGCTAAACTGTTAATGTTCTCACAAGAGGGGAGACAACACAAATGTTCAATCGAAACGATTTTCTGGCAATAACACTCACAATCACACTGGTCGCAGCCGCGCCGGCGGACCTCTTCATCGTTGATACGGAGCCGGGAACATTCATCGACATCTCCGACTCCGGAATCAGCCTCGGCATCTCGGGTAATGATGAGGCAATTATCAATACGACCATCTCGAACACCGTCTTCCCCGGCGGGGATGTGGTCGTCGGGAACAACGGCGGACTCGGTTTCGGCGATTTGACCGACCCCAACCTGCCGCCGCTCAACGAGGAGATTCCCAGTGCCGCGGCGTTCGGCGGCGGGCAGGCACTGTTCGGATTCTGGGACGACATCGACAACACGTACGGCGACGTGTTCTATGAAGTACGAACCGATCGGCTGATCGTGCAGTGGGATGGAAAGCAGTTCACGGACAGCACCGACACGTTAACGTTTCAGATTCAGATCTTCGACGACGTCCGAGGCGGCAATCCGATTTACGCCCAAATCATCTACACCGACATCGAGCAACCCCGGGCCGACGGCGGCGGCAGCGCGACGATCGGCAACCAGGACGGCGGGGCCGGGTTCAACGACGTACAATGGAGCTTCAACACCTCCGGAGCCGTCTCGAACGGTATGGTGCTGTCGCTGATTCCGGAGCCGGCGTCGTTGGCGTTGATCGTTATCGGGGGATCGGCGCTGTTCCGACGGCGCTAAGTTACCGATCCGCACAGCAGACCCTAATGTCATGATAAAAAGAGCTGCCTCCTCTGGTACGCTGGGTTCAGTGTTTGAACGTTTCGTACCTACGGCCTTGTTTCGGGCCAAAATTTTGAAGGAGACAGCCAATGATCTTTGTAGGCGCTGACGTGCATGTTCGCAACAGTTATTTTCACGCGACCAACGAGAACGGCCAGCGCCTGGCGCATGGCCGGGTCGCGAATACTCCGCTGGACTTGCAGGCATTTTGCGAGCGCGTCTTGAAGCAGGCCGGCGGCGAGCTGCAGCCGATTCGTTTCGCGCTGGAGTCAACAACCAATTCGCGCGCGGTCCAGAAGCTCCTTCGCGACGCCGCAACGCAGAGCGGTTTTGACGATGTAAGCGCGGATGTCCTGGACGCGCGGAAGCTGCGGATCATCGCCGAGAGCGTGATGAAGACCGACGCGGTCGACGCGCGCGCTGAACGAATTGGCGCGCTCGAACCTGTCGCTGCCGACCTGTTACATGCCCGACGACGAAGAGTTCGCGCTGCGCGAGTATCTTCGCGCGCGGCGGAACCTGGTACGCATGCGCACGATGCTGAAGAATCGCGTGCACGCCGGGTGCCATGGGCAAGCGTGAAAAGCAGCAGGCTGTCGATGCCAGCTGAGCCGTCGGGAACCGAGACGCGTGCCCTGCGCGCCTGACCAGCTTGCCCGTGTTCTGCTATGCTGCATAATCACGGGCAAGGACCGCGACAGAGTTCCCTTGATATCGTGACCAATCCGGCGCGGTCCCTGCCCATGGCACCCCGCAACCTCAAGGAGCAGGCCAACCGTGGCGAAGACCTCAGCAAGAAAGGCGAGACGGCGATCGACGTCGCTTGCTATGCCGCCCAGATCGCCTGCCAACTCGGCGCCCACATCGTCAAGGTCAAGCTGCCCAGCGACCACATCGAGCAGGACGCCGCCCGCAAGGTCTACGAAAAGGAGAATATCCCGATCGCAACCGCGGCCGACCGCGTTCGGCACGTAGTCCAGAGCGCCTTCGACGGCCGACGAATCGTGATCTTCTCCGGCGGTGCGAAGAAGGGCAAGGACGCGGTCTTCGAGGACGCTCACGCGATCCGCGACGGCGGCGGCTTCGGCTCGATCATCGGCCGCAACGCCTTCCAGCGCCCCAAGGACGACGCGATCAAGATGCTCAAGAAGATCATGAATATCTATTTGGGCAAGGAATAGCGAAGAGCGAATTAAGAATAGCGAATGTAGCGTCCGCCCCCCGCGGCGGACGTAGAATGTATCCTCTGCCCCCCGCGGCGGACGTCGTATGTAGCGGCCGGCGCCCCCGCCGGCCGTTTTCACGTTCGCGGAGGCCCGACCTCGTTACGGTTTGCCCTCATACTCGCACGCACTCGTGCACGTCTCGTGCACGACGATCTTGCCGAGCAGCGGCAGGACCGGCTTGAGTCGATCCCAGATCCAGCGCGCGAGTACTTCCGACGTCGGATTTTCGAGCCCCTCGATTTCGTTCAGATGGTGATGATCGAGCTGTTGACGGATCGGCTCGTAGGCGGCCTTGATGTTGGCGTAGTCGACCAGGTAACCCTTGGCCGGGGCGACCTCGCCCGCAACCACCACCTCGACCGTGAAGCTGTGCCCGTGCAGTCGCCGACACTTGTGGCCCTCGGGAAACGTCGGCAGCGAGTGGGCCGCCTCGAACGTAAACGTCTTGGTCAATTTCACACGCATTACAAACCGTGCTTCTCACCAACAGCGGGAGCGAAACTCCAACACACGCTGCTACCTGCAAGACAAGCCGTGACAGAGCACTAGTGCTCTGTCAGTGTTGCTTTGTTGGGTTCAACCTGAGGAGCCGCGGACTTCAGCCCGCCCGGCGCCGCGCGGAGT
>JAUWNI010000201.1 GCA_030612705.1 Phycisphaerae bacterium | reverse complement strand
ATACGGGACCAGCATGGCCGCGCTTCGCTTGGCCATGGCACCCAACCCGCTCGTACCCGTCAATTCAACTGTGACAGAACACTACTAATATTGGGAACCAGAGCAAATGTCCACCACTTTAGTGTCATATCCGGGCGGCGGTCGGGACGCGCGGGCGAGAACGTGGTATAAAAACACCCCACGGTGAAACCGCGTAGTCCTTCTTGGGCATAACCGAATCGACATGCTTTCGAACGTACTGAAATTCATAAGGCGGAGACACGCGAACCTCCGCCAGGCCGAGCACCTCTACATGGTGCTGGTGGCGTTGGTGATCGGCCTAGGCGGTGGGCTGTTCGCCGTTGCGTTTCGCAAGCTGATCGGGCTTGGCAACCAGGTTGCCTGGCACGACGCCGAGTACACGCTCGACTGGATCCGCTCGTTGCCGGCCTGGTGGAAAATCGTCGTGCCGGCGGTAGGGGGGTTGATCTGCGGCCTGATCATCTACTACTTCGCCCGCGAGGCCAAGGGGCACGGCGTGCCCGAGGTCATGGAGGCGGTGGCCCTGCGCGGCGGACGCATCCGCCCGCGTGTCGTGATCGCGAAGATGTTGGCCTCGGCAACCAGCATCGCGTCCGGCGGATCGGTCGGCCGCGAGGGGCCGATAGTGCAGATCGGCTCGGCTTTCGGTTCATCCATCGGGCAGTGGCTCGGCATTGACGAGCGGCGGCTGCGGACGCTGGTGGGCTGCGGGGCGGCCGCGGGGATCGCCGGAACTTTTAACGCCCCGGTGGCCGGAGCGCTGTTCGCGGTCGAGATCATTCTGGCTGATTTCGGCGTGATGCAATTCTCGCCGATCGTGATTGCCTCGGTGGCGGCGACGGTGGTCGGGCACCACTACTTTGGGGACATTCCGGCGTTTGAGGTGCCCGCCTATAGCCTGGTGCATTACAACGAGCTGTTCATCTATGCGGTGCTGGGCATTCTGGCGGGGCTGGCGGCGCTGGCCTTCGTGCGGCTGCTCTACTGGAGCGAGGACCTGTGGGACAAGCCTCGGATCTGGCCGCCGCTGAAGACACTAGCCGGCGGTGCGATCATCGGCGTGATTGGGATATGGTTCCCGCAGATTTTCGGCGTCGGGTACGAAGCGATCGAGGAAGCGCTGCGCGGCGAAATGGTCTGGCAACTCCTGTTTATCCTCGTCGTCGTGAAGATCATCGCCGTCTCGATCACGATTGGTTCGGGCGGCTCGGGCGGAATCTTCGCGCCTTCGCTGTTCATCGGGGCAATGGTGGGCGGGGCCGTCGGGACCGTCGTCAACCAGTTTTGGCCGGATAGCACGGCGGGCCCCGGGGCGTACGCGCTGGTGGGGATGGCCGCCGTCGTGGGCGCGACCACACATGCCCCGATTACAGCGATCGTGATCATTTTCGAGCTGACGGGAGATTATAAAATCATGCTGCCGCTGATGATCAGCACGATCGTTGCCACCCTTCTGGCAACGCAATTGCTGACGGGGTCGATCTACACCATCAAGCTGCTTCGGCGGGGCGTGGACATTCATCGAGGACGGGATGTCAGCGTTCTGCGGCATTTACTGGTGCGCGATGAGCTGCGCTCCAACGTCGTCACCGTGCTGCCCGGCGCGGGATTGATGGAGGTGGTAGCGAAGTTTGTCGAGCACCCCGGCACGTCGATTTTCGTGGTTGACGACAACCGCCGCCTATTGGGCGTGATCGCCGCCAGTCAGAGCCGGACGGTTCTGACGGATGCGTCCTCGTTCGAGGCGTTCATCATCGCGCAAGACATGATGCAGGAAACCGATTACCCCACCGTGAGCCCCGATGACACGCTCGCGGACGTAATGAAACGGCTGGCGCGATACCGCGGCGAGGTGCCGGTGGTCGAGAACGGGCGTCTGGTCGGTGCCATCTGGCCGGAAGACGTGATCGAGCGTTACAACGCCGAGTTGTTTAAGCGCGACATGGCTTCGAGCATGGTTTCCACGGTGAGTAGCGGCCCGCGGGCGGAACCGCTTCCGGCGGTCGAGAACACCAGCATCGTCGAATTCCACGTGCCCGGGCGGTTCGTCGGCAAGAGCCTCGGTAGCCTGGACATTCGCAATCGCTACGAGTGTACCATCTTGTTGATTAAGCAGCAGGACAGCGTCGGGCAGGAGGTGCTCAACGCCGTCCCCACTGCCGATTATATTTTCCAGCCGGGCGACGTGATGCTGGTAATGGGGCCGAACGCGAATTTGCGGCGGCTGGAGCATGGGGAGTGAAGAGGATTCATTAGCATTCAGCGGTCAGCAATCAGCGATCAGCCATTTTCGTTGTGGGGCGGGCAGGTGCCTTGCCTTGGTCATGTTCCCGCGCTGCTCTCAATAACACGTTATTTGTGACATCCGGTCGCTAAACGCTCGACTTTCGGCTGACCGCTGAATGCTTACGACGATTCAAATGAAATGGCCGGCGAAATTGCCGGCCATTGATTGACGTTGACGGTTGATCCCGATGGCATTGTTACAGCAATGCTTCGCCCCAGTCTTCCCGATAGACCTCATCGTTGATGACCGCGAAGAAGCCGTTGTTGTCGGCGGCGACGTCGAAGACCGCGTCGGCGATACCGCGATGGGCGAACCAGTTTTGCAGGACGGACCGCAGTTCGCGCTCATCGGCTGTGTCGACCAGGTCGAGGTCGACGGTGCGCACTTCGGCGTGCTCGTATCCGAAGCGGGGCACGCATCGCACTGTCGTCAATGT
This sequence comes from Phycisphaerae bacterium, assembly GCA_030612705.1. GTDB lineage: Bacteria > Planctomycetota > Phycisphaerae > UBA1845 > Fen-1342 > JALSRY01. The sequence continues at coordinate 1,751 of JAUWNI010000201.1, read as the reverse complement.
CTTTCGCATCTTCCCGTCTCTTAGCGGCTCGCGATTATAGTTGCTCCTATGCCTATTATAGGCTCGCGGTCGATCGTTTCCAAAGGCATTATTTGTCCAGGCGGTCATTGCTTCATCCCATCGTTCGAGCGCCGTACGCTTGCCGCCGATCGGCTCCACAATCGCGGCGTGAATACGGCCGAGTTCCCATAAAATGTCTAGCCGGGCGGTAATGCATCGATCAACTGCCGAATCTCCTCGGTTGAGTTATAAAAGTGCGGGCTGGCCCGCAGGCGGTGCAGCCGCTTGGCCACCACAATCTTGAATTCCTCGCGCAGGTGCTTGCGGATTTTGTCGGTGTCGTGTTTCTGTGAGGAGAACGACACGATTCCGCTCCATTCGCTCGCCGTCCGAGGGCTGTGTACGCGCCAGCCCTTCGAACGCAGCCCTTCGACCAGCAGGTCGGTCAATTGCTTGACCCGCACCTGCACCTCGGCGATTCCGATCTCGAGCAGAAAATCGATCGAAGCGCCCAGGGCGCAGATACCGGCGAGGTTGTATACACCGCTGTCGAAGCGGCGGGCGTCATCGTGGAGTTCGTGCCAGCCGAACTTCGAGAGGTCGTGCTCGAAGGGGTGCTTCATGCACATATAGCCGATCTCGGGCGGCTTGATGTGCTCGCAGAGCTCGCGTTTGCAGTAGAACAGCCCGGTGCCTTCCGGGGAAGTCAGCCATTTGTGCCCGCCGGCCGAAAGGAAGTCGATGTTCATCCCCCGGACGTCGATCGGGTGGACGCCCAGGGCCTGGATCGCATCAACGAACAGCAGCACGCCCTTTTCCTTGCAGAGCTCGCCCAGGCGAGTAAGGTCCATGCGGAAGCCGTTGGACCACTGCACCGCGGAGACTGTCACCAGCCGGGTGCGGTTGTTCATGGCGGCGGCGATGCGATCGAAGGGAATGCGACCGTCCTCATCCTCGACGCGCAGCAGACGCACGCCGCGCTGTTCGAGCGCCATCCACGGATAGATATTGGCGGGGAACTCCATGGCGGTAGTGACGACGTTGTCGCGGGTGAGCCATTGGACGCCGTTGGCGATGTAGTTGATGCCTTCACAAGTATTTTTGACGAAGGTGACCTCTTCGGGGTCGGCGTTGATGAGCTTGGCGGCGGCGGCGCGGACGCGGTCGGCGGCGCGGTAATATGTGCCGTGCAGGTAAGCGGCTTCGGACATCTCGCGGGCGTACTCGATTAGGGCCTCCGCCGCCGGAGCGGACATCGGCGCGATGGCGGCGTGGTTCTGGAAGTTATAGTTCCGTGTGATCGGGAACTTTTCGCGGATTGTCTCGAGTTGCATGGCTACACTCGCTTACGCTGGGGATTATGGCGGATTTCGGACCGCGATTCCTCCACTATAAGTATTCAATACCAAGAGCCCGTCAGGGCCAATCGGCTTTCGCAAACCGAGTCCTGTTTCCACCTTATTTAATGGTCGGTTGGGCTTTGAGTTCCACATTCGTTCGCTAAAAACTCCACCATTTTTTATTATCGACACTTGGGGATTTCCAGCGTCGATTTTTTAGAGGTTAGTACTACAACGCTAGAAACCGCCAAGACGCCAAACCGCCAAGACGCCAAGACGCCAAGAGCGCCAAGTGCGCCAAGAGACAGAGAACGAAAGTGTTTCAGCGGGGGGTGGCACGGTCAGGGGCCCCCCCGGCCGGGGTGGTGGGCCCCCCCCACCCCCCCGGGGGGGCCCCCCCGGGCCCCCCCC
>JAUWNI010000178.1 GCA_030612705.1 Phycisphaerae bacterium | reverse complement strand
GACGTCCGCCACGGGGGGCGGACGTCTCGATTGGGGATTGCAGATTGTGGATTTCAGATTGATGAGATGTGTGAGCCCAGTAGATGTCGCGGGGGAGACAGTGCAATCCACAATCGTCAATCGTCAATCCGCAATCGACATGGGCCCACGCCGACGCCCGCCGGGCACATGAAGGCAGGACGGATCGGTTTCCACTTCTCGCGCGGGGGCAAAGGGTGTATGCTGTTTCTCCCCGTAACGCGGCTGGCGTTACCGAACTTCAGACCGATTTGAGCATTGCCATGATTTCCCCGTTAAAGATTGAATTCACCCGCGAGCGTTTGGTCATCAATCTCAGTTGGAAAACCGCGGCCAAGACGTTTTTTCTCCTCGCATTGTCGATCACCGCCGGCTGGCTGCCGATTCCCGGGCTGGATGCGGCGTCGCGGACCTGCCTGGTCATCTTTGCCATGGCGGCGACTCTTTGGATTACCGAACTGATACCGCCGTATGCCACCGCGATCATGGTGATCGTGCTTTGCGTATACCTGCTTGGGCATCCGGACACCCCAATCACCACGGACAACGGCCGCATCGACAGTTACCGGATATTCCTGAATCCGATCGCCAGTCCGATTCTCGTGCTGTTTTTCGGGGGGTTTGTGCTGGCACGGGGAGCCGGCAAGCACGGGTTCGATTCGCAACTGGCCCGGGCGTTCATCACGCCGTTCGGCACACGCCCGCAAATGGTCCTGCTGGGCGTGATTCTGACGACGGGGTTGTTCTCGATGTTCATGTCGAACACGGCGACGACGGCGATGATGATCGCCATCTTGAACCCCTTCTTTCTGCACCTGGACCAGCGTGACAACCTCAGGAAGATGCTGGTTTTGGCGGTGCCGTTCGCGGCCAATATCGGTGGGATCGGCACGGTGATCGGTACGCCGCCGAACGCGGTTGCCGCGAGCATGCTCGCCAATCTGGGTCACCCGGTTTCATTTTTGCGCTGGATGATGATCGGTGTTCCCGTGGCGGCGGTGCTGTTGCTGGTTTTGTGGGGCGTGTTGCTGCTGATGTTTCCGCCGCGGAAAGATCGGCTTGAAATCACGTTTCCCAAGAAGCTGGTGGTCACGCCGGGGCTGGCGGTTGTCGTGATCACATTTACGGTCACGATTTTGATGTGGCTCAGCCAACCGCTGCACCACATTCCGACGGCGGTGGTGGCGATGCTGCCGATCGCCATATTCACCGCGTTCGGGATCATCGATCGCGATGACCTGAAGAGGCTCGATTGGGATATCTTGATCCTGGTTGCGGGCGGGATGACGCTCGGCGTGGCGATTAGCGCCTCGGGCTTGTCGGATGTGATTATTCGGCAGATTCCGTTTGGGCACATTCCCAGCGTGCTGATTATCATCATGGTTGTCCTGCTCACGGCACTCGTGTCGAACTTCATGAGCAACACATCGGCGGCCAACCTGCTGATCCCGATCGTGACCGCGATCACCGCGATCTCGCCCGTTCTGGGAGCCTTGTGCGTCGCATTTGCCGCGTCGCTGGCGATGAGCCTGCCAATCAGCACGCCGCCGAACGCGATCGCGTTCGCGACCCGCGCGATCAGCACGCGCGACCTGGTCAAGTACGGGACGGCGGTCTCGCTTTGCGGGATCGTGCTGATTCTGGCGCTGTTCATCGGCTTCGGCGATTTGCTCGAGCGGATCGCCGTGCCGGTTTTAACCTCGCAACCCGCGGGATGACGTCGATCAGGCGTTGGCGAAGCGCGTGTGGCGTAGCATTGTGCGTATTCGCCGAAAGCTCGCTACAGTATCTGTCACAATAGAGGGTAACAGACACCCCAGCCAGATCGCGGCTTCGTAATCGATCCAGCCGACTTCTGGGATGTGTAATTCTCCAAACGGCCCCCAAAGTTCGATGATGCCATACGCCGCGCAGATGCCGACGATTCCCAGAAACAGCGGTACGAACAGCCACCCCGTCGAGTAGCACAAAATCACGATCCGGTCGGCGACGTCGCGAAAGCCGAAGCGACAGAAGAACAATCCGAGCAGCAACAGCCACGCCAACACGCTCAACCCGATGCCGATGCCGACCAGAAAAGCCTCGGCCAGGAACTCGCATTCCCACAAGATGAACGAGACGATATCGGAGCTGGAGGCATTCTCATCCGGCCACGGTATTACCAAGAAAGCCCCCTCATTCACCCGGTAAATCCCAAGATATGTAACAGCAGAGATCAAGCCGAACAACACACAGATTAATAGGACATAATTCCGCGCCGCCCGGTGGTGGCCCCAGATCGTCACCTGTTTGGCAAAACGCCGGAGGAAAAGCGCCTGCCACGTTGTATGTGCAAATCCGACGCAGCGCCCGGGCAACCCCCGTGCCGCGGCGAATGCCGGCGGCTGACGACGTTCGGGCAGCGAATCAGCCACCAGCGCGCCGCACTCCGGGCAGCGGCCTTCCAGCGGTAGCGAGATCAAGCTGTAGCCGCACGCCTCGCAACGTGGCTGTCGATCCTGCCAACGCGGCCCTTCCTTCGGTCCGCCGTAGCGACCGCCCAGCCGAATGAGCACCGCCAGCCACCACAACTCAAGCGCTGCCAGCAGCGCGAATGGCCAGGCGTCATGGTTAAAGAGTTGCAATTTCAACCCTAGGCGTGTGAATAACCAGACAATCGGCACTTGGCACGCACTGCTCCACAGGAGCAGCTTCACACTTCGCAGGTATGTACGTCGGCGTCCCTCACCGGCCGCGTACAGCGGTATCAGCAGCAATGCCGCTACCCAGATCGCGGCTTCGATCATCACTGTTACCAACAGCGCCGCGGCGACTTCGGGCCACCCGTTGAGAGCGCCGAAGAAAAGCAACACCACCGCCGCCAAGGCCCGTCGCAGTTCTATGAGTGGATTCGCGAAGATATCGACTTGGGCATCCTCGGTGAAGAAGTTGCCCTGCTCGAACGCGCAGACGTAGATCACGCCGAACGCAATCAAGGCCATCGAAAAGTGGATGAGGTACGCGGCGACCCAGCTCGAATTCGCCAGGTGCGGCCCCAGGCGTCGCGGAAAGAGCATCGCGGGGATTGTCGCCGGCAGAGCCAGCAGCCAGTGGATGCGCCGGGGCGTGACCGGTTCGATCGGATCGGCCGGCGGCCATGACCGCGGGACGAGTTGCTGAGACTCGTCGCGGGCGGGCGGGGATTGTGCGGGAGTGTCGGTCATGGCTGTTTGGAGATTCGCCGTGGCAGGTACGAATCGGACTGGTAGCCGAGCCGTGACATCCACGACTGCTGGTATAGATCGTCTGGGAGGCTTTCGTTCCCGCCCGGGCCCAGTTTGTATTCCACATCCGACACCCTCTCGTAGCTGAATGGTTGCCGAGTAACGATATCGAGCGGGATCTCGGTTAGATACGCGGGCGACAAGGCATCCAACGTATCGGGATAGGTGTCGTGCTCATGCCGGTATGCCGACAGGGCCAGCATGACCACAAGCGCGTGCCGGCGCATCACACAACTAAAAACTCCGTCAAAGCTGTATATGTCGATGCCCTGCGTTAGTTGCATCAACGGGCCGTTAAGAACGCTCGATGCGCGTGGAGATTGTTGCTGGGTTGTGAGAAAACGCTGCGTTTCGTCGTAATCCATCGTGCCGAGTTGTCGAAAATCTTCCCTCACTCTCGTGAGCTTCGCCCGGATGTCCTTGCGGCTGCTGAACAGGGGAGAAAACACGTTCCAGAAACGACCGCGGGATGTTGGTCGCGGTCCGTAGGCCCAAGGGGACCTGTCGGTCGTCGCGCTGAGGACGAGCCAGCCGTCACCGTGTCCGTCGTCCGTGTAGTAACGATCGAGGAGGAGATCGATCTGCTGTTCGACCCGCGCGGCACGGATCATCGCGTCGGTGACGGAGAACGGCAACTCATCTTTCAGGAAAGTGACCATTTCGCGGGCGAGCGGAGGCGGCAGGTCGACTTCCTGGATAAGACAGCCGAATTCGCGCTGGACCAGTAATCCAGCCTGATCTAACCACCACGTGCTCGTTTGATCGCACTCTTGCAACATTATGTGGAGTCTCAACGCGGCGCGCAGATCATCCATGGCACCGGCCGGATCGTGTTTTTCCGCAACGCGATAACGCGCTCGAAATGCAAGGGCGGAGAACGCCTCGAGGTACTCGGCTTCCGAAACGCTAACTGGTGACGGAGATTGTGGCGTTCGCGTCGGCGCATGGTTTTCCTCGGACGCTTTTTGGCGCTGAGCGCACAATGCCACAATCCGGTCCAGTGCTTTACCGGTCGTTGGAGTGTTGATGTACTTTATCGCGTTGGCTTGTGAGCTGTTCGGATCGGGCGCCCACTCATCCAGCAAACCCGCCGCCAGGGCAACATCGGCCCAGGGAGTATAAAACCCCCGCGGGATTGAAGTCGGCGCCGGCACGGGGGGCAGAGAACGAATCAGCTCGGCGAGTTCATCGGCCTGTTCCTCGACGAGGGCTGTCGTTTGCGGTGTCTGCCGGCTTACCGCCGCCGTCGGTGTTGTGATGCGGATATAGGCGAAATGCGCGAGCCAGACAATGACCAGCAGCCAAACGCCGAGACGCAGCCGGCGCCAACGCCGTTTGATTCTTCGCGGGTTTTCCACGGTTGTGGCAGTCATGCAAAATCTCGTATACACAGCGCGGCCTTTGGCCGCAACAAAAGGGACCAAGGGGCTGAGGGGCCGAGGGGCCAAGGGATCGGGTGGCCCATGGCTTTAGCCGTGGGGGACACGAATCGACCCCCCATTCGTGTCCCCCGCCGCTGAATCGACGGGCCACCCACGCAACGAAAATCTTCGCGAACCGCGAAGAAATCGGCCGTTAACAATGTAGGATACCATGTAGCGCCGGCGCCTCGCCGGCCGAGCCTCCACAGCCGGGGGCGGCTGTGCTACATGATTTACCACGATTTCATCAGTGCCAGGCCCGACGCACCGGTTTCGATGTCCGTAAATGGTACGACGGTCATGCCGAACAGTTCCGGGAACCGTGCCTTCTCGTCGCGGGCGATCGACGTGCCGACGACGTAGCCGAGCATCGCGCCGAAAACAACGTCGGAGAGATCGTGCTCACGCGAATCGAGCCGTTCGTAGCCGACCAGCCCGGCCAAGGCGAAACACGGGATGCCCGCCCACGGCCCGTAATACTCATTGAGCACAGCGGCGACCGCGACCGTGCTGGAGGTGTGCCCGCTGGGCCAGCCGTGGCGGTCGCCGTCGGGTTTGCGGGTTCCGGCGGCGAATTTGAGGCCCGCCGTTGTGATGCCGGTGACGGCGAGGGCTTGGGCCAGGGCGCGGGATACTTCGTGTTGTTCCGCGTCCTTGGTCAGCGCGCTGGTGAGCCAGAATATGCCAGTACCGGCAAAGTGCGTGGCGGGGTTGCCGAGAATCTGGATGACCTCGCCCCCGTCGCCGAGTTGGCGGTGGCCGTGGATCCGGCCGCGGATGGTACCGTCGACGCCGGTCTCGCGAATCGTGACGCTGGTTCCCATGGCGGCGGTCAGCAGCAAGGCGTTTTCAAGATCCCAGAAGGATGTTTTGAAGCCGCGCCAGAGGTCGTGGGTGCCGAAGGCCTTGGCTTCGTGGCCCATCTGGTGCCAGAGGTCCTTTCGCCAATAGTCGCCCGGAACGTCCGCAACCGCTGTCGGCTGCGATTCCGGCACGTCCGCACTTTCTTGCGGCATCATCCCGAGCGTGTAGTACGGAAACGTGAAATCGGTTTCGCTTATCGCCGGGGCATTATCAATAGCCCAGGAAAAAACGTGGGGCGTCGGCGGCGCGGCGTTGGCGAAGGTCTCGTCGGTAGTCCGGAGTTGCTCGGAACCCGCCGCCGTGTAGTGCTCGATCGCGCTGCGTATGGCGATTTCGCTGGTTGCCGGACGATTTGCTGTGCAACCGGCCATGAAGACGGTTGCCGCCAAGTAGATGCCGAGGAGTGGCAGGATCGTCTCGCGTGTGTGGATTTTTACCACTATCAGCCTCCTGGACCAACCAATCATGCTCTCGAACTCCGTGGCATTCTAGCGGCTGTCCGCGCCTACCACGCAACAAAGCGCCTTGACATTTTGTTTGGGGCCTTCTGATGGTACTATGAGTTTATGCCCGTCAAGCATCCCAAACGAATCGTCCTTGCCGAATGCCCCACGCCGCTCGTGCGCCTCGAACGATTGGAACGCGAGCTGGGCGGTGCGGAAATCTGGCTCAAACGCGACGACCTGACCGGGCTTGAAGTTTCCGGAAACAAAGTCCGCAAGCTTGAATACGTTGCCGCCGATGCCTTGGCCACCGGCTGTGACACGCTCGTGACCGAAGGGACGCCGCAATCCAATCATTGCCGGGCCGCGGCGGCGGTTTGTGCGAAGGTCGGCCTGCGTTGCCACCTGCTATTGCGTCCCGAGCCGCCGGACGGTTTGCCGCGGGGTAATCATTTGTTAGACGTGCTGTTTGGTGCGGAGGTTAGTGCGTACTCGCGTGAGCAGTACGACGCCGAGCGCGATCGTATCGTGGCTGACGTACTGGTCAGGCTTGAAGCCGCCGGTCACAAGCCGCGTTTCACGCCGGCGGGAGCGTCAGAGCCGCTCGGCTGCTGGGGCTATATCCGGGCCGCGGCTGAGTTGGCCGACCAACTCCATCAGGCGGATGTCGGCGAGTGCGACATCATCCTGCCGATTTCTTCGGGCGGGACATACGCCGGCATGTTGCTGGGCCAGTGGATTCACCAGCTCGAGCATTGGAACCTCTGGGCCGTGCCGGTCAGCGACGATGTTGTCCATCATACACACGTAATCGAGAAGCTGGCTCGGGGCGCGATTACCGAGTTCGAGTTGCCGACCGAATTCGACGAGGCGGGTCTCCAATTCATCGACGGCTACATCGGTGACGGCTATGCGATTCCGTATCAAGCCGCGATCGACGTTATTCGACTCCTCGCACGCACCGAAGCCATCCTGCTCGACCCCGTCTACACCGGCAAAGCCTTCTGCGCGTTGCTCGACGGTGTCCGCGAAGGTTGGCTCGGCACGCGGCGACCAGCCGTGTTCATCCATACCGGCGGAATCTTCTCGAACTTCGCCTGGCCCGAACTGTTAGTCAAAGGCATCGAGGCGTGAGTTAGTGCTTTGTCAAAGTTGATTTGATGGGTAGTGTTTCTTTCGAGGCCGTGATAATACCTGAAGAGCCGCGGACTTCAGTCCGCCCGGTCCTTCGGGAAGGGAAAATTTTACTCCGCGCGGCGCCGGGCGGACTGAA
>JAUWNI010000195.1 GCA_030612705.1 Phycisphaerae bacterium | reverse complement strand
CTACGTCTGCTTCAACAACGGCACCGGCTCGGTCGCGCAACTGCTCGACCGCTCGGACGGCAGCGTGGACGCCAAGTACGTCTACGACACCCGCGGCGACACCGTCCGCAACACCGGCACCTACGCCGCCGACAACCCGCTGCGCTACCGGGCGATGTACTTCGACGAGGAGTTCGATTACGCGGATACGGCTTGCGATGGGTTGTACTGCGCGGCGGATTGCGGTTGCTACTTGCCGCGCTTGGCCCGGAGGATTGGCGGCGGGGCAGCGCCCGTTCCAGGCGCTCGTGTCGAGGTACCTTTCGCCCCCCCCGACCCGCCCGGTTACCTCAAAGCTGCCCTGGGGGGCAAACGAGATTGCCTCAAGTTCACGTTTAGAATCGAAGACGTACGAATAACGGATGTCTCCTACGAACCGGATAACTGGATCTGTGCGCTCGCCGCGTCTTTTGCCCAAGGACGACTGGCGAGCGAGTTGCAAGAAGAACGTCCTCCTATTGATACGTGCGCCCCCCTGTCCGTATGCGAAAACACATATGGCTGGCTGATCATCACTGTGAACGACCAGCCGTTTTCTTATACACACTTCACTGCCGTCTGCACCATATGGTTCATCGGGACGCTTGATGCGGTCGTGAACATCGAAAAGGGGGAGTGTTCGGATGTGAGCCAGGATCCAATTGGCGAGGGCGAGGCGTAGAGATCGCGGTCAACCGGGGCGACCGGTCGGTTCATGCTTGAGCCCACAACCGGCGGTCCAGGATGACCATACGCTACCCGGCAGTGCCCGGCATGTGTGTACACTCAACCATCGACGCGGCTATCTAATGAGACTCAAGGAGGCAACAACATGAAGCGTATCAACCTGATACTGTGTTTCTCACTCATGACGTTGTCGTGTAAACATCCGGATGGCATGCAGGTCGAGCGTTCGCGCGAACAGCGGGCGCGGCCGCCGACGGTAACGCGAATGCGAATAACCGACCCCGAGGGGCGGCGCTCAGAACCCACCCTCGATGAACTTGTGCGAATGGTCTTCATTCACTGTGCAAGTATCATGCAGGTCACGGACAGTATGTGCTATCAAAGCGAAACTGAAGTCTTGGGCGCCCTAGGCAAAGTCGGCCAAGTTGACACAAGCTTCGACCCGCCCGCGCGAGCGGAAGTCAGACGCTACTCGATACTGGGCGTCGGTCTTCTGGGAGAGGGCCTCCCTGCAGGCATTTTCCCTGGCCCGACAGACGTGGAACTGGCGGAGATCTACTCTCTCGCGAGAGAGAGCTTCAGTCGGATGTCGAGACTGAAAGGCCGTGACTGGGAAGTGTCGCTTGCAATATACCTGTCGCCCTGTGGTCATCGGAGTGAGTGGGTAATCCGTCTGGTCATGAGCAGTCGCGTGGTCGCCCCTGAGCCTGGGCGAATGGAGGTGCGATGTGATTCTGCCGAGCGCTTGCCAGCTCAGGAAGTAGAGCTGAAGCACTCGGGAGAGCCGACAGAATAATTGCGGATGCATAGGGCCAGTGGGGTTGTTGAAAAAGCCGCCCCTGCGCAGGGTTGCGGGCGATCGGTTCCGAGAACGGCTTGGCGCTTCGATCCGGACACAGTGCGCGGCGCTTCGGTGATGAGCGCCACTCGTAATTCACTCGCAATTAGTGTGGATCAGTTCATTCATGGGCGCTCGGCGAGGGCGACGTGCCAACCGAGGTCAAGAACATCTGGGGCGACGATCCGAACGACCCGAACAACATCGTCTCGAAGTACACCTACGCCTACGACGATCTCGGCCGGGCCGGCTCGGTGGTACGTGAGGGCGACGCGTCCTTCGGGGCGTTCGCCAACGATCATCATGATGCCTTCAGCTACAACAACCGCAACAAGCGGACCAAGGCCAAACACTACAACAACACCAGCCCGCCCTCGACGACCAACGAGGATTCGAGCTACCACCGGCAGTTCGTCTTCGACACAGCCGGCAACTGGGATTGGTTCAAGCTCGGGAGCGATCCCAACACGCCTTACGTCCCCAACACCCTCAACCTCTATGACTCGATCAACGACCCGAACGACCCCAACACGCCGACCGAGTCGTTCACCTACGACAAGGACCAGAACCTGATCGAGGACGGCTCGTTCGAGTACGCCTACGACGCCGAGAATCGGCTGATCGAGGGTGTCCTTCCGGTGAGCGTGTATGACCCGGTTTGAGCGGCCCGGTATCGTCAGCCGTCGACCGATGGTGGCCTGGAGGACATTCCACGTGCAACACAGCACTAGCCGATCGGGTGCATGACGCCAGGGGCTCTGATCGTAAGCCACCTATGCCGTCATGCCTTCCGCAACCGCTTACGAAATTTCATTCCCGCACCACTTTCCTGCCGATATGTATGGTATACTGGTCGTTGTTTACCGTCGTCGAACGATGGCAAAGATGTTTAACGTGCTGGATTGCCAGCGGCCGCTGACGCAACGCGCCCCCGACCGCGGGACGCCTTGCGACGCCGGCCAGTATTGTAGGCCTGTTTATTATGCCCAAAGATTCCACCTTGCTCCGCCAGTGCCAGGAGCGCCTGAACTACGAATTCCGCGATATTTCCCTGCTCGAAGCGGCCCTGACACACGCCTCCTCGGCCGACTTGCGCCGCGACAGCAACGAACGGCTCGAATTTCTCGGCGACGCCGTCCTCGACCTGGTTATTTGCCAGGATCTCTACGAGCGCCTGCCCAACGCGCTCGAAGGTGACCTGACCAAGATCAAGTCGGCGGTCGTCTCGCGGCGAATCTGTGCCCGGGTCGCCGAGAAACTGCGGCTGCCCGAGGCGTTGACGCTTGGTCAGGGGATGGATTCCGGCGACCATTTGCCGCGTTCGCTCGCCGCCGCCGTACTCGAATCGATCATTGCCGCGATTTACCTCGACGGCGGGCTCGAACCGGTCCGTGACTTCATTCTCACGCAGATGGAGGAGGAAATCCACAAGGCCGCGCGCTCCGACCACCAGTACAACTTCAAATCGCAGTTGCAGCAGCACGCCCAGCGTCGTTTGCGCGCGACACCGGTGTATGAATTGCTCGACGAAAAGGGTCCCGATCACGCCAAGTGTTTCGAGATCGCGGTCACGATCGGCAAGCAGCAGTTTCCCGGTGCCTGGGGCCCCAACAAGAAAGAAGCCGAGCAAAAGGCGGCGTGGCTGGCGCTGCACAAGCTCGGCACGGTCTCGGGTGAGTTTCCCGAACCAGACGCGGACAACGAAAACACGGCAATGTGATCCGACCGGGCCGCCGCACTTTCCGCTACGCAACATCTGTGTCCGGGAGGATCAATCGTCCAGGTCGAGCACGCGCTTAAGCATCGGCTTCAGCGACGACATGTCCCAAACGGTCGTCACGCCCGGCCGAATCACGTTCCGCTTGTTGAACCAGCTCCGGTCGAGGTAGCCGTCGATCGGCGAGAGGCGGAGCGTGCCGTCGTACTTGCCGATGTGTTCGAGCACCGCCGAGGCGATCCCGCTGCCCTCGCGGTATGTTACTTCCAACGTCATGTCTGCCAGTTGGGCGGCGTCGTCGGCCGCGACGGCGTCGAGCTTGAACTCGCGCACCGTCAACACGTGCAAACCGGGCTTGACCTCCGCCAAGCTGACGTCGCGGGCCGTTCGCGCGATCAATACCAGCATCCGGTCGATCTGCTCGGCCCCGGCTCGGCCGATCAGGAAGTCTTTCACCAATTGAGCAATGTCGTTCGGCCCGGCCGCGTCACGTCCGGCCCGCCGGCCGACGTCGTCGGCACCACGCGCCGGGCCGGACGCCGCCTCTTCAATACCTTCCGCGGCCTCCGGGTCGAGCAGATCGCGCATCCCATCGAGGTCCAGCAACAGGCCGCCGCCCGTCAGACCGACGAGCGCCCACGCCAACGGCTCATCTTCGTGCGTTTTGTTGGGCAGGCCGGCCATCTTCAGGTACGCCCACTGCGATTCGTCGCTCAGTGCCAGGATGGCCTGCAAATCCAGCCCGGCCTTGTCCTCGTCGGAATCGTCACCACGGAGATGAACCTCGGCATACACCGACTCGACCTCTAAATCCGACGGATCCATCACGCCGACCACGCGCGGATCGGCTCCTCTCGCCGGCCGAAGAACCACAACCACCTGCCCGTCGACGTACACACCGTCGTCGCCGATGTTCTCGAACGTCACTTGGAAACCGTCGAGCAGCGTCTGGCGCAGACTGTTGAAGATGATGCTCGCCTCGACAATCGCGCCGTGCGGCGTAACCAGCAGCACCGCCAACACGATCGACGCCGCGACGGCGGACGTCGCGATCGTCAGGAAACGATGTCGTCGAACAAAGCGCACGCCTCGCTCGGGGAAGGACGGGTGGTCGTCGAGCTGCACAATGCGCGGCTGTGTCGGCGTCTGTTTCCAGGCGGCCTGTTGTAGCGGCGTCGGATCGGCGGGCAGTGCCAGCCGCTGTCCGATCATTCGCAGGTTTCGATCCGCCAACCGGTCTTCGCGATTTTCCTGGTCGGCCATGGTTCGAGTCCTTTTCGGCAATCCCTTGTTTCAGGCCTCGGCCTGCGAAGCTACGACAAGTGCTTTAGCTTGTCCCGAAGCGCTTGGCGGGCTCGATACAGCCGCCCTTCCACGCCGCGCGCGCTCAGGCCGTATTCCGCGGCGAGGTCGGCGTGCGGTCGGCCGTGAAAGTAGTGCTCGACGATCAATTCCTGCTCGTCACTATGCAGCTCGGTGATCGCCAGCAACAATTGATCGCGGACTTCCTTTTGCTGAAGCGTTTCCGGCGGCAGTTCCTCACCGGCCAATCGATCCGCCAACTCACCCGCCAATCCGGGATCGGCCAGCGGCAGACTCGCCGGCCGTCGGGCCTGTCGGCGCCAATGCGTGCGTACCAGGTTCTTCGCGATGCCCCGCAGCCAGTATTCGAGTTCGTTATCAGGAACATCGGCGTTGCTCGTGCGCGCTAGCAGCCACAATTGCTGCATCAGGTCGTCCGCCAGGTGCACATCGCCCACGCGGACCACGATATAGCGGTAAATCGAGCGCTTGCAGCGGTCAAAGGCGGCGTCCACGGCGGTAGCATCGTCCGCCGACGCGCCGCTGTCGATGACCACGTCGTACGTCAAGCCGGTCACACTCATTCACACCCGCTCCCGGGCCGGGTCAGTCGCCTTCCGTCAATCTAAACGCGCGGACGCCCCGCCCCCCACGAACAGCTCACGGAATTTCGCGATGTCTATGGATTAGCCGTAGTAGTCCGCCGCGAAAGTCGTGTAGCGTCCGTCCCCCCCGTGGCGGACGTAGAATGTAGAAATATTTCGCCACCCGACGTCCGCCACGGGGGGCGGGCGTCGCGCTTGGGGGTTGCAGATTGTGGATTTCGGATTGTTGAGAGGTGTGAGCCCAGTGGATGTCGCG
>JAUWNI010000026.1 GCA_030612705.1 Phycisphaerae bacterium | reverse complement strand
GAGCCCCGGAGGGGCGACAGAGAGTTCCCGACACGCGCCGCGTCTCTGCCGCCCCTCCGGGGCTTTCGGCACAATACGCTCCCTTACCCCAGGGCTCACGCCCTGGGCTACTATCTTTCGTCCCTCCGGGACTATCAGAAGGCTAAACGCGTACTTTCTAAAAGTAGTTTCTTTCACCCATGGCCGGCAACGCCGGTGAAATGCTCGGAATGACAGCGTGCCAAAGCCACTGACGTTACTCCGAACCCCGAACTCTGATCCGCACCGTTGCCGAAACGCGCCGATCCTTCTATTGTTATGAGCGGTTGTGGCGGCCGAGCGGGCACAGCCTGTACACATCGTGGAGGCGCGGACCCAAATCGAGGGAGGACATGGCATGGACAGCGAGCGGCATGAGCAAATCGTGGCCCTGGGCAAAGAGCCGATCAGTGAAGCCGCCCCGGTGGGCGATCCGGTTCGTTACGAGGAAATATTCGAAAGCCTCCAAGCGCAGATGGACCGCATCGGCGCGCTGACCGGGGAGGAAGTCGAGTGGAACGTCGTCGTCGAGCTAGCCACCGAGATTCTCAAAACCAAGTCCAAAGACCTGCTGGTGATGACGTATCTGACCCTCGGGCTGTTCGAGAACGAGGGTTACGCCGGCCTGGCCGCCGCCTTCGAGGCCTATCGCGAATTCCTGACAACTTTTTGGGAAGGCTGCTTCCCCAAGGTCAAGCCGCCGCACGGGCGATATAACGCGCTGCAATACATCGCCGACAAAATCCTGCCGCTGGTCGAGCTGAAAGCGGGGCAAGCCGCGAAACATCCGACCGACAACGAAAAGGAAGCAGTGCACGCATGTGCCGACGCGGTTGCCAAACTCGATGAGGCGGTGGCGACGGCGTTTGCCTCGCAACCGGACACACCCAACATGCTGCCCATAGTGCGAGCGTTTAAGGCACTTAAGGAGAAGGTCGGCCCGCTGGTCGGAGCAGAGCCCGCGCCGACGGAAGGCGCCCCCGCCGCGGCACCGGCGGCGCCCGCCGCCGCTCCTGTCGCCGCCGCTGTCCCGGACACATTCAGTTCCGCCACCCAAGCCGTCCAGGCGGTGGTGAAGGTTGCGAAGTATCTGCTTGCCCAGGACAACAAGGACGCGCGCGGGTATCGGCTGATGCGGGCGGTGCACTTCGGCGGGCTCGCCGCTCCGCCCAAGGACGGCATCATCCCGGGTCCCCCGCCGGCGCGCCGTCAATTCTTTGAGAACCTCGCGTCGAGTGGGAATTGGCCGCAGTTACTGACCGACGCCGAGGGACAGTTCGCCACCACGCCCCTCTGGCTGGATATGCAACGGTATGTGGCTTTGGCGGCCAACGGGCAGGGCCCGGCGTTCAAGGCGGCCCACGACGCCGTCGCGCTCGAAACCGTCGCCCTACAAGGACGTCTCCCGGAGATCTTCAATCTCACCTTCAAGGACGGCACCCCGTTTGCCGACGGCGCCACCAAAGCCTGGCTGAACGAGGTTGCCGGACAGTTCGGGGGTGGCGGCGGCGGCGGCGGAGCGGCGGGGGGCGACGCGCTCGCAAAAGCCATCGACGAGGCCCGCAAGCTGCTGGCCGAAGCGAAGGGCGAGGACGCGGTCGCGCGTCTCTCGCGAGCCATGGACGAATCAGCCGGCCGCCGCCAGCGCTTCCGGGCGCAGCTCGCGTTGGCGGGTTTCTGCCTGGACATGAACAAACTCGCACTGGCCGGGTCGCTGCTCGAGGGGCTCGAATCCGTGATCGAGCAGTACCAGCTCGAGGAATGGGAACCCGACCTGGCCGCCCGGGCGCTCGGCGATCTCTATTCCTGCCTGCGAAAGGCAAAACCCAAACCTACGCCGGAAGACGTCAAACGTAACGCCGAGGTCTTCGCGCGACTCTGCCGACTTGATCCGGCCAAGGCCCTCAAGCTCGAAGCCGCCGGTGCGAAAGGGGCGAGGTAACCATTGACATTCCCCAGAGGTTCAACGCAATCACGGCTCTTGCTCCTGGCCGCCGTCGGCTTGGGTTGTTCGGCTTGTGAACGAACGTCGCCGCCGGATAGTGCAAATGTTCGCTCGCCACGCGCCACGATCGAGCGTGTGATCGCCGCCCGCGACAGCGGCTCCTACCAGGTCTTGAACGAATTGATCGTGCCCGAGCGGGTCCATGAGGTCGTCAAGACGTTGATGGCGGTCGATGAGTTTCTGCACGCCAACAAATTGTTGTGTAACTACGTTCGCGATGAGTTCGCGCTCGGACTGTCGCAGTCGATCGATCAATCACAGTGGGGTGCCCATCTGGATATCTTCAGCCGCTATGTCGAGCTGGTCGACGAACGTGTCGAGGGCGACACGGCAACCGTCACGTTCACCATCGATGAGCGAATACCGGTACACCGCGCCCAACTGGTGCTAACGGACGGCGATTGGCGCTACGACCCCGGACCCGGGTACGATCCACGGCTGCCGGCCGCATTCCAGCGGATGGCCCGCGGACTCCGCCGGGTGTTGGACGATCTAAAGAGCGGCCGGCTCGCCGCCGAGAGCGTCCACGCCGACCCCCAGCGGCTGGTCGAGGAGGTGCGCGTACGTTTGCAGCCCGGCATAAAGATGCTACCGCAGCCGCCAACCACGCAACCGGACAGCGACAGCCGAGAGACGCGGAAAACGAGACTGAAAGCACCATGACGCAAACCCGGCGGCTACTGTTGATCCGGCACGGCTTGCCCGAATATTCGCAGCGCAAAGCCGTGGACGAACCGCCCGGTCCGCCGCTCTCAAGCATCGGCATCCACCAGGTCAAGCAGGTCGTGCCGCTGCTGCGCCGCCTCTCGCCGACGACGTTGTACGCTTCGCCACTGGCGCGCACCTTGCAGACCGCCGCGTTGGCGGCCGACGCTTTGAACTTGCCGGTACAAGTCGATAGCGACCTGAAAGAGTGGCACCACACCGAGCAGCTCTATCAAGTCAACGAACGCAGCGCGCGCTGGCTGGCACGCTGGCTCAGGCGCGACGAACCCCGTGCGGCGGTGTTCGGCCATGCCTCGCCGCTGCTGTCGATCATTCGCACGGCCCTGTATCTGCCGCACTTCGGCTGGTGGCCGGCCAACGACCCGGAGCGGCTGGTCCTGAACACCTGCGACCGATTTGAAGTCTCGATGGGCTCGCTGTTCGAAATCGTCTTCGAGCCCGAAGCGATCACTGCTCGTTGCTTGCACCATCCACAGCCGCGCATCGTGCACTACACTCGACGACGCGGCCCCATCGGGAGCTTCGCGCGTCCAACGATGGTCGGCGAAAACCGTGAAGTCCGCCGCCCGAACTTCGGCCGGCTGATCGGTTACCACGGCTGATAGAGAATCGCTGAACTGAACCGCCAAGACGCCAAGACGCCAATTTGACCGAGGGTTCAGAGTGTAGCGTCCGCCCCCCGTGGCGGACGTAGGGTTCAGGGTTCAGGATGTGGCACCGGTTTGCAGCCTTGCTGTTACCCACATTCTCCTCGGGCCTATCCCGTAGGGATGTTTTGAATGTAGCCCAGCACGAAGTGCTGGGAACCGCGCGTTGAAAACGACGGCGAGTCCCGTAGGGACGACTGAACCGACGGCTTTCAATCGTCCCTACGGGACTCGCTTCGTCCGGGGTGGCCGTATTCCCAGCACTTCGTGCTGGGCTACGCTCAGATGTCCCTACAGGACAAGGCTTTCGGCGCGTCTCGGCCGATCCGGGGAATGTGGGTAACAGCAAGGTTTGCAGCCGGTGTTCCTCATCGCCTTGCCGTCTTGCCTCCTGCTTGCGTACACTGTCCGCTATGGCCGGCAAACGTCCGTCAAAGAAAGCACGGCCCGCGAAGCCTGCCGCGCCGCCGAAGTGCGCGGCGCGGCCGTCGGCGCTGCTCGATACGCGCATCGTGTATTGCGGCGACTGCCTGGACCAACTCGCCAAGCTGCCCGATGCTTGCGTGGACCTGATCTACATCGACCCGCCGTTCAACAGCAACCGCAACTACGAGGTCTTCTGGGGCGAGACCAAGGAGAAGCGGGCGTTCGAAGACCGCCACGCCAGCACGCAGGCCTACATCGACTACATGCGCCCGCGCTGCGTCGAGCTTGCTCGCGTGCTCAAGAAGACCGGCAGCTTCTACTACCACTGCGACTGGCGCCACCGCCACGGGAATGGTCGACGTACACTCGGAACCGATATAGGATATTGGCATGATCACACGACTGTATGTGAACAACTTCCGTTGCCTGGTGAATTTCAAAGCGGAGTTTGACTCGTTTGCCGTATTGTGCGGACCCAACGGCGCGGGCAAAAGCTCGGTGTTCGATGTGCTGCGCTTGCTGCGGAACCTCGGGACCGGTGACGCATTGCTCGGCGGGACGGGCGAGCTAGACGTCCGTGAACTGGAGTTCACCGAATGGCTCGACAGCACTGTCGAGGAATTCGAACTCGGGTTGAGAGTGGACGGGCATGATTTCGACTACGTACTGCACGTTGAGCAGAAGGCGGATTTCGAGAAGCCCCGGATCATCAAGGAACAGGCCGATTGCGACGGAAGGCTGCTGTTCAAACGGGACTTGGAAGGCGTGGAATTCGAAAAGGCCGATGGTACGAAAGCCTCTTTCCCGCTTGACTGGCGACAAGCGGCGCTGGCGGCCATTGAACCGCGCAGCGTCAAACTCGCCAAGCTGGAACTATTCCAAGATGAGATCGCGAAACTGTTGATTCTTCGCCCCAATCCGCGCGGCATGGAGAGGGAGAGCAAAGCCGAGACGCGGCATCCGGACTTGTCCATAACGAACCTTACGTCGTGGTATCGCTCACTGGCACAAGAGCAGCAGTGGACCGACGCGCTGCGGGATGCGCTGCAGGAGGTCTGGCCGGACTTTCGATCGTTCAAGCTGGTGGATGCCGGGATGAACACGAAGGCACTTCAGCTTCGGTTCGAAAATGAGGCGGACAAGCCAACGCTTCTATTCTTTGATCGGCTTTCCGACGGGGAGCGGGCGCTGATCGGACTCTACATGGTGCGGGCGGCGCTGGAGACGGGCGCCGCGAGGACGGTGATGCTCGACGAGCCGGACAACTTCGTTGGCCTGCCGGAGCTTCAGCCGTGGGTGCTTTCGATGCGCGAACTGCTGGACGACAAGCACCAACTTGTGCTGATCTCGCATCACCCGGAAATCCTCAGCAACAGCGGGGAAGCGAATGGGCGGTACCTCTGGCGAGACAATCACACCTCCCCGACTCGGATCGGGCCGCTCAAGGTGCCGGAAGGCATGGGCGCCGGTGAAGCGATCGCGAGGGGGTGGGCTTGTGGCGAGTAGGAGTAGGAGTAGGACGGAAATCGTTTGTCTCTGTGAAGGCGTGAAAGGCGCTAGCATCGACGCGGTCTTTATTAATAAGCTGATGAGAACGCTGAAACCGGGCTGGATTCGGCCTGCAGGAACGAACTGCGTGCGGATAGAGTCCTGCGGCGGCAGGAAAGGGGTTATTGCTGCGATGCCCGGCCAGCTCAGGCTTTGTCTCGTCGCCGGTGGCGATACGACGCTCATGGTATGGTCCGACTGTGACGACAACTGTGATGACGGCGATGCGCTTAAGGATAAGTTCTGGAAGGAAGCGGAGAAGTCGGGAATCACACGCGAAGACTTCGATCGCGTTGTGTTCATCCTTCCCAAAGACCGCATCGAGAACTGGATCGAATTCCTGACAACCGGAAACACGGATGAATCCAAAGAGGGCCCGCGCGTGAGACACGGCAGCGACGCGACTGATGCGGCAAAGAAGCTGGCTTCGATGTGCAGGGAAAGTAAGGCTGTGGACAATATGCCGCCTTCGCTCCTGTGGTCGTGCGAGAACTGGCGGGCGCTCGTGGATCGCATGAAAAAGTCCTGACCGGATTTTCCCAGGTCGGATTCGGCCGGGGCAGTTACCAACTCTGCGGGGACAGTCGGCCGGCAGTGGATCGGCATCGACATTAGCCCCACCGCCTGCCGCTGCCGTTCGAGAACTGGGCAGTCATCGCGCTGGGCGGGATCCCCAACAAGGTGCAAGTGGGAGACATGGGCATCGACGGGCGCATCTTCCCCGTCGGCAGCAAGCCCTACGACGCGGAAACCAAGGAGGGGCAGACCGCCAGCATGTTCGCGGGCGACTGGTTCCCGATCCAGGTCAAGCAGGTGGACAAGGTCGGTCGGCCCGACATCGACCAGTTCGAGGCCGTCATGGCGCGCGAGGAACGCCAGCGCGGCTTCTTCGTCGCCTTCGGCTACACCGCCGACGCCGAGGCCGAGTGCGTGGCGTTCCACAAGAAGAGCGGACGGATCATCAAGCTCATCACCGTGCAGGAAATCCTGGATGAGCAGCACGTGCAGAAGATGTAGCTCTTTGGGCTTGACTGACTTTGTGGAGCCCGCCATCATGTCGTGGGCCGAGACCGAATTGCTGGGTTCGAAGACTCAGCCGATCAGTGCCACCCCGACCCTGGGCGGCACGATGTTTGCGGAGCCCACATTCATGCCGACAGCACCGAACGCGAACGTACCGACGGTGTCCAAGCAGCGGCTGTTGCTGCTCCTCCTGGGGTTAGACGGGCCAAGCATCTCTAAGAAGGGCATCGGCGGCATCACCCGGCTCCAGAAGCTCCTGTTCCTGCTTTGGAAGGAAGCGGGTATTGAGGAGGTTGATAACAGCTTTGAGTTCAAGCCCTACAAGGCCGGGCCGTACTCGCCGAAGCTGTACGATGAACTGGAGTTGCTGGAGAACCTAGGGTTGATCCAGAGCGAGGTTCAGGGCGAGGCGACCGAGGCTGAGGCCGTCGAGCTTGAGGAGCTGTCGTTCGAGCAGCTCATGGGTGACGACGCCCCCCCGTTCCAACACGTCACCTCGCGGGCCGAGGCTTCGACCGCCGACACGTTCGAGGAGCGCCGCTTCACGCTGACCGACAAGGGCCTCAAGTTGGCGAAAGAGATGTTGGAGAAGCCGGAGTCCAAGCCATTCGCCGACGGCATCCGCAAGATCAAGTCGAAGTTCGCGAACTACTCGCTGCAAGACTTACTGTACCACGTGTACACCAAGTACGAGGCCGACGGCTGGACGAGCGAGTCGGAGATTCGGGATAACGTCTTGCGAAAGGGTCAGCTCCATTGATTGGCGATCTTGCTACGTGGAGCCTTGCGATTCACGGGCCCGTATGCGGCTTCATGTGGCTGATCGTTTTCAAACTAGGCGGCGAGTCGAAGTTTGGCAAGCAACCGCAGGATGAGATCAAGGACCTGCGTAAGGGCCTTCTGCGGGCCATCGCTGTTTCGCTCGCGGAAAAGTTCGAGCCGATCTTAACGCTCGCAAACTCTGTTGACATTTCCAAACTGATACTGCCTGGGGGCACCGAGCCCAGCAGAGTAGCAAAGATCACAAAACTCGGTGAGGGAAAGCTGCTGAATGCCGTGCGAGACTTCGTCAAATCTGACGTTATTCTAATGAAATCACTGCGGTCCCTTGATGCCGCTGACTCGTGCATCACGCGATACCTGCGCTGGCTCCGTGTGTCGACAATTGTGGCGGGCATCGTCTCGGGTGCGTTTGTCCTTGCGGCGGTCAGCATCAAAGGTGGGATGCTGGTGATTGGCGGTGATTGGCCCTTCGTGACCGCATTCGCGATAGTTGTAGGATGTCTCGCCACAAGCGCGTTCTTCGCCCTTCGAGTCGTGATCTCAATCAACCGGTTCGAGGTATTGAAGGAGAAGAATGCCGACCTTTCTTAGAGAATCTGCCCTGCTCGATCCCGTGAGCGGCAGCCTGCGCCGGCGCGGCTACCGGCGGCAGCGCCCAGAGGTGCAGTTCTTTGAGTACAGCATGGACTTGTACGGCTACGCCGCGACAAAGAACACGACGACCGCCGTCGAACTCAAGCTTGCTCGCTGGACGCGGGCCTTTGAGCAGGCATTGATCTATCAGCTCTGCGCGGACCTCGTGTACCTTGCCCTGCCGATGCGCGCTGCTGAGCGTGTGGAACGGCCGCTACTTGAGCGGCACGGCCTGGGGCTGATTGGTGTACATCCCGGGCCGCGCTGCGTGGTGCTGCTGGAGGCCCAACAATCGACGGTGGTCATGCCGAGCTATCGGGATTTCTATGTTCGGTTGATGCAGGAGCAACGACCATGAGTATCCCGCCGCCAAAGGTGGTCCTTCGTATCGGCTCACACGCCGAGAAAGCATACTTCCAAAAGCTCGCGCAGAGTCTGGACGGCATCATGTTCGGTGGCAATCTGATGGAGATCACCCCAGCCGCGACATGCAGCCTCATCTTCGCCCTAAAGAACAAGCGGGATCCAAGGGCGTTGCCGTTTTATCTGGACCCAATGACGTACTGCTTCGGCCCATACATCGATCCCGAGACTGGGCGGAAGCGGAACGACCTGGAAGCGCTCAAATCTGAGCGGTTGGAGAAGCGCGGCTCGAAGAAGAAGATCAAGGCCGTCAAGAGGTCGTACATGGCGTTAGCCGACAAGCTTGGTCCGGACTTTCGTGCCGCCGTGAACGACGGGCTGGCCTGCACGGCGATCGACGCCCCGGCCATTGAGCCTGCGGACCGTGACAAACTGTGTCAGGGTGTGGTCGATTACCAACTCAAGCGAATCGAAGAAATTCTCTCCGAGGACGACTTGATGCGCAGCTTTGAGGGCGAGGGTCAGCCAGCCGCCGTCTTCGCCCCGTACTTCTTCGTCCACCACGACTGGGTCGATGAAGGACTGGAGACGGCGATCGACCTTGCCAGCCGCACGGCGGCGCTGAATCCGGTCGTGCCGGTCCACGCCGTGGTGTGCGCCAGCGGCTCGATCCTGAGCGACGCGGCGTATGTCAAATACCTGATTGATGAGCTTCCCAAGACCAAGGCGGCGGGCGTTTGGCTGTGGTTCGATGGTTTCGACGAACTGGATGCGCCGCTCGACAGGCTCGTGGCGTTCCGCAGCATCGTGCGTGGCCTGAGCGGCAAGATGGATGTTTACAACCTCCACGGGGGTTACTTCAGCCTTCTTCTGGCGCACGACGGCCTGACCGGGATCAGCCACGGGGTCGGCTACGGCGAGAGAAAGCCCGTCGCGCAAGTCATCGGGGCCGTCGCCCCGACCGTGCGGTACTATCTCCCGCCCATCAGCAAGCGCGTAGGCGTGCCCGACATCCAACGCTGCTTTCAAGATGTGGGTATCACAACCCCGGCGGACTTCTTCGCCAACGTGTGCGACTGCCAGATCTGCAAAGGAGTGGTCGGCGACGACCTCGCACGGTTTGCATCTTTCGGCGACATGCACCGGGCCAACGCAACGGCTCAGCGCGATAGCCAGACCCCCTCCGCAGCGAAGATGTGCCGCTTCCACTTCCTCATCAACCGCTTCAAGGAGCGGCAGGTAGTCGCCGAGATACACGCTGTCGATCGTTCCCAACACGTCACCGACAAGGCCGAAGCGTGGCGGGATTGCCGTCCCCTTCGACAACATCTCGGCTGGCAAGGGACGATGGGCTATATCGAGCTGTGGGCGGAAGCGCTGCGGTAAAAGCTGCTGGTGCTGCTGCGTTCACGGGCTTGCCGTCACCTGCACGATGTCGCTCCAGCCGTCGAAGGGCTGCTCGGGTACAAGCAGCCCCATACCCCGTTTCTGACCCCTTCCGGGCCGTTTTCGACCGCCAGCGACGCTTCCGTTGGCCCCGGCGACGCTTCCGTTGGCCCCAACGACGCTTCCGCTGGCCCCGGCGACGCTTCCGTTGGCCCCGGCGACGCTTCCGTTGGCCCCGGCGACGCTTCCGTTGGCCCCAGCGGTGCTTCCGTTGGCCCCAGCGACGCTTCTGCTGGCCCCGGCGACGCTTCCGGCGGGCCCGGCGGAGGATCCAGGAGTGCCGGCGGAGCCGTCCAGGAGACCCTGGGGGATTGCGGCGGGGGCGCGCGGGCGTATGATAGGTCCGGATAACCGGGGTCCAGCATTCGTGGGGACGCTCGGGCACACTTCAGAAACTTCATATGAGCGGGGCTGCCCGCGGGAGGAAACGATGGCGAAGAGCGACTGGCTGCCGGCACGCGAAGACGAGCTGTTGCCCTGGTTCAACAATTTTAATACCAAGATACCCGGCTACGCGGCCACGCTCGACCTGAGCCCCGGCGACCTGACCAGCGTCGCCGACGACAGCGCCATGGTGGAGTTCGCGGTCAACGGCGTGGCGATCTACAAGGCCGAGCAGCGCGAGTGGGTCGATTTCAAGAACCTGGAGCTGTACGGCTCGCCCGGCCTGCCGACGCCCGGCGTGCCAACCGTGCCGGTGCTCACGCCGCCCACCGTGGTGGCCCCCGGCATCATCCGCCGCACGCGCGACCTGGTGCTGCGGATCAAGGCCCATCCCAACTATACCGAGGTGATCGGCGAGGACCTGGGCATCATCGGGGCCGAGCAGGTCGGCACGGGGCTGGTCAAGCCCGACGGTAGGGCCGAGGCGCTGCCCAAGCACGAGGTCCGGATCACGTTCGTCAAAGCCGGCCACGACGGCGTGGACGTCGAGAGCCAGCGCGCGGCCGAGACGACCTGGACCTACCTGGCGTTCGACGGCTTCTCGCCCTACCTCGACAACCGCCCGCCGCTGGTGCCCGGCCAGCCCGAGGAACGCCGCTACCGGCTGCGCTACCGCGACAACGACCTGCCGGTCGGCGAGTATTCGGATGTTTACGTGGTGACGACGGGCGCGTGAGGCTGCGAGGTGACAAGGTGACAAGGTGACAAGGTAACAAAGTGACAAGGCAGACAGTCACCGACGCCAACAAGGTCGCGCAATACATGCTCCGCTGGGAATCCACGCGCGGCGAAAAGGGCCCGTGGAGCGAAACCGCCAGCGCGACGATTGGGGCATAGAGCCCTGGAACGCATCGGGCGACTACGCGAAACTGCGGTTGGCTTGATACCCTCGGGATGAACCAACAGGTCGCTCAAACTGGTCCCCGTTGCGACAATCTACGGGGATGTCCTGCGCCCATCACAAGAAACGTGGCCGAAAAGCCCCTTGGGCACGCAAGGAGGGGCTCGTTTCAGCCCGGAAGACCGGAAGAAACTCGAAAACAGGATAGATCAACGGGGGGGGCGCTGTACAATGGGCGAACACGGTCCGGCGTCGTCGTCGGACACGGTGATCTGGGAAATCTCGGCTAGAAGGAGGGGTTAGCGATGAAGCGGCCACTGTTGAAGACCGCCGCGGCGGTCACCGTCGCCTTGTGTGTGTCGATCGGCTACGCGGATACGGTGCTGATCTTCGACGATCTGGGGTTGCCGGATGACACGGTCATCTCGAACCAGTACGCCGCCCAGGGCGTCGTTTTCTCGCCCCAGGACGGCCAGGTCCTGCTGAGAACCGCCACCTTGCCGCTTTTCCCGAATGAGCCGCAGGGCATCGCCGAGATCCCCTATTACACGTCGGTGATCATCGCCGACTTCACGCCCGATGCCACCTTGGCCGGGGCGTGGATCGACTTCGGGATGGCAGGAAATGGCGTCAAGATCGAGGCCTTCGACGGGCCGGGGGCAACCGGGAACCTGCTGGCGTCCGCCTCCACCATGTCCGAGACGTACCTGGGCGTGACGGCAAACGGGATCGCCAGCGTCCGCTTCAGCAACGTCTCCGATGACCCGGAGGTCACGTGGTTGCTCGACCACTTCACGTTCGAGCTGATCCCCGAGCCGGGGACGGCAGCGCTGCTCGTGCTCGGCGCGCTGGCCATCGGCCTGCGCCGACGCAGCTAACACGTTGTCCGGGGTTGCCCCGGTGTGTCTGAGTACGCGTGTCACGCCGACACGCCCCGTTTAATCACTCGCCGCAGCCGTCTGGTCAGGGCATCCTGAAACGGCGGGTGGCACTAACGGTGTGCCACTGCTCTTGAGCAGTGCGACCTCGAAAGGTCCCCGAAGGGCACTGCTTGAAAGCAGCCATGTAGGTCGGGTCGATGACCCGACGCACGGGATCGAAGGCTGGTGCCCGGAAAGGACAACGACATGGCCATACAAAAGCTCTACACGCTTGGCGAGGCGGCGGCGGTTCTGGGTGTCTCGGAGGCAGATATCGAAAGAGCGCTACCCAAATGTGCCTCAGACTTCGCCACTCGAACTAAGAAGAAACTGACTCAGCAAGAAGTCGATTGCATCGCGAAGGTCTTGGGCACGACTACGTAGGCAGAGCGGGTGCCCCGTCTGTTAGCGCAGCCGTGTAGGTCGGGTCATTGACCCGACAATCTTCTACGTCCCGAACCCTGAACCCTCCGCCACCTTGGCGCTCTTGGCGCCTTGGCGGTTCAACCCCGAACCCGACGCCCGGGCGGTCAGAACGACGCTCCGAACGAGAAGTTGAAGACGCGAGTGTCGTCGCCATCGCCCTTGGCGATCGGGAAGCCGAAATCGAGGACGATCGGGACCGGGCCGAAGAACTGCACGGTGACGCGCAGGCCGAAACCGACCGCGACCCGCCAGGAGGTGATCTCGAATTCCTCCTCGACGGTGCCCATGTCGATGAAGCTCACGCCGCGGATATTTTTGCCGTAGATCGGGACGGAATACTCTGCTCCGGTGAGTAGGATGAACTTGCCGCCGACGCGGTCTTCAAAGAGCCCGGCGCGGGGTGAAATGCCGTGGAAATCGAACCCGCGGATCGAGCCGAACCCGCCGCCGTAATAACGCTCGAAAACGGGTGCGTCGCCGACGATATAGGCGATGTCGGTTCGCGCGGCCAGGACGCTTTTGCGATCAAAGACGTCGGTCCGCACGGTTTTATACCAGCTAATGCTGGCGGAGGGCTTGCCGAAGTCGTAGTCGCCGCCGAGCGCGCCGACCTGCTCCCAACCGACGGTCAAGCGATAGCCTTCGGTGGGGACCAGCCGACTGTCGGTTGTATCACGAACGATGGTCCCCTTCACGCTGGTCAAAAAACTGTTGCCCTTGGCGTCGCGGATGTCGTTGGCGACCAGTGGTCGCAGGTCGTTGATCTCGATCCCCTCGACGCGCAGCGCGCCCTCGACCGCCCACCCATCCAGCGGACCGGTCTCAAAACGCTTGCTCAGCGACGTGGTGATCCCCAGCCGCTCCTCGTTGTACGACTGCCGCCCGCGCTGGAACAGATAGACCGAAAAGTCGTAACGCAGGGGCCGATCGAGCAAGTAGGGCTCGGTGAAGCTGATCCGGAAGCGGCTGACCTTGGTTCCGGGTTCGGCCGAGAAGCCGAGCCGCTGCCCATCGCCGCGTAACGCCTGCCCGCGGAAGAACTCGCCCCAGGTGCGCGGCCAGTCGAACAAGTCGAAGTTGCGGTTGTTAATCGTCAAGGAGCCCAGCACGCCGCTGTCGGTGCTGACGCCGACGCCGACCAGGAAGTTCACGGTGTCGGCCTCTTCGACCTCGACCAGCGCCTCGCGAAAACCGCCGATGTCCTCCAGCGGCGTGATCGTCGCGCGGTTGAACAAGGCGGTGTCGAGCAGGCGGCGTTCGGCCCGACTGGCCTCGACGGTGTCATAATCCTCCCCGGGATAAAAACGCAGCTCGCGGCGGACCACCTCGTCCTTGGTGCGCGTGTTGCCGCGAACGGTGATCCGGCCAAAGCGCGAACGCTGATTCTCGACCACATCGACGTTGAGCAGGATAACGCCCGGCTCGTCGAGAAAGTCGTAGCTGGTATTGATCCGGGCGCTGACGTAGCCGATCTCGCCGTAGAGATCCGTGATCTGTTTCACGTCCAGGCGCAGCGTCTCGTCGCGCAGAATATCTCCGTGCTGGAGCTGCATGACCGAGCGGATGCGTTCGGTGTCGAAGGCCTCGTTGCCGCGGATGCGAAAATCCTTGATGTGATAACGCGGGCCTTCCTCGATCACGAAGACGACGGTGAGATCCTCGCGAGAGATCGTGTCGAAGTCGAGCCGGTAGCCGACCCGGGCGTCGAGGTAACCCTCGTTGCGGTAAAAAGTCTGCAATTCGCGGGCGTCGCGGTCGGTCCGTTCCTCGTCCAAAGCTCCCACGCGGAGAATCCACAGGTACGTCTGCGTGCGGACCATCAGCCGCAAACGCGGCTCGGGATAGGAATGCACGCCTTCAAGCCGAATTCTGCGAACCTTGACGCGCGGCCCCTCGGTGATGCGGTAAATCACACGCGCTTCATCAGCCAGGGCCCGCTCGTCGAGCTCGACCTCGGCATAGTAGTAACCCTTCTCCTTATATTTCTGGAGAATGTTCTCGAGCCCGCGGTTGATCTCGAACATGTCGAGTACGCTGCCGGCGAAGAAACTGAGCTCCTTGAACAAGTCCGTGTCGGAGAAACGCTTGTTGCCGTCAATCTCGACCGACAGAATCTCCGGCCGCTCCTGCAACCGCAGCGTCACCACCACCTGGCCGTCCTCGACCGACGTGTCCGCGAAAACGTTCAGAAACTTGCGCGTGCGCCATAGCTCGCGAACGTCCTCCCGCACCTGGCGGCGAACGTAGTTCTGGCCGGCGCGGGTCTTGATGATCCGCCGAACGAATCCTTCGTTGATCGTGTTCAGCCCCTGGATTTCGACCCGCTTGATGGCCATACCCTCGGTGGCTTCCTGCTGGCCATCGGCTGGAATCGCGAGCCACGAGCCGATGAGCAGCGCGCAGAGGGCCGTCGAATACTCCGACCACCGTGAGCGGGCTTGATTTCCCCGAAATTGCACGTGTCACCAAATCGAAAGAATATGAAATCGCCGACCCGATCGGACGATCGGGACCACGCCTACCCAACCTCGGCGTTACTATACACCCCGAGCAGCGGCGTGCAACGACCCCGGCTCCCGGATTCGGACGGTGTGACCATATTTGGTGGTGACCGGGGTGGCACGGTCTGTCGTCGCGTTGGGTGGCTCGTGACAGGCGGAAAACGTCGACGCGACGACAGGCCGTGGCTACTCGGCCGCGACGTTACGCCCCTGTTGCAAACCACGGCCTGTCCTCGCCGGGACGGGCTTTCCACGGGCGCGGACTGATTCGGGCGAGGCCAGACCGTGCCACCCCGAATCGCGTGTGTGTCGGCACGGCTCGCGCCATTCCAAAGACTTCGCTCTGCCACCAGAAATAGTCACACCCGATTCGGATTAACCCGGCGTCCCCCGCGACGCGGCCGACACGCGGAGAAACCATGCGACCCGTAATCGGCATCACCAGCAACTTCAACCTGAACGATGAGAACCCCCAGCGACCTCAGTCATACCTGCTGGCCGGGTATTCCGACGCGGTCTTCGCCGTCGGCGGACTGCCGTACATGATCCCCGTCCCACCCGAATGGGACGACGCGCTGCTCGACGAGATTCTCGCACGCTGCGACGGCCTCATGTTCACCGGCGGCTACGACCTGGACCCGCGGCGCTTCGGCCAACAGCCGCACGCGCGCACACACCTCATACATCCCCGCCGCGACCGGTTCGAGCTGGATTTCTTCCGCCGGGCTGATGAGCAAAAGTTGCCGATCTTCGGCTCGTGTCTCGGCCACCAGGTCGCGCACGTGGCCCGCGGCGGCCGACTGATCCAGCACGTTGACGACCTGGACCTCTCGCCGGCGGTCTGCCATCACCACGCCAACGAGGAAAACGCCTTTCACGACGTGCTGATCGAACCCGACACTCGGCTGGCGCAAATCGTCGGCGGCGCCCGCCTGGAGGTCAGCAGTCGACACCATCAGATCGTGGACGGCGAACACCCGGGGACCGGCCTGCGAACGGTCGCCGTCTCGGCCGACGGCGTGATCGAGGCCTCGGAAGACTACGACGAACGCTTTCTACTCACGGTGCAGTGGCATCCGGAAGACCTGCTGGACCGGGCGGAACACCTGGACCTCTTCGCCGCCCTGGTCGACGAGGCCGCCAAAAAAGTCATGTAGCGGCCCGCGCCTCGCGGGCCGTACGCCCAAAGCGGCGTTTCCGACCAATTACGGCCGACACCGGGGTCGGCCGCTACAGTCAACTTGATGCGTCAAGACGCATCATACGCTACTCAAACGTCGCCTGCATCCGCTTGTTCACCCTGCCCTTTGACCCCTTTGAAGGATGATGTTTCCAGACAGATCATCCGATTGGCATCATTCGCAATGCTGACGATGGCCTTGGCACGCTCCATCGTGGCTTTCGACACTTTCTTGACGGTGATCGCGTCTCTCAGTTTATCAATGGTGTCCCGAAGGGCCGACATGGCCTGCTTGGCAGCTTGCAATGGGTCTACTTCTTCAGACGTTGGGAGGTTGTGCTTCTTAAGCTCCTCGGATAGGAGCGTTCGAAGCGTTTCGTAGACGCCGACAGGGTAGTGAGTATGTCTTAGCATTCCCTCGGAACCGATGAAGCCCCACAGCACCCTGTGATCTTTGTCACGTGCGGTCACGCGAACACCATTGAGAACTGGCTCAAATACGATTTCCCCCGGAATCCTCCGATTGGGAGAGATGTCTCGATCTGCGATTGTGTCACCAGCGACCTCCAACTGCTGATCGAAGGTCTTTCCGAATAGGCTTGGTTCGTGCGCCATGGTTACCTCCCACCACTATGTTTGCTCGAATAGAGGCGACAACCGGAGAAGCAGAAGCGGAGTGTCGCCGACCGGCATCTTGTTGGGGATGCCGTCTAAGGCGATGACGGCCCACTTTCTAATCTGTGCTCACGCCCACCATCTGCCAGAACACGGCTTCGGCGATGATTCGCACGCCATATCGCTTTGCCTTTCCAGCCTTTCCGGACATCGAGTCGGGGTCTGCCGTCACCAAGTAATCGAGCTTCTTCGTCACGTTTCCTTTGACCACCATTCCTTTTTGCGTGGCAATCCTCTCAGCGCGTGCGCGCGTCACAGGATCACCGTTGATAGAGCAGCCTAGTTGGCCCGTGAAACAGATCGTCTTTCCCTTGAGACTCCTTGCACTCGGTATTGCAGCAGTTGTACGGGTGGCCGCATGTCCTGATTGGCACATTGCTGCATCAGCAAGCATTGAAGCGAGTCGCTCTCCCGACACGTTAAGCAGGTGTCGAACGTCATTCAGATCCTTTCGCTCGGTCTCTGTCAGAATTCCGTCCGCCAGCGCCACGCGCGTGAGATCAGCAACGTATTGTTCGTGTGCGGCGATCGCTTGATCACGAGCAATGCCGAGTTCGCTAGCGATCGATGCAAGCGCGTACGCCTCCTCGGCGGTAACGCGCCGGTCCTCCAGCACTCTATCAAGAAGGCCCATGTACTCGTCCATTTCCGGCGTCGCGTCATTCGCTGGCGGAAGCTTTGCCAACAAACGCGAAATGTAGGATGGCCCGTTTTCACTCCGAGCCGTAGCTTCCTCTCGTCGGCATGTTATACCAGTCGAAGGCATGGCCGGCCAATGGCTCTTTATCATCAGTACTCCCGCAACTCCGAGAGCATCGAGGTCGGATGGTGAAACCGACTTGGCGCCCTGAAGCCTTCGGATACACGCAAACAGCAGCAATGCGGTAGCACGTGCGTCATGCACGGCCGAATGCGCGTGCGGAATCGTAATCCCATAGTGCTCGCAGACTTGGCCGAGCCTGCGACTTGGAATACTCGCATCGGCTGCACGTGCGAGCCGCATAGTGCAAAGGTGCGGAAAAGTCGGGGTCGCGACACCCGCTCGCTCTATCTCTGATCTGACAAAAGTCATGTCAAAGCGGACATTGTGTGCGGTAAAAACCGCCCCTGCGAGACGTTGCAAGACGTCTCCTACAACGTCCGTGAACTCAGGCGCAAGCCGCAACTGTCGCGCGGAAATGCCGTGTATATGGGTGGGGCCGGCGTCCCGGCGTGGATTGACCAATGTCACGTACTCGTCAAGAACTCGCCCACGATTGTCCAGGCGCACGATGGCAATCTCGACTACGCGATCGTTCTTCGCCGGAGAAAAACCCGTTGTTTCAACATCGACCACGGCGAACTCGACATCGACTGCCATATCGGTGTTACTCCTTGGATAAATAGGGACAGCCACCTGGGGTTAAATAGGATAAATAGGGACAGCCGCCGATTATCACCTCTTTCTCGTTCCGCCCCGCGGCTATTGGTATGTCCCCGAACGCGCGCAAGCATGTTCGGGGCTCGTCGCTTTCTACCGATACGCCTCGTACTTTTCCTTCCACCGCTGGGAGGCTTTGCGGACACCCTGATCCACGCGGTCGAGCTCGTCGTAGATCAGCCGCTCGTTTTTCCCGTTCCAGAATCCGCGCGACTTCTTCTTCCCGAGCTTGCAGATCTTCACCATCGCCTCGTACGCGATCACAAACTCGTCATCGTTCTCCGAATCCAGCGCCGGCAACAATTCCTCCGCCCCGCCCGGCGTGCAACGCCCCAACGAACGCTGCGCCAGCTTATCACTCGGCGCGGCTTCGAGCAGCGCCTTTACGCTCTTCGACGTCGACAACGTCGCCAGCGTGCCGTAGACCTGCTTCTTAACGTTCGCGCTGAGCCCGCCGTTCTTCAGCAACCCCGCCACGCTCTCGTCCGCCTCGAGTATCAAGTATTTCTCGATTGTTTTGAGCGCCTTGGTTATCTCGTTGACGGGCGTCTCCTTGCTCTCCAGCTTCGGCTTCAGTTCGCGCTCGAACAACTGCTTGCGAAACTTGCGGAACATCGCCGTCATCTGCCGGGCCAGCGTCCCGGCATCAGCCACCTGCCCCGGCGGGATCGAGCCGATCATTTCCATCCGCGGTGTCGCGAACAGCAGGTAATTGCCGAACTCGGTCGGGGCGCCGAGCTGCTCGAGGATCTGCTTGTTCTGCGTCGAGCGCGAGATCCGAATCGTGACGAACCGCGCGCGGGCCAGGCTGCCGACCAGCGGGTCGCGAAACGCGGCCTGCTGAGCGTCTTTCAAATCGTCGCCCTTGCTCGAGCCGGCTACGTAAAACATGATCGGCAAGCCATCCCGCTTGGCCTTTGACACCCCCTGGTTGACGTTCGAGATCCACTGGATCGGCTGCGTTTGAGCCACGGCCGAAGCAGTCAAACACAACCCGGCGATAACGATCATTAATGAGCGAAGCATATCAGTCTCCCTGCATCTGCGAGTCCGCACACCATTCTACCCGCGTTGTTCCGTCCAGGGGAACAAGAATCGCGTCCGGCACGGGCGAGCATCACGAAAGCGGGTGACGCCTGAGTGTCATTCCGACCGTGTACCGTGAAAATGTCCGTCCAAACTCGGCTTGACAGCTACGTACGCGACTGCGTATTCTCAAACCGCAGCAAGGAGCGATTCATGTCGAAATCAACGCCGCGGCTTGGCAAGGGGCTTAGCGCGATCATCGGCCCCCGCACTAACGCCCCCTTCCGCCAGCGCAGCGCTGCCGTCCATACCGCGACTGAAACTCCGACCGACTCGCGGTCGAACATTACGGTCATCCGCGAACTGCCGCTCGATCAAGTCCGCCCCAACCCGAAACAGCCGCGCTTCAACATCGAACAGACCACGCTTGACGAGCTCGCCGCCTCTGTACGCCAGAGCGGCATCCTGCAACCGGTGATTGTCAGAAGTGTCGGCGAGAATAAGTTCGAGCTGGTAGCGGGCGAACGCCGCTGGCGCGCCGCCGCGATCGCCGAACTCGAAACAATCCCGGCCATCGTCCGTGATCTTAGCGACCACGAAGCGTTTGAGTTGGCGCTGATCGAGAATCTCCAACGCGAAGACCTCGGCCCACTCGAACGGGCGACAGCTTATCAACAGCTTATTGACATACTTGACATAGCGGTCGACGTCCTTGCTACTCGCCTGGGCGAAAGCCGGGCAAATGTTGTTAACTATCTGCGCCTGCTGAAGTTAGATAAGGAAGTCCAGGCCCTGATCTCTGCCGGCGAGCTTGGTATGGGGCAGGCCCGAGCCATCGCGGGCATCAGTAATCCACAACGACAACTAGCCGTCGCACGCATGGCGCTGCGGCGAAACCTCTCGGTCAGGCAGGTCGAGCTCCTGGCCAAGGAACCGGCCGAAACGGAGCAATGTGCCCCACAACCGCCTCGCGGAGCAGACACTCATCTTTCCAATCTCGAGCAGGCCATGAGCAAGGCGATCGGCTTGCCGGTCAGACTGCTCCCCGGCAAGAAAAAGAACTCCGGCCGACTGGTGATCCGCTACAATTCCCTCGAAGAGTTCGACCGCATCGCGGATAAGATAGGCGGCCGCTCTCTCATGGAGTAGTTCCATGTCAGCGACCCGGCAGGCGGCATTCGCGGGCCGATTTTACCCGGCCGGTGAGGCGGAATGTCTGCAAATGCTCGATGAGATGACACGGCCCGTGGATTTCACGGGTATCGCGCTGGGTGCGGTTGTCCCACACGCCGGCTGGGTCTTCAGCGGTCCGACCGCGTTATTGAGCATGGGGGCAATTGCCGGCGTTAAGCCGGAAACAATCGTTATCTTCGGCGCGGTCCACTCGTTGGACGCCAACCACGCCAGTCTCTTCCCGTCCGGAACCTGGCAGACGCCGCTGGGATCGCTGCACGTGGATGAGGAGTTGGCCAAGCGGATCTCGCAAAGTGAGCATATAGCGGTCAATCCGGCGGGCCATGCTTACGAGCATTCGATCGAAGTCCAGTTGCCGTTGATTCAACACATTATCGGCGTCGTCAAGATCCTGCCGATCGGCGTCCGGCCCGGGCCTTTCTCGGAGGAGGTTGGGCGGTTTTGTGCCGCGGAAGTCGGCGATTTGGATCGAAAAGTCGTTGTCCTGGCATCCACTGATCTGACACATTACGGACCCGCGTTCGGCTTTGAGCCACACGGCCGCGGCGCGGAGGGCATCCGCTGGGCGAAAGAGGTGAACGATCGGCGATTTGTCGACCTGGTCGCGGCACTGGACGCCGGCGCCGTCGTTCCCGAGGCGGCAACGAATCACAATGCCTGCGGTGCTGGAGCGGTAGCGGCGGCCATTGCAGCCATGCGAGAGCTGGGTGCGGATGGTTATGTAGAGCTGGAGCACACCACGAGTGCGGATCTTGAGTTAGCGGAGGGAAGCCACCCCACAAACTCCGTAGGTTACGAGGCGGGTGTTTTCACACGGTCGAATGAGGCGTAAAACGCTTTCTGAAGTAGAAAGCGGCGATCAGCGCCTTCCAAGAGCGTGTGCTACTTTGCCGGTTCGAGTGTGGCGAGTGTTTCGAAGAAATCTGGAAAGCTCTTGGAAACGCTGTCGGCGTTCTTGATGACGATTCCGTCCGCGGCCAGACCGGCCAGCGCGAAGCTCATCACCATGCGATGGTCGTCGTAGGTCTCGATCGTGGCGGGGGTAATCTGATCGGGCGGCGTGATCGTCAGGCCTTCCTCGGTCATTTCGACCCGCGCGCCGAGGCGTATCAGTTCGCTTTCGAGCGCCGCCAACCGATCGGTTTCCTTGATCCGCAAGTTGGCGATGTGACTAATGCGGGTCGGACCGTCGGCGAATAGCGCAACCACCGCAAGCGTCTGGGCGGCGTCGGGCATGGCGTTGAGGTCGACGTCGATTCCGCGCAGCGAGCCGGGCGGCGGACCCTGAATGCCAAGAAAGTCATCGCCCGCATCGACCCGACAACCCATGCGTTCAAGCACCTCGACGAAACCGACGTCGCCTTGCACGCTCTGACGGCTCAGGCCGGTGACGCGGACGTGGCCGCCGGTGATTGCCGCCGCCGCCCAGAAGTACGTCGCGGCGCTGGCGTCGGGCTCGATCAGGATTTCCTTGGCCGCGTAGCGCTGCGTGCTGGCGACGACGAAGCGGTCGGCATTGTCCGAGGCGAGCACCTCGACGCCGAGCGAGCGCATCACCTTGATCGTCATATCTATGTAGGGTTGGCTGATCACTTCGCCTTTGATGCGGATCAGGACGTCGCGGGCGGCGTACGGCGCGACCATCAGCAGGGCGCTGACGAACTGGCTCGACGGCGGCGAGTTGAAGACCACCTTTCCGCCCGCCAAACCACGAGCGGCCATCGTCAGCGGGGGATAACCCTCCGCCCCGTCGTACCCGAGCGCGCCGCCGATCTCCTGTAACGCCCCGACGAGCTGGGCGATCGGCCGTTCGCGCATCCGCGGCGAACCGTTCAGCCGGTAGCTCCCGTGGCCGAGACACGCCAGCGCCGTCAGAAAGCGCATCGCGGTGCCGGCGCTACCCGCGTCGATCTCAGCACTGGTAGCGGGTATCTGCCCGTGACAACCGTGGACTTCGATGACGTTTGCATCTTCGCGCAACTCGACGCGAATCTCCAGTTCCCGCAGGCCTTCGATCATCCGCAAGGCATCGTCCGACAGCGCCGCGCCGCGCAGCGTGCTTTGCCCGTCGGCGAGCGATGTGCAGAGTAGATAGCGATTGATCAGACTCTTGGAGCCGGGGGGGCACACGACGGCCTCGACCGGCCCGACCGGATGGATTTTCACGCCAGCGGCGCTTTGTTCGATCAGCACGGCCTAGTCCTCCAGTTGGCTTAGAAGTCCGGCGCTACACTCTTGTGGCGGACTGCTACGCGGCCGAGGCGACCCGGTACAACACTTCGAGCGCCCAGCGGAACCGGGCGCGCGGCATCTGCTCGTGCTGCCCGTCGGAAACGCGGCCGAGCTGTACATTCTGCTCATCCTCGCCGAGCCAGATGCGGCAGCGGTCGTCGGCGCTGTCCGCGAATTTGCACAGTGCCGGCCGGCCGATTTGCGGCCCCGCGCCGACGGTCACTAACAGCGCATCCCCGGCAGTAAACATCGGCTCCATCGTATCGTCGTCCAGCACCACGCCGAAAGCCGCCGGGAAGCAACGAGCGACTTCATGGCTTTGCACGAAGCGGCGTGTTGCTCCGGCTGCATCGGGCAGAATCAGCAGAGTGGCGTTGCGAAGGGGTTCGGAACCGTACTCCATGGCGGGTTCGGACAGGCCGGCCGGCGCACGTTCGGCAATTGCCAGCGATTTCTTTGACAGAATCGGGGCGAGCATTCGTCCGCTGCCGGGGCCATCGGGATCGGGCAACTCGTCGGGCCATTCGTTTCGGGCGAACAAGGGGATCAAGTTGTTGGGTGGCGATTCGGGCAGCTCGAGCACGGTTTGTCGCCGGGCATCTTCGCCGCGTAACAGTAGCTCGAGAAAGGCTTCGAGCGGAGCGGCGAGCGTGGGTCGGGCCTCGAGCGCTTGGGCGATTTGTGTGAGCAGGTTTTGATGGCGGTTGCGGGTGCCGCTAATGACGACGGTGCCGCGTGAACTGACGCCGGTGAGGAGCCATTGCAGATCCTCGCCGGTGATCTCGCACATGCGGACCATCAACTCGCCCGGGGGGAGTTTACCGGCTTCGAAGCGGTCGTATTCCTTGCGGGTCAGGCCAAGTCGGCGGGCGAACTCGTCCTTGCCGCGCGGCCCGAAGTGTCGCCGCCGAAATTCTCTGATCCGCTGTGCGAGTTCTTTTTCGGGCGTGCTCATTACTGCAACCTCGGTTACTGCACGGGCTAGAGTGTTATCACTTTCCCTGTAACGGTCGACGCCCCTGTCGGCCGTAG
The DNA here is from genome assembly GCA_030612705.1 of Phycisphaerae bacterium. Taxonomy (GTDB): domain Bacteria; phylum Planctomycetota; class Phycisphaerae; order UBA1845; family Fen-1342; genus JALSRY01. The sequence continues at coordinate 16,331 of JAUWNI010000026.1, read as the reverse complement.
GTACTTCGATGATACTACATCCGGTACCGGGCACGGACGCTACACTTAAACTGAAAATGCTCTAGAGAGTGTATCGACAAAGTGTAGTGACCCACGCCCCGCGCGGCCGTAGACGTCTGTGGACAAGTGCCGGCCGCGCGGGGCGCGGGCCGCTACAGACTCGTGAAAACCGCTCTAGAGCGGTTTCTTAGACAAGGTTATAGAATAGTAGCGCCGTGAGCGGTTGCGTCTACCTGTCGTAAAATAATGTTTGCCACGCGTGCGCGGCAATTCAGGCGGGGGGGGAAGCCTAGAAATGTAGCGGCCGCCCCCCGTGTCGGCCGTAGAGTACGGGAAAATAGCCGCTCACGGGATCGGCTGACTCGGGGGTCGGCCGCTACATGACTTTCGCGGCGGACGCCACATCCTCCCTCGAAGCCCACCTTAACTGTTACACGTCCGGTTGTCGTTGTCCGTGCCGATGATGCCCTACAACGGCTCCAGTTGGACGCGCAGCTTGCCGCTGGTAATTGTAAAACCGGTGATTCGGAAGGGACGCTTGCCGTTGGGCCACAGCCATTCGTTCGGCAGCGTTATCCGCCCGTCGGCGACGGCCTGGTCGGGCAGGTCCGCGTAACCAGCTACCTTACGGGCGGCTTTTTCGAGCAGCACTCGCGGCGTGGGCAACGTGCCGGCCTGCACGGAGTCCCAGGTCACAACCACGGCGTCGGGTTGCAAGTCCACGTGGAACATCGCCGAGAGAACGACCTGCGTGCCCGCATGTTCGACCTGAGCCGCCAGGCGGATGCGGTTCCTGCTTTCGAGCACGACCTGCGGGTGGGAGAACGGCTCGATCGAGGGTACCTCGGTCGGCCAAAGCTCGTCGCGGGCGGCGATCCAGCGGTTGACCTGGGCCTCGTCCAACTCGATCACAACCGGCCGACGGTCGTTCAGGGCGGCGCTGATCGTGTTCTCGAGCCGATGCTGGGCGCGCTTATCGTCTTCGAGTCGCTGATAGTCGATCGAGAGCGGCTGGTACCAGGCCGGCCGGCAGGTTATCGCGGCGCCCATATACAAGACCGCCGCGAACAGCACCAGCGGCAGGAGTATCAAGATGAGGCGCAACCGTCGTCGCCGCCGCGGTCGAGCCGCGTTTCGGAGGGCGGTTTCTTCGGAGGGGGTCAAGGGATTCCTTTCCGCTTGACGTGGCCGGAGGATACGTGAGTGTGTCGGAAGTTACTTTTTTTTGTCTTCCTCGTCCTCTTCGTCGAGCATGGCCTCGATGGCCGAGGTGGGGTCGTCGAGGTCGAATTCGATGTCGCCCAGGTCGAGAATGTCGTCCGTGTCGATGCCGTCGGCCGGCACCGGGATAACGACTTCCTCGGCTCTCTCCAAATCGGGGGTGACATCCTTGGGTGTGATGACGGCGGGCTCCCCGTTGATCCGGATGACGAAGGTGACCGGACCGATCGTGAGCCGATCACCCGGCTTGAGCTTGGCCTCGGCGATGCGTTTGTCGTTTACGAATGTGCCGTTGGAGCTACCGAGATCGCGGACGATCAGTTCGCTTCTTTTCTCGCCGGGGCCGATCTCGCAGTGTCGGCGTGAGACATCACGGGTGGGGATGCGTAGGTCGCAGTCCTGCCGGCGCCCGAGGAGTGTTTTTTTCGAGCCGAGGGGAAACTCGCGTCGCTCGTCGTCTTTGAACATAACCAGGACGACATCCATGCTCAGTTCCTTTTGCATCTCGTTTGCCGGGCCAATTACGGTCACGCCCGGTCGAACTTGCTATCATCAATGCTCGCTACGTCACCGATATGCTACGCAAAGTGGGCCGCGATGACAATAACCGAGCCGATTCGAGCCATTTACGTACACGTTCCGTTTTGCCGACGACTGTGCGGCTATTGCGATTTTTACTCGATCGTGCCGGTGGAGGGAATAGTGGGCCCGCTGGTGGACGCGCTGTTACGCGAGCTTGATGGTTACGTTGCCGGGCAAACGTTGGAGGTGGAGACGATTTTTGTCGGGGGTGGGACTCCAACGATGTTGCCGCCGGAAGAGCTGGGCCGCCTGCTGGATCGGCTTCGGGCGCTGGCGCGACCCGGTGCCGAGCTCGAATTTACGGTCGAGGCCAATCCCGCAACGGTAACGCCCGAGATCGCCAAGGTGCTGGTCTCGGCGGGTGTCAACCGTGTGTCGATCGGCGCGCAGTCGTTCGACGTAGCGGAACTAGCCGTGCTGGAGCGCGGCCATCGGCCGGTACAGGTTGCTGAGACGGTCGCCGTTTGTCGCGAGGCGGGTCTGGGGTGTGTAAATCTGGATCTGATCTTCGCGATTCCGGGGCAGACGCTGGAATCATGGCTGGCGAGTCTTGAACAAGCGATCGGATTGCAGCCCGAGCATCTATCCTGCTACAGCCTGACGTTTGAGCCGGGGACGCGGCTATACGACCAGCTTCAGGCGGGAAAGGTTACGCGGGTCGATCAGGACCTCGACGCGGCGATGTACGAGCGAACGATCGACACACTGTCGGACGCCGGCTATGTGCATTACGAGATCAGCAACTTTTCCCGTCCGGGCTACCGATGCCGACATAACCTTGTTTATTGGCACAACGAGCCGTACCTGGGCATCGGACCGTCGGCGGCGGGGTTGGTGGACGGCGCGCGGTACAAGAACGTTGCCGAAGTTGCGGGATACACCGAGGCGGTCCTGGCGGGGCGCGGCCCGCGAGTTGAGGAAGAACGTCGCTCGATTGAGCAGCGGGCTCGTGAAACGGCCATGCTCGAACTGCGCCTGATCGAGGGGATTGACCGCCGCCGTTTCGAGCGGCGTTATGGGCAGGATCCGGTCGATTTCTTTAGCGAGGCAGTGCGGCGGCATTGCGAAACAGGGCTGCTCGAAGTGACGGATCAGCGGGTGAGGCTGACGCGGGCCGGGCTTTTATTAGCCGATACGGTGGTGGCCGATTTCCTATAGCGGCCCCGGAACGGTTATCCGGCACCTACGCGAACGTAGTGTGCGCTCGGGGCTCTGATTGTCGGCGTCCGAACCGTCATGCCCTGTGGGAAAGATACACGAAAACTTATTATGGCCACCACAAAGGCGGGAAATATAATCATGAAAGTGTATATTGAGAGTTTTGAGGGACGATATTAAGAGTGGCGACCACACCACAGAATCTTTCATGCGGAGGCTGATACGGAACCATGCCGATTTACTCATATCGCTGCCGGGATTGCGATCACGAATTCGACGAACTCGTACTGCGAGCCGGGCAGAAAATATGCTGCCCGAAGTGCGGCGTTAAGAACGTTGAGCGACTGGTAACGGCACCGGCCACCCATACGAGGGGCCGTGGCGGTTCGGGATGCAGTACCCCGTCCTGCTCCCGCTTTTCGTGAGGCCCCCGTGGCTAAGCCGGCAGTTGGCCGGTCACAAAACTACCTCCGCCATGACATAGCGCGGACTTTGGCCGTAACCAAAGGGTCCAAGGGTCCGAGGGGCCGAGGGTCCAAGGGGGGCCACCCAAACGGGCTTCGAGTGTCGGGGGTCTGTCTTCGTCAGTGGCAGATGTCTTTGGACTGAGCGTGGAGCAGTTGCGTGTGCAACCACTTGACGGCGTTGGTATCGGACATGTTGACCTGTCGTGCTGTTCAACGCATGAGTGAGACGCCCAAGATACTTCAACCGCGCGCGTAAGAAAACCCCGACAGGTTACGTGAGCCTTTCCAATCCCTTCCACTTCGTTCGAGGGAAACTCCGTAAGGAACCTACCTGATGCTCGCGGCATGACTTAGAATCATTCGCGAAAGCCGCGCGACGCCGGGCCCGGAGGTTCGGCGCTACGATTTCCAAACGGGTGTAAACGGCTACGGTCGAGTACGACATGCCTCTGAAAATCCGCTGCCCGCATTGCAAGCGTACGTTGGTGGCCGAGGATGACACCGCCGGTCAGGGCAAGCGTTGTCCAGCTTGTGGGATGGGGTTTACGGTGCCGATTCCGGTGTGCGAATCCCCGCAACATGTCGAGGTAGCGGGGAAATGCCCGAAGTGCCGGGCGGACATGGCCCCGGGGACGGAGTACTGCCCGCACTGCTACTACGATCCGGCGGCAGGCAAGCGCTTACCGCTGCGCCGCCGACTCCAATTTGTCTCGGTCCGCGCGTGGACGGTGACGGGTTTGGGAGTGGTGGTGTTGGTGGCGCTGATCTTTTCCGGCGTGCGGATTTACGAGGGTCGCATCCGGCGGGGCGAATATCCGGCGAGCGCGCCGGCGGTGGCACGCAAGCCCATCGCGGTTGGATCGAAGTGGGTCAAGCAGTTACTCGAAGCCGAGTCGGCCGCTGATCGAACGCAAGCTTTCGAGGCCCTGCTGAGCCTGGGGTCGGCGGCGCTGCCCGAGCTGGCGCGCGGGGTGGAGGAATCGGCGAGGGTCGGCGGTGGGCAACAGACTCGCAACCGGGCGGCGGCGGTCGAACTCTTCGCCCGCGGTGGTGAAGAACACTGGCTCCCTCTACTCAAGAAACTTCAGAACGAGGAAGGCCTGCGTGAGACAGTGCTGGTCGCCCGTGCCTTACTCGGCGGCGACGAGGTTGCTGAAGAACTGTCATCCCTCTGGCTAACCGCCCTGCGACGACAGATGTTTCTGACGCGGGTGGCCGAACTCAGCCCCGGTCGTCAGGCGCATGCCATCCAGGCGAGTGAGCGGCGCGCGGCCGAACGTCTGGCCGAGCCGTTGCGCGGGTTGGCTGAGCGGTCTGACGCCACCGTAATCGACGATGTGCTCGCGACGTACTGGGAGAGCTGGAGTTGGCTGGGTCAGGAACGTGGCGAAGTTTTCGCGGTCGAGGTGTTCGAACTCGCGAAGCCACCCAGACGGAAAGACCTGGAATTCAAGTTTCGAGTACGCGCGGCGCGCGGAGCCTTGGACCGGGCGTCGCAACGTGGTTCCCCATCGGCCCGTGCCGCCGCCGCGATGGTCCTGACGCAGTGTGCGCCACAATACAAATCGCTCCGGCAACGGATGATCGCGACGCTGGTGTCAATCCTGCCGAAAAGCAAGCCGGCGGCACAACAACGAATCGCCTGGACGCTGGCTCGTCATGCCGGCCGATCGTTCGACGGTCTGTCGGCGGAAAACAGCCCGGAGGATTTCTCGCGGCCGGCCGTGCGTGATGCATTGGATTGGGCACGTACGAGTGCGATCGCCGAGCCGGATTCGCTGAAAATCCCGCGCAAAGCGTACCCCGCGCCGCCGAAACTTATACGCCGCGTTGTGACGCCGCGCCGGCAGCTCGAACGGGATCTATTGCAAGAGTTGGGGGTGGGTTGGGGAGCGGTGTGTGCGATGCTCGACCGCTGGATGGATGCGGAACTGGGTTGCACACCGCAGGTCGAGGGACTGCTGGATCCCGGGCAGCGCGACCCGGATTATCCCGCGTTGGCGGCGGCGATGATTATCGCGGCTGAAAGTAACGCACAACACTTGCGGCCGCAATTGGACTTGTGGAGCGAGGCGTCCGATCAACCGGCGTGGGTCCGCGGGTTCGCATATTCGGTGCTCGGCGTGCTCGACGCGCGGCGCGGCCGCTGGACCAGCGGCTGGCCGGCGGAACTCGATGAGCGGATGATCGGCCGGCCGGGGAGGAACTCGCCCGACTGGGATTTGTGGGGGCACTTGCTGGCGGCGGGCGGTCCGCAACTGCGGGCGCGTTTGCTGAACACGCCGCCGGATTCGCTCTCATCGGCAATGAGAGCTAAACTGCTGCGCGCCGCGGAGCACGAGGCTCGTCGCCGACCGCGGAAATCCTCGACCCCCTAGGGTGGCACCGGCGTCCCGCCGGTGAGATTGCGGAGCAGTCGGAAAGCATGTTGATTCCGATCGGTACGGACATTCGTCTACGCAAGCCTCCGGTGGGTAACTGGGTGCTGGTCGGTCTGAACGTGGCGGTCTATCTGCTCGTCAACCAGTTTCACAACACGTTTGTGGCCGAGTTGCTTCCGCCGCTGCACGCCTCGGTGCCAACGCTATACGAATACCTGAGCTACCAGTTTCGGCACGGTGGGTTCGGGCACCTGGCGGGCAACATGCTGTTTTTGTGGGTGTTCGGCAACGCGGTCTGCGACCGGATGGGTTCGCTGAACTACGTGCTTTTCTACCTGGCCGGGGGGGTGTTTGCCGGCTGGATCTTCGCCTACACCAACGCGAATCCGCTCGTGGGAGCGTCGGGCTCGATCGCGGCGGTGACGACGGCGTTCCTGGTGCTGTTCCCACGCGTGCACATCACGATCCTGCTATGGCTGCTGATCGTCACGACGATCCAGCTTCCGTCGATGTTCTTCATCATCTTTAAGATCATCCTGTGGGACAACGTTATCGCTCCCTCGCTCGACCGCGGCGCGATGGAATCGAACGTCGGCTTTTCCGCGCATCTGGGCGGGTACGCGTTCGGTCTGCTGGTGGCGCTGGCGATGTTGTTGTTCCGCGGGCTGGCGCGCAACCAGTTCGACCTCCTGGCGCTGTGGAGCCGTTGGCAACGCCGCGGCGGAATAACCGGCGAGATGCATTTCGGCGGCCCGCGACCGGCACGGCCGATCGTCATGGAGGAGATGGAGTCACGCCCGCTCGAGCCGCTGAAGCTCACGCCGGTGGAGCAGCTCCGCGAGGACATTCTCGACCGGATCTCCGAGCATGACCTCGACGAAGCCGTGCGTCTGTATCAGCAATTACTGGAGCTGGATGCCAGGCACGTGTTGCCGCGCTCGGCGCAACTGGAGCTCGGCAACCATTTGGCTCAATCGCAGATGTACGAGGCGGCGGTCCGGGCGTACGAGGGATTCCTGGAAGCCTATCCGACCGCCGGCGACGTGGCGCCCGTGCGCCTCTATACCGGTTTGATCTGCCGCCGTTATCTGCACGATCCACGGCGGGCGTCCGGCTACCTGCGTGCCGCGCTGGAGGGCCTGACGCTCGAATCGCAGCGTCAACTGGCCCAGCAGGAGCTCGCGGCCGCTGAAGCTGATATTTCCGGACCCGCGCCGGACACCACGGGGGACTGACTCGCTCCTATTCAACGCGGCCACTTGCCGGGTCGATACGAACAGCGGTGTTGTGTGTACACCGCCCGGGACGAAACGTCACCGGCACCATGTTCGTAGCGAGACGTGCGAGCGGTCATGGATATTTCAACCGTTATCGGCATTGTGATGGGCAGCGGGCTGATACTCGCCGCCATCCTAATGAAATCCGACCTGGGGGCCTTCCTCGACCCGGCTTCGGCGGCGGTAGTTATCGGGGGCTGCTCGGCGGCCGTCATGATTTCCTTCCCGCTCGGGCAGATCCTCAAGATCATGAAGGTTGCCCGCCACGCCTTCTTCTCCAAGCCGTTCGACTCGGTGCGGGCGGTCACGACCCTGGTCAAGCTGGCCGAGGTCGCCCGCCGCGATGGAATCCTGAGTCTCGAATCCCAGTTGACGGAAGGCGACTACGATCCGTTTCTGACGCAAGGGTTGCGGATGGCGATCGACGGGCAGGACCCGACCGTAATCGAGACCGCCCTGGAACAGGAAGTCGAAACTATTGTCGAACGCCACGCCAAGGGTAAAGCCATCTTCGACAACATCGGCAAATACGCGCCCGCCTTCGGCATGATCGGAACACTGATCGGCCTGGTAATCATGCTGCAAAACATGAGCGACGCGGAAAGCCTGGGACCGGCGATGGCCGTGGCCCTGATCACGACCTTTTACGGCTCGCTGATCGCGAACCTGTTCGCAATGCCGATCGCCGACAAGCTGGCCCTGCGCAGCGACCAGGAGATTTCCGCCAAGTTGCTCATCATTCGTGGCGTGATGAGCATTCAGGCCGGCGACAACCCGCGCATTGTCCAACAGAAGATGCTCGCGTTCCTCGACGCCAAACAACGCAGTGCCATTGAATCCGAGACCGAGTAACGCCGTTCGACCGGCCCGCAGGAGATCGCGCGATGGCGGTCAAGAAGAAGAAGGAAGCGGCAGCGGCCGGCGCGCCGGCCTGGATGGTGACCTATGGCGACATGGTCACCCTGCTGCTGACCTTCTTCGTCCTGCTGTTGGCGATGAGCGAGATCAAGCAGGACCAGAAAATGATGGACTTCATGCAGGCCATCAAAGAGGCCTTCGGGTATTCCGGCGGCGCCCAATACCTGCCCACCGAAGACGTGCTCATCCCCAAGAATATCGACGAGATGACCTTCCTGGTCCTGCCTGTTCACGCCGATGACTTCGGTCACACCAGCGACGAAGGCCCCCGCGGCAAGCGCGATCGGGTCACCAGCATTCGGCCCGCCAACCACTATCAGCCCGGCGGTCGCTTCCATTTCGCCGAGCTGTCCGCCGAGCTGAGCGAAACCGAAGCCGCTCGGGTGGCCGAATACGCTCAGCAATTATGCGGCTATACGACGCTGATCGAGGTCCGCGGATACTGCAACAAGCGGCCGGTGGATGGAACGTCGTTTACAGACCATATGGACCTCTCGATCCAGCGGGCGCGGGCGGCGGCGGCGTTGTTGATCGAGAACGGAATCGACGTGCGACGTATCCAGATCGTCGGCGCGGGTACCACCCAGCCGATCACGCGCAGTTCAGCCGACGCCGGGCAGCGGCAGAGGAACGACGTGGTCGAACTGATTCAAGTCGATCAGACCTTGGATGAATTCCAGCCGTAGCAGTCCCCACTTATTTCCCCATAGCAAGTGCTGTTGTGCGGATCAACGACCAGTTTCGCGATGTACCTAGAAACCCGAATAGCGGGCATGGTTGTGAATCCGTTATTCTTAAATCGTAGCTCCCATACTGTTGCGGCCCCGGGCATTCCCTCCCGCCATCGGGGCCGCACCCTCCTTTTATCGCAAGACTGCATCCAGATCACAAAGGGTTCAAGGGGCCGGTGAATTCGTGTGGTTTGGCGACGGTGTGGCGTAACCGGTTCGGATCAATGGCCTCAACCAACACGCCTAGTGCTCTGCCACAGTTGATCCGATGGATCATCGTTGATTGGGTGGCCCACCTCTTTAGAGGTGGGGGACACGAATAGGGCTTCGATTCGTATCCCCCACGGCTAAAGCCATGGGCCACCCACCCATCAATTGAGGTGTGACGGAGCACTAGATAGAATTGCCCTGGAGATGCCGAACGAAGAAAACAGCCCGGCCCTGGAGCCCGAACCGGACCGATGGGACAAGGACCGATGACCGGGAGCGCCGGCACCGCGGGATGAGGCCCAGGTGCTCATGACGCAGGTCGAGTACTATAAAGCGGCGTTTTCGGATATGCGCAAGCGAATTGCGGAATTGGAAGCAGCCCAGGCGAACGAGGAGTAAACGTGCCACGCGGTAGTGGACGAGGATCGGGTGGCGGTGGCGGCCGTGGTCGCGGTCGGGGACAAGGTATGGGCCGGGGGATGGACCGCTGCCGGCGTCAAGCCCCGGGCATGGGCACGGGATGCGACCCCGATCAGGTCGCAGCGCCTGCGCCGTCTACAGCGGCGAGCTCGCCGGCGAAACCTGACGCCGGTCAAAGGCGGAGCGTCGCGATAATTGATGACGAAGCGTGTATGCTCTGCGGTTTGTGCGAGCCGGCGTGTCCGACGAAGGCGATTACGATGGGCGCCCTGGCCGCCCAGGTAACCACGGGTTTGTGCCGGGGCTGCGGAATCTGCGTGCAAGAGTGCCCCGCGGACGCGATCAAGCTGATCTGACGAACCAGTGCTCTGTCAGCCATCGATTGATAGGCTGGTGTGCCACTGCTCTTGAACAGTGGCACACATTTCGATCGATGTGCAACCGTCAAATGACGTGTGACAATATACAAGGCGCGGTTGCCGACGTTCGGCAACGTATCTTGAAAGATTCGGACACGACGAATGCGAACCTATCTCGAGTGTATCCCCTGTTTTCTCCGGCAAGCGCTGGATGCCAGCCGATTGGTGAGCCGCGACCCCGAGGTCCACGAGCGGGTGGTGCGCGAGACGTTGCGGTTGGCGGCGGAGATGTCGTTTGACCGCTCGCCGCCGGCGATGGGACAGCAAATACACCGGCTGCTACGCGCCGTGACGGGCAATGACGATCCGTACCGCGAGGCCAAGCAGTGGGCGAATGAGCAGGCGTTGGCGTTGTTGCCGACGCTGCAAGAGCGCGTCCGCGCCGCCGACGATCCGTTCGCGCTCGCCGCCCGTCTGTCGATTGCGGGCAACATCATCGACCTCGGTTGCAAATCGGAGGTGCGCAAAGAGGAAATCACCAGCGCAATCGAAAGTGCCATGCACGATTCGCTCGACGCCGACGCGCTTGAGGCTTTTCGGTCGGCGGTTGAATCGGCGAAAGACATACTTTTCCTGGCGGACAACGCGGGGGAGATCGTGCTGGACCGTTTGCTGATCGAGCAAATGCCGATGGAACGAACCACGGTGGCGGTTCGAGGACGAGCGGTGATTAACGATGCGACAATCGAAGACGCTAAAGTTGCCGGTTTGACGGAGCTCGTCAGGCTGGTCGACAATGGCAGCGATGTGCCGGGGACGATCCTGGAGTTGTGTTCGCCATCATTCCGTCAACTTTTTAACGAGGCGGACCTGGTGATCGCGAAAGGGCAGGGCAATTACGAGACGCTCAGCGATGTGGATCATGACATTTTTTTTCTGTTTCAGGCGAAGTGCCCGGTGATCGCCCGCGATGTCGAGTGTGAGGTCGGGCAGGCGGTGCTTTGCCGCGGGCAAACGAGAGGAGACAACGTATGAAGATTGGTGTGGCTGCAACGGAAAACTCACTGGACGCCGAGGTATCAAATCGCTTCGCACGGTGTCCCTGGTTTCTAATCGTCAATAGCGAGGACCTGAGCTTCGAGGGGTTCAACAACCCCGCCGCCGACATGGCCGGCGGATCTGGACCGGCGGCGGTGCAGGAGCTTTCCAACCGCGGGGTACAGGTCGCGGTAGCGGGTGAGTTTGGACCGAAGGCGGTACAGGCAATGCAGGCGGCCGGGATTCGTCCGGTGGATGCGTCCGGCAAGATCCGCGACGTGCTCGCCGGGCTTGAATTGTAAGAGGCCGCGCGGATAGTGATCGCGATCGTCAGCGGGAAAGGCGACGGCGGAGCAGTCGCGCTGCTCGAGCAGGCCGGCGTAAAGGTCGTGATCGGCGTCGTCGGGGACGACCCGAGAAAAGCGGTCGAGGATTACATCAAAGGCGATTTGGAAGCCGGCCAGAACGTTTGCGACCATTAACAATCCGCCGCAAAACCCCTGTAGCGTCCGGGCCCCGTACCGGACGTCGTCGGAAAAGAGCGTATTCCCCGTGTTCTCGGCCGGTACGGGGCCCGGCCGCTACTGTCCGCGAGCAACTCGACCGGCGCGGCAAGATTCCTCCGTGCCCCCTCGGGGCGGTCGGAATGACGGGAAAGGCCGCCGATTCCGTCATGCACACTATCGGCGTCGGATCCCCGAATCGTCGAACATGCTCGTGGATCGCGAGTACTGGGCAGGTACCACGCGTCGACTCCACGGGATGCTTGGTGGACGATGAGGTCTACCGCGGTGGCCCGCGGCGTCACGTGCATTGATTATCGCTCGATTCACGATTTTAGCGGGTTATTATCACCGGGAGGGCTGCGGTGGAATAGGCAATTCTGCGTGATGAAAATTTGGGGAACTGGGTATGCGGGGTGGAAAAACCGGCCGAAAAGAAAAAACCTCTTGACAGGAAGTGGTTGCGGGGGAAATACTATGTAGCTAGGTACTGTGGTTAATGCGCACGTTGAGCTTCTCTCGATAATCGAGGGGTACAGGAGCAACAAATCACATCACCTGCGATGCACGTGCGGATGGAACTTTGTTGGCCTGATCGGAGTTGGGAGAGCTCCAGGGAAAGGCGAGCCAGATCACGCAATGAATTAACTGAGTCGTTTTAGCGCAGGGAAATTGGGGTTTACCGTCTCGGGGACGGGCCTCGTAGAATGCCCTGGCTGAGTGGTTGCCGTTCAAAATTTCTTTCCATGCGGAGGACAAATTATGAAGCGCTTACTTATTGTGGCAGCTATCTGCGTGATAGCTGCACCGGCTTTTGCCGGGGTTGATATCCAACCGATCAACGGTATGGGTTATTTAAGCTACAACGTGGAGACCGGGCAAGTGACCCCGGCCACCGCGGACACTCGCTACGGGCCCCCGATCTGGTCCTCGACGCAATCGTCAGGGTACTTCTGGGGTATGGACCTTGGCGAGTTGGGCCTCGACTGGGGCGACATCGCCGGTCCGGCCGTTGTCGGCGGCTTTGGGTTCACCGAGTTTACCAACTCGCAGGACTCGTACGGTAATGCCTGGGCGGTAATCATGTTCTACGCCGAGGAAAACGGCTGGGAAAGCACGGGCAGAATCGCGATTGTCGGCTTCCTGATCGACAACATTCCGACCTCCACTCACCCGCCGGATGAGTACTGGGGCTACACCTGGGGTGTCGAGCCCACCGATCCGTTCATCATCGACGGTAGCGACATGGACCTCGACGGCCTGGTGGACTTCGGCTACGCGCAGTGGTTTGTCTGGCCACAACCCGGCACCCTGATGGGGCCGTCGATCGCCGGCGATCCGAATGCGGTCCCGCCAACGGCTCCAGGTATCGAGAACGTATTCGACCTCTTCTTCGATCCGAACCTGTTCACCGATCCGAATCTCCAGACTGGCTTCCAAGGTACCTACTGGTTTGGCGGTGTCCCGTTCGCCCAGTTCTACATGGAACTGTTCAAAGTGCAATGTCCCAACCAGGGTCCTTCCGGCCGCTACTGCTCGGCCGACATCGCACTGCCCTTCGACTGCATCGTCGATCTAGCCGACCTGGCCCAGTTATTGGCTAACTACCCCATGACTACTGGCGCCACGCTCCTGGACGGCGACGTCGACCCGTATGACTACTGGTTCCCGGGCGATGGCGACGTTGACTTGGGTGACCTGGCCGAACTGCTCAGCCAGTACGGCGATGACTGCAACTGGCCGTAAGGTCAGAGCTAACGACGTCCTTGACCTCGGACGTCGGCGGTAACCACACGACGCTGCGGGAGTAACCCTCCCGCAGCGTTTTTATGTGCTGTGTCGCGCGGGATACGCTAGCAGTCCGCCGCAAAAGTCACTACGGGGCGGGAATGACGTAGCGGCCGGCGCCTCGCCGGCCGTAATAGGCCGGAAACGCCGCTTTGGGCGTACGGCCTGCGAGGCGCAGGCCGCTACATGACTTTTGAGGCGGACTGCTAGGGGACGATATCTCCGCGAGATCTTCATGCACACCGACAAGCGTACAACGATCACTTTATCTGGCACACTCCGTTTGCTTCCGTAAAATGCACAACCATGAGCGATACTCCCCAAATCGTCGTCGGCACCGCCGGACATATCGATCATGGCAAGAGCCGCCTAGTGCTGGTGTTGACCGGCATTGATCCCGACCGCCTGCCCGAGGAGAAGGCCCGCGGCATGACCATCGACCTCGGTTTCGCCCACAGTCGAATCGAGGAGTGTGATATCTGGTTCGTCGACGTTCCCGGGCACGAACGCTTTATTCGAAACATGGTCGCCGGCGCGACCGGCGTTGACGTGGCACTGCTGGTGGTCGCCGCGGACGACTCGGTTATGCCGCAGACTCGCGAGCATGCCGAGGTGCTCAGCCTGCTCGGCGTCGATCGCTGCGTCGTCGCGCTGACCAAGATGGACCTGGTCGATGACGAGTGGGGCGACGCCGTCGAGGAAGAGGTTATCGAATTGCTCGATTCGCTCCGGATCGAGGCTGTTCGCGTCGTCCGGACTTCGGCCGAAACCGGCCGCGGCGTTGACGAGCTGCGCGACGTTCTAGCCGAGCTGGCCCGCGTCCGGAAAGGTGCCACGGACGGGGCTTATCAATGGTTTCGCCTGCCGATCGATCGTGCTTTCAACATCGCCGGTCGCGGGACGGTCGTGACCGGATCGCTCGCCCATGGATCCGTCCGGGTCGACGACGAGCTTGAGCTCTGGCCCGCGGGCCGCCGCGTCCGCGTCCGGGATTTGCAGACCCACTACGAGGGTGCCGAGGCGGTCGCCGGTCGTATGCGTTTGGCGGTGAACCTCGCCGGCGTGTCGCTCGATGAAGTCGGGCGCGGCTGCGAGTTAGCCACGCCGGGGTATCTGGAAGCCACGCGTCGGATGGATGTCTGGGTGGCATCCGTCCGCATGCCCGGCAAGATATTGCGAAAGAACATCCGCCTGCGTCTGCACGCCGCCACCAGCGAAGTACTCGCCGAGCTTCGTCTGCGCGAGGCTCCCTCGGGATTGGTCGTCCGCGAGCAGTTCGGACAACTCTTCCTCAACGAGCCGATCGTCGTCACCTGGGGGCAACGCTTCATCCTCCGTGACGAAAGCGGCAGTCGAACACTCGGCGGCGGACGCGTGCTACGGCCCGTCGCCCGTCCGTGGACCGGAAAGCGTCCGGCCCATCTCGAGGGCTTGCAGGCTTTGCTCGATAGGGGCGTCAAGCAGCGGCTCGAAGAGGTTATCCGCGCCAACGAATGGCGACCCTGCGACGATAAGCTCCTGGCGACTCGGGCAGGTTTACCCAGGGCCGAACGCGTCGCCGCCCGTTGCCGACAGCTCGACGAAGAGGGTCGCATCGAGACGCTGATGGTCGCGTCGACGCCGGTCTATATCCACACGTCGCACTTGGTCGGCATCGCCGAGAACGCCGGCCGTCGACTGAAGGAGCATCTGGTGGCGAACCCGCGTTTACCGGGCGTGCCGCGACGTGAGTGGCCGGCCTGGATGCCGCGGGCCTGCCCGCCGAAATTGCAGCCCGCGTTGGCCGAATGGCTCATCGCGAATGAGAAGGTGGCCATCGCCGACGGATACGTTGTCCCGCTCGGTCATGCCGGGGCGATGTCGCCCGACGATCAACGTTTGTTCGAGGCGATCCTGGCGGAACTGGAAGCGGCCCGGTTTCAGCCTCCGGCGGTCAAGAACCTCGACTGCGTCACGTCGAAAAACCCGAAACGCGTCCGTGAGTTGCTGAATCTCGCCGCCACCCGCGGCAAGCTGGTTTACATCTCCAACGACATTTGGCTGCACGAAAGCCGCTGGACCGAGCTGGTCAAGCTGGTGACGTCCGCGATCAGCGAGCGCGGCAGCGTCACCGTCGCCGACATCCGCACGCTGCTGGATTCGTCACGTAAGTACGTCGTTCCGATTGTCGAAAGCCTCGACGCCGCCGGCATCACCAAACGCGAAGGCGACGATCGCGTGCTGGGTCCCAAGGCGAAGGGGTAAAGCGGGCAAGCTAATGGGTTTGGTGGTGCTGGGTCCCGGCCGCTACTGTCCGCGAGCAGCAACGACTTTTTTACGGCGGACTGTTAGTCCGGACTATTCATACCGCGGAGAGCGCGGAGAGCGCAGAGTGTTGTTGAGACAGAAGTTGTGGCAGAATCCAAGTGCGTTTCGTTTTGACAGAGTGCATCACCTGTCCTTCTGCGCCGGCTTCGCTAAGCTTTTTTCTATCACGTCTCTGCGATCTCTGCGTGCTCTGCGGTGAATTATCCGCGTTAGGCATGTGGGGCCGACTCGACTTTCCCTTTTGCGAAGAGCAGCGGGAAAATGATGTCGCTCGCGCAACAGGGAACCCACACCGCAAGGAACAGGAACACGGCGATGAGCACCATCGTGAAGACACTCAACTCCTCTCCCAGGGCCATCGTCATGTGGAACAGGGATGCCCAGGTGCTCAACAATACGTGTCCGGCATGTGGAAACTTCGTTTTCGGCCATAGACAGGCTATGGCAATTCCGAGCAGTGCCAGCGGGTTGACCAGCCACCATTTTTCTATAAACCCGAAGTGTATACCCCGGTTGGGCAGGTCGAGCAGATACTCACCCGCGTAAGGAATGACGGAATCGCTCAGAGTGGCGATGCCGATCGAGCCGCAATACCCGATCAGGATGGTCACCCAGAGTCTGGGTTTGCTGTGAAGCCGATACATCCCCGCGGTGACCAGCGCGCTCAGGAAAACATGGAGTGGGTGCAAGGTCCAGAACAGGGTGCGTGAAAAGCCGTCGGGAATCCGCATATATACAATCACGACCATTATCACGATGCCCGTCAGCGTGCCGAAGATGGTGAACGGAACGTGAGCCTTTAGCTCATGCGATATGTTCTTGATCATCGTGCTCATTCAATCAGCCCTTGTCAGTCCGCCACAAAAGTCGGCGGCGCCCACAGACTGTAGCGGCCCACCCGGGGGTCGGGCGCGACGTAAATTTGGCGGTTGGCACGCCGGCGCGGCGGGGTGGGGGCCACCCGGGAAAAC
>JAUWNI010000076.1 GCA_030612705.1 Phycisphaerae bacterium | reverse complement strand
TCCTTCACAACCGGGAACAACTAGAAACAACTGGGTACTACCAGACTGGGTTAACTCGTTGCCCAATCGGTACTTCGCTGTATAATCAGCAACGGTAGAGAGTTGCGCGTGACGGGGACCCGCGAATCCCCCCCTCTCCGTAGATTAGACGGGCGGCCTTCCTAACCGGTTGGCCGCCCGTGGTTTGCGCTCTATCCCGCCTTGCGTGCATCGCTATTGTGCTCGTTTTGGCCTTGTTTCGTTTCCGGATCCGGCCGCTCGCTCGGGCTGCCGTCAAAGGGCACGCCCGCCATCGCGCGGAGGCTCTCAGCGTCATCCAGGTTGTAATATCTCAGCACCATCGAGATATCGCTGTGCCCCACCCACCGCATTAGCTGGAACGGCTCCACGCCGTTGTTCGCACTGAACGAGATGAAAAACCTTCGAAACGCATGCACCGTTCCGCGCGCGATGCCCAAACGCTTACCCGTGGCGAACAGCGGCGAGCAACGAGGAATGGTGGTTGTCCCTATTTACTCCTATTTATTCGTAGAGGTCTACGGGGGGTTCGCGGAACTCCACGGAGCGGTCGGGTACCTCCCCGGATCGTCCGGGGGACTCCACGGAGCGGCTGGGGAACATCCCGGATCGCTCGGGGAACTCTCGGGATCATCCGGGGACGCCCACGGGCGGCTCGGTCAGACCCACGGACGACGCGTGGAGGCGGCATGACACGCCGCCGAGGTCCGCTACTCGTTGACACCGCCCACTCGGCACGGCAATAATTCGGGCTGGAAGCTGCTGTGGAGGTCAACTCGCATACGAGCAAGCTGTTATGGCCAACGACGATATCCCGCGCCCGGACGCCCGATTCCACGCCTGGCGGAACAACTTCGTCACGTACGTCAACGGTCACCTGGCTGTTTTGGGGCCCGCGGCCGGCGTGCTGGGGGCCGAGAGCTGGGGTGGGGTAGCGTGGGCGTCTCGCCCACGAAACTACGACCCGTTGCCCACACCGCTTCCTCCCGGTTGGCCGCCACAGAAAACACAAAGTTGAGAAGAAGAGAGGACAAATATAGGTGGCTGTCCCCATTTGTTAGGTGGCTGTCCCCATTTGTTCCATTTGTTCATTTGTTGTCTAGGTGGCTGTCCCCATTTGTTGTCCCCATTTGTTCACATCACGTATTCTATTGTCATGAACATTACACTGTTGCATAAATAATCCATTGCGGTAACTGCACAACGATCAGTGACACAATCCGGCATCATCTCTATGAGTTCTCCCAGCATTTGTCGTAATCCAACCGTTTGTGCATCACAGCCGTGGAAACAGCGTATTTCCGCGCGAGGTATTCAGCGATTCGGTCGCTTGCGGCTTCCGGAGCGTTTTGTAGGGTCATCCCGTGCGATTTCATCAAATCCAGAACGCCGCGGAAGTTCGACGCGAGTTCCTGGAATGGAACCAGGATCAAACCCGCCAAGGCGTACGCTTGCCACTCGAACCAGCCGCGATCGTCCTCCGAAATACCGAGGATTACCGTTTTCCACTCGGTGATGCTTTGAAATTTCAGCAACTCGAAAAGGTGAGCATGTAGAAGCCGATGTGATAACTCGTGCGCGAGGCTGAATCGATAGCGGTTCTCGTAATTCGTGTAAATGTTTCCATCGACATAGATCGTCTTGAGATCGTTGGAAAGACAACCATCGATTTCCTCGCTTCTCAGCAGGTTGGGGATCGGCACTATGTCGATTTCAAATTGAAATTCGATGATTTCCTCGATCGGAACCGGAATCATTCTCGACGGGTGGTATTTGGCAAGGAACTGCTCGGATTGATTGCGTAGATCAGAATAGGATAATCGCCTGACTTCAAAATCCCGCATCATCAAGCTCTCCGGATTTTGTCCAGGAGGGCGCTCAGTTCGGCTTCGCTGACCTTCTCCCCCCGCAGGGTCCGAAACAGGACCGGCAGCTTGTCGACTACCTCTTCGTCGGAAAGGATGTCTTTGGGAATCCGGCCGTGTTCGGCCGCCGCTAGGTCGAAGAATTCCAGCCAGCGGTCGTCGCCAGGCTTCAAGCCCAACACACGGGCGTATTGGCTAAGTTTCTCCTCGGATTGCGGAGGCGGTAACAGCCCCCTTTCCAAACGGCTAAGGTTGCCGGGATCGAAACCATGTTGCTCGCAAAACGAGCGAAGTGTGAGACCGAGCTCGACGCGGCAACGTCTAAAGAGTTGTCCAAATGCACTGGCTGACATCGTTCGAGACTCCTGTCCATCATGTTGTACAATCATTACAACACTGTTGTAATAATTGTACAACATGATGGAGCGTTTGTCCAAATTACCTTGTATTTTTTGCAAATAGGACAGTTACCGTTTTCTGGTTGCCTTACTTGCTTTTCGCTCGCGTTTCGGACGGCCAACATGTAGCGGTCGCAGCACCATTCAGATGAGCGATGGAGGATGCGTCCCTTGACGCTCCATGCCGGTCTGTAACGGGGGGAGGGCAACCATAACGGTGGTGGGGGGGGAGTTTCGGGTATCAACGTAAGTGCTTATGTGATTGGGCGTTACAGGACTTGAACCTGTGACCTCGTCCGTGTGAAGGACGCGCTCTAGCCAACTGAGCTAAACGCCCGTTTGTGGGCGGCTTCATTGCTGCTTGACCTTATTATCGTCGGTCCGCGGTGGATTGGTCAAGAGGAGGCGTTGGGTAATGCTCGGATCGCGTCGGCGTAGTACTTGTAGGCGGCGCGGACCTCGCGAAGCGTGTCGCCGGTGAATTTTTCCAGCCAGGCGCGGGCGATCTCGAAGGCCACTACGTTTTCGGCGACAACGCTGGCGGCTGGGACGGCACAAATGTCGCTGCGTTCATAGTCGCTGCGCTCGGGTTGCAGCGTCTTGAGGTTGATGCTGTCCATCCCTTGCCGGAGCGTGCTGATCGGTTTCATCGCGGCGCGGACGACGAGCGGCCGGCCGTTGGTCATGCCACCTTCGAGGCCGCCGGCGCGGTTGGTCTTGCGGACAAAGCCGAAGCTGGGTGTGTCGCGCTGGGCTGGGTCGAAGTGGATCGCGTCGTGGACCTGACTTCCCGGTCGGCGGGCGGCCTCGAAGCCAAGACCGATCTCGACGCCCTTGAAAGCCTGGATCGAGCCGACGGCCCGCATGATGCGGCCATCGAGCTTCTGCTGCCAGGAGGCGCAGGAGCCCAGACCGGGTGGCAGGCCGCAAGCACGGACCTCGACGATGCCGCCAAGCGTGTCCTGGTCTTTTTCGGCCTGCTTGATGGCTGCGATCATGGGATCGACGGCGGCGGGGTCGGGGGTGTAGACGTCGTTGGCGTCGCGGGTTGTCCGAATCTGGGTGAGATCGGCATCGTCGGGGACATTGGCCTCGACGGGGCCGATTTGCGTCACGAATCCGACGCAAAGCACGTCAAATTCACGCAGCAGGCACTTGGCGAGAGCACCGGCGGCGACGCGGGCCGCCGTCTCGCGGGCCGAAGCCCGTTCGAGCGTTTCGCGGCAATCGGTCGTGAGCCATTTGAGACTGCCGGCGAGGTCGGCGTGTCCGGGTCGTGGGCGAGGAATCTCCGGCGCGTGGTCAATCCGATAATCCGCGTTCGCTAATTGCACGACGATCGGCGAGCCGATCGTGACGCCGCGACGGACGCCGCTGAGGATCGTGACGGCGTCCTTTTCCATGTCCATGCGGTCGCCGCGGCCGTAACCGCCCTGTCGTCTGGTGAGTTCTGCGTTGATCAGGTCGGTATCGGCGTTCAGCCCGGCGGGGAGACCCTCGACCAGGACGGTAAGGGCCCGGCCGTGCGATTCGCCGGCGGTGCGGTAGGTTAGTTCCGGCATGATTGCTCCCGTTGTGAGGGTATCGAAGCAGTACCGTGGTGAAAACCGCGGAACGGATGACAAGATGCTACTCAGATCGGTGTGGTCGGGGTAGGCCCGCAATGGGCATGGTTATTATGTTTTGTTGTTTGCTTGACTGATTTGGGCGGGTGTTTATACTGCGAGATTCTCGGTTGATGCCGGGAATTGGAGTTGCCCGGTTATTATCAAGGTACGTGGATGAAGACAGCGAATAAATGCTACCAGGCCAAGGCCGCGGATGTTGCTCAGCAGCAGCGGTGGTTCGTGGTGGACGCGAAGGATCAGGTTTTGGGGCGGCTGGCCGTGCGGATCGCCACCGTCCTGATGGGCAAGCACAAGCCCACCTACACCCCGCACGTTGATTGCGGCGATTATGTGGTTGTGCTGAACGCCGGCGATATCAAGCTGACCGGCCGCAAACGTGAACAAATCGTGTATCAGCGTTATAGCGGGTATCCGGGCGGCCAGAAAGTCATCCCGATCAAACGTGTGCTCGAGCGGCACCCGGAACGCGTCCTGTACGAGGCCGTTCGCCGCATGTTGCCCAAGAACCGCCTGGCTCGGCAGATGCTGCGCAAGCTGAAGCTGTACACCGGAGAT
This sequence comes from Phycisphaerae bacterium, assembly GCA_030612705.1. Lineage (GTDB taxonomy): Bacteria > Planctomycetota > Phycisphaerae > UBA1845 > Fen-1342 > JALSRY01. The sequence goes on along the minus strand of JAUWNI010000076.1, from coordinate 17,593 downwards.
ACACATTCGCACCAGGCTCAACATCCCGAGCCGTTGCCTTCATAAACGATTGGAGATCCGGACGTGACGGAATCCGAAACGCCGACGAACGAACCAACGAACGTACCAGAGACGACCACGCCGGAGACCGTTGCCCCGGAGGCGCCGGAGGTTGACATCGGTAGCCAAGTGGTGACTGAAGATGCCGTTGGGACGCCGGAGCCCCCGATCAGCGGCTTGTATTGGGGTACGGGACGCCGCAAGTCCGCGGTGGCACGTGTCCGCCTGATGCCGGGTGAGGGCAAGATTCTGATCAACAAACGTGAGGTCGACGACTATTTCAAAGAGCCGCAGGAGCGTATGGCGGTGTACGCGTCACTGAGCGCGACGAAGACGGAGAGTTCGTTTAACGTGTTCGTGAACGTTCGCGGCGGCGGTCACGCCGGCCAAGCGGGAGCGATTCGTCTGGGGATCGCCCGGGCGTTGGTGAAGGCGGATACTCGCTACGAGCCGGCGCTGCGCGAGAAGAATTACCTGACGCGCGACGCGCGGGTGGTCGAGCGGAAGAAATACGGCCAGCGTAAGGCCCGGCGTCGCTTCCAGTTCTCAAAGCGATAGTTTTCAAGGAAGCCGACAAAATGCCCCGCGCCCGGGAATCCGAGCGTGGGGCAAATTTTTAGTTTATCTGGTGTTTCCGGGGAACTTAAACCGCCAAGACGCCAAGACGCCGAGACAGGCAAGACAATCGTGTGAGGAAACCCATCCACATTGCAGCGGGTTGGGTGCCATGGTCAAGCGAAGCGCGGCCATGCTGGTCCCGTTCTATATGACCGTGCGCAATCGTACAACAGAGCCGGGCCGTTCTCGGCCCGGAGACCGGCGTGAGGACACGCCGGCTCCGCTGTGCGGGCCATCGCGCGGCGTATTTTCACGCACGATTATTTAGGAACATGCCCGCGCCTTCGGCTTGGGCATGGCATCCACCAACTGATGGCACCCAACTGATGGCACCCATCAACTGATGGGATCCATCAATTGATGGGCGGGAAGGCGCTGAATTCCTCCGCGTGTCCGTCGTTGGCGGACACAGTCGGAATGCCATTCAGACGCCACCCATTTTCGTGCCGCTTACTCGTGGGCGCGGGTTTGGTTCGGGTCGGATCCCGCGGTTAGTCCGCGCGTTTGTACATTGTGCTCGATCCGCTGATGTCCGCGACGGAGAGCATCATCATCATTCCCTGACCGCTGACATCTTTTTCTTTGGGGCCGTACGAAGACGCCGGTGCCCAATCGTGGCCTTCCTCACCGGCCTTGAACGCATTGTTCGTGACCGTGAAGATGATCTCTTGTTCTTCGAGGTTGATTTCCCAGGTGCCTTCGACTTTCTTGCCTTTCTTCGCAGGTTTGCCGGAATTGTCTTTCAGGCTGAATTCGAAGGTCTTGTCGGCGTTGACGGTGAGGTAGCGGATGGACTTTTTTTTCTTAGTGTCAGTGGTTCTTGCGCGGGGGCTCGAAGTTATCTTGCCGGTATATTCGATCCAGTTTCCGGCGAGGGCGTTCTCGTCGACCGGGGGGGGCTTTCGAGATCCCTTCCCACAACCGGTCGCGATCATCATGCCCGTGGCCAGAAGGCCGAGAAAAACCAGCCGCTTGTTCGAACGAATCATCATCATGCTCCTCATAATGATCTCGTGACTGCTCAATCCTGACAGGTGAGGTCACCTTAACGCGCGACCAGGCGGTCGTACAGACCCGCACCGAGGGTCCGCGTCAAAATAATGGGGAGCATCGGCGTCTCGCCGGTTTGATTGCCGCCGGGACGGCGACGCTCCCCGCGTTCACGACAATCGTGACGGCTAACTCCGCGAAGATGTTTTACGGCGACGGCGTTGCACAAATTCGAAGCCGTTGTAGACTATGCGACAATTATTCATTTGAAACGCGTCTGGGGAGAAGGTCGTGCCCGAGGTCAGCGACTACAGCTTCGTGGTGATTCTCATTCTCGCGGTGATGGGGATTACGGCTGTTATTCTACTGCTGACGTACCTGATCGGGCCGAAGCGCACCGGAGCTATTAAGCACAGCGTCTACGAATCGGGGGTCGATCCCACCGGCGACGCACGTCGACGATTCAACGTACGCTTCTATCTCGTCGCCGTGCTGTTCCTGATTTTCGACGTCGAGATTATTTTCCTGTACCCGTGGGCGGTGCTGTTCCCGAGATTGAAAGCGACCGAGGGAGCCGATCAGCAGTGGGCGTCCGATTTGGCCGCCAACGGATTCACGCCCGCCTTTTTCATCGTCGGGATCGGGATTTTCTTTGCGCTGCTGACCATCGGGTTCATCTACGAATGGCGGAAGGGGGTTTTCCGATGGGATTGAATATCGCGACGGATGCGTCGGCCGGCGGCAGTATCGTGACGACACGCCTCGACTTTCTCGTCGATCTTGTAAAAAAATATGGAATCAACTGGTCCCGCAAGAACAGCCTCTGGCCTATGCCGTACGCCACGGCCTGTTGCGGGATCGAGTTTATGGCGGCGGCGGCGAGCCGCTACGACATCTCCCGCTTTGGGTCCGAGGCGTGCCGCTTCAGCCCGCGGCAGGCCGACCTGCTGGTGGTTGCCGGCCGCATTGTGATCAAGATGCTCCCCGTCTTGCAGCGGATTTACACGCAAATGACCGAGCCGAAGTGGGTGATCGCGATGGGGGCCTGCGCGTCGACCGGGGGCGTCTTCGATACGTACTCGGTGGTGCAGGGTTGCGACCAGTTTATTCCGGTGGACGTTTATATTCCGGGCTGCCCGCCGCGGCCGGAGACGGTCCACGAAGGGCTGATGGCCATCCAACGGATCGTGCGCGAGGATGGTGTCAAATCGAGCAAGGAGCGCGGCAAGGGGCTCCAGTTGGTGATCGAGCCGCCGCAGATGGTGCAAAGCGGACCCGAATTTCGGGAAAGCAGTCTTTGTGAACGGGCTCGCGGCCCGGTGATCTAGCGCGGATAGTAGTACGCTGACGGATCGGGGGTGGCCGATCGGGTCGTCAGCAAACACGCGAAAGGTGTTTTGATGGCGACAGCCGATGCGATCGCGGCGCTTCAGGAGCGATTCCCCGAGCTGAATCTTCTGCCGCTGCCGCTGACCCGTTATCCCACCGGCGAGGATTCGGATCAGTTGTGGCTGCGGATACCGGCGGATCGTCTGCTCGAGGTAGCCCGCTTCGCGCGCGACGATCCGCAAACGAAGTTCGAGCAGCTTTGCGACCTGGCGGGTATCGATTATCTCAATTTCCCGGACGCCGAGGATCGTTTCGCCGTCATCTATTCGCTATTGAGCCTGTCTCACAATCATCGGTTGTGGCTGAAGGTATTCGTGAATGATCCTGATCCGGAGGTGCCGTCGGTAACGGGCATCTGGTGTGGGGCGGATTGGCCGGAACGCGAGGTGTCCGACCTGTTCGGCATCCGTTTTGCGGGGCATCCGGACCCGCGGCGGCTTTTGCTGCCGGACGAGATCAAGGATCATCCGCTGCGAAAGGATTATCCGCTGCGCGGTAAAGGCGAGCGGGTGGCGTTTGATGCGTTGACTCGGGAGAGTGTGTAAGGAAAAGTCGTCGGACTCGGAGGTCCGACGCTACAGGCTGAACGACGTGTGGAGTTGTAGATCGTGACGACGGCCGCTGGAACTCAACCGACGACGCTGGTGCGGGACGAACTCGCCGGTGAGGACTGCTGGACACTGAACTTCGGGCCGCATCACCCGGCCACGCACGGGACGCTGCACCTGCAACTCGAGCTCGAAGGCGAGCGGGTGGTCAAGTGCACGCCGCACATTGGTTACCTTCACAGCGGGTTCGAGAAGCTCGGCGAACACCTGAACTACAACCAATATGTGGTTGTGACCGACCGGATGAACTACTGCTCGCCGGGCTGCAACAACATTGCCTGGCATCACGCGGTTGAGAAGCTATTCGGGATCGAGATCACGCCGCGCTGTAAGGCGGTGCGGACGATCGTGCAGGAACTGAACCGGATCGGTGATCACCTGATCTGCGTCGCGGCCAACGCGCTCGATCTGGGGGCGCTGACGGGTTTTCTCTACGGCTTTAATCCGCGTGAGCCGATTCTGGATTTTATCGAAGAGCTGAGCGGGGCTCGTTTTACGGCGAGCTTTACCCGTGTTGGGGGCTTGTTGCGCGACGCGCCCGAGGGGTGGACGGATAAAATCCTGAAATACCTGCACGATGTTCTCCCGCAAGCGCTCGAGGATTTCGAGACGCTGCTGATTCGTAACCGCATCTTTGTCGAACGCGTCAAGGGTATCGGCGTGCTCAGCCGCGATGACGCGATTGCCTGGTCGTGGACCGGGCCGTGCGCCCGGGCCAGCGGCGTTGAGCGGGACCTGCGCAAGGATGAGCCGCACCTGTGCTTCGCCGACGGCTGGGACGGCCAGGGCGGACAGGCTGTGGATTTCAAGGTGCCGATCGCCTACGGCGGCGACGTGCTGTCACGGATGCTCGTGCGGCTCGAGGAGATCCGACAGTCGAGCAAGATCATCGAGCGGGTGATCGAGCGGATGCCGAAGGGGCCGGTCAACGTGCTGGCCGACGACAGCGTGACGTTGCCGGACAAGCGCGAGCTATATTTCTCGATCGAGGGTCTGATCCATCATTTCGAGCAGATCATGACCAACCGCGGGTACTCGCCGCCGATCGGCGAGGCCTACGGGGCGATTGAATCGCCCAACGGCGAGTTGGGTTTTTATCTGGTCGGCGACGGCGGGAACACGCCGTATCGGGCGCGTTGTCGGCCGCCGTGCTTGATGAACTACCAAGCGTACCCGGTGCTGATCGAGGGGCACCAGATCAGTGATGTAGTCGCGATTATGGGAAGCCTGAACATTATCGCGGGAGAGTTGGATCGGTGAAGTGCAAAGTGCAAAGTGATGTTGCGCCGGCACACGATCGGCGTGGCGGTTTGTTTGCTTTTTTGCTTTGAACTTTGCGTGGCACGTGGAGATCTTTTGTGAGCTGGGAAACCATTGATCGCACTACCGTCGCCGAGGAGAAGCTCGGTCCGGGCTTGAGCGCGGCGGCCAGGGAAAAGATCCGCACGTTTTTCCCGCGGTATCCGTCGAAGAGAGCGGCGATGCTGCCGGCGTTGCACATCGCCCAGGACGAGATCGGCTACTGCTCGTTACGGGCGATGCGGGACATTGCCGAGCTGCTCGAAGTCCCGCCGTCGGCGGTCATGGACGTGGTCACGTTCTATACGCAGTTCTGGACGCATCCGCGCGGCAAGAAAGTCATCACGGTCTGCCGCTCGCTGAGTTGCGAGTTGATGGGCGGCAAGGAAGTCCTGGCGGCGTTGAAGGAAAAGCTGGGGATCGACGAGCACCAGACAACGCCGGACGGCAAGTATTCGCTGGTAACCGAGGAGTGTCTGGCGAGCTGCGATCACGGCCCGTGCATGCAGATCAACGAGAAGACGCACAAGTGCGTGCGGGTCGAGGACCTCGATCGGATTTTGAGCGACCCGGACAATGACAAGATTTCGATGCCGCGCAGCGATATTTTCGATGCGCCGCAAAAGACGTAGGCGTGTGACGATTTTGGTGGTTTAATGCCATACGAACGCGTACTGATGCAAAACGTCGGCGTGCCGAACAGCACGTCGCTTCAGGTCTATAAGGCCGCCGGCGGATACCAGGGGCTCGTGAAGGCCTTTGGGATGAAGCCCGGCGAGGTGGTCGATCTGGTCAGGCAGTCAAACCTGCGAGGTCGCGGCGGGGCGGGTTTTCCCGCCGGCGTCAAGTGGGGGTTTCTGCCGATCGACCGCGAGATCACCTATTTGTGTGTCAACGCGGACGAGTCCGAGCCGCCGACGTTCTGCAACCGCATCACGATCGAGCACGACCCGCACATGCTGCTGGAGGGGATTCTGATCGCCGGCTACGCCACGGGATCGACGGTGGCATATATCTACATGCGTGGCGAGTTCATGGAGCAGTTCCACGTTTTGCAAAAGGCCTTGGACGAGGCCTACCAGGCGGGTTACTTCGGCAAGAACATCCTCGGCAGCGGGTACGACCTGGAGTGCTACATCCACCGCGGGGCCGGGGCGTACGTCTGCGGCGAGGAAACCGGCTTGATCGAGAGCCTCGAGGGCAAGCGCGGCCAGCCGCGAATCAAGCCGCCGTTTCCGGCGATCGAGGGGGCATTCCACAAGCCGACAGTGGTGAACAACGTCGAGACGTTGGCGTGTTTGCCGCACATTCTGACGCGCGGTCTGGACTGGTGGCTTTCGCTGGGGACGGAAGCCTCCAAGGGGCCGAAGATGTACTGTATCAGCGGCCCGGTCAACCGGCCCGGCTGCTACGAGGCACCGCTCGGCATCACGGTTCGCGAGTTGATTTACGGCGACGACTTCGGCGGGGGGATGCGTGACGGGAAGAAGGTCAAGGGCGTCTTCCCCGGCGGGCTGTCGGTCGGCGTGCTCCGCGGCGATATCTTCCCGAAACCGCCCGACGGGCAGGTCGATCCGGCCAAGGGCTACGACGAGCTCGACTGCATCCTCGACTTCGACGACCCCCGACACTACGGCCTGCTGGGGTTGGGCACGGCGGCGGCGGTGGTCATTCCCGAAGACGTGGACATCCGCGACGTGCTGCTGAACGTCACGCGGTTCTATTCGCACGAGTCGTGCGGGCAATGCACGCAGTGCCGGGAAGGCACCAATTGGATATACCGGATCGCCCGGCGGATTCAATCCGGCGCGGGTCGCTCGTACGATCTCGATTTGATCGCCGAGTTGACTGAAAACATGGGAATGATGCCGGGGTTGAGCATCTGCGGCTTGCCGGACGGGGCGGTGTACCCGATCCGCACGCTGGTGCAAAAGTTCCGGGCGGAATTTGAGCGGCACATCGCCGCCCAGACGCCGGACGCGGTTGCCAAGACGATCAAGGCGATCAATCCGGCGGCGTACGAGTTGCCGATTCAGGAGGGTCGGGCTCTGGCGCACGTGGGAGGCAGTATGCAGGAAATTGGTGACCGGTTATAAACCGTTCCCACATGACATGGGATGAGGCAGGATTGTAGCGAATGCCCAAGATCATCATAGACGGCAAAGAGGTTGAGTGTCGCGCGGGAATCTCCGTGCTCCAGGCGGCGCTGGACGCCGGGTGGAACATCCCGCACTACTGCTACCACCCCGGGCTGAAGGTGGTGGCCAGTTGCCGGCTGTGCCTGATGGAAATGAAGATGCCCCACCCCCAGACGCGCGAGCCGGGCTGGGCGCCGAAGCTGTTCCCGGCCTGCCAGACGCCGGTGCGCAAGGGCATGGAGGTGCGCTTCGATTCGGACAAGGTGCGGGAGAATCAGAAGCACGTAATGGAGTATTACCTGCTGGATCATCCGCTGGATTGTCCGGTGTGTGACAAGGCCGGCGAGTGCCACTTGCAGGATTACAGCGAGCAGTTCGGCAACGCGACCTCGCGGATGGTCGAGGACAAGCACAAGAACCCCAAAAAGGACATCGGCTCGCACACGCTGATGTATTCGGACCGCTGCGTGCTGTGTACGCGCTGCATCCGCTTCTGCGACGAGATCGCCGGCACCGGCGAGCTGCGGAAGGTCAACCGCGGTAGCCGCAACGAAATCGACATCTTCCCCGGCGAGCCGCTCGAAAACGAGTTGCAGGGCAACGTGGTCGACCTCTGCCCGGTCGGCTCGTTGATCAGCAAGGACTTTCAATACAAGCAGCGCGTCTGGATGCTGAACACGGCCAGGTCGGTCAGCCCGGCCGACAGCCGCGGCAGCACCATCTGGATCGATTACAACAAGCAGGGCGTACACCGGATCCGTTCGCGGTACAACCCCCAGGTCAACGAGTGGTGGATCAGCGACGAGGCCCGCTTCGGCTGGAAATACATCAACAGCGACAAGCGGCTGAACACGGCCCGCATTCGGCGGGGCGTAAGCTGGGAGGCGGTTGGCTGGGAGGAATTGCCGGGTATCTTGCGCGACCGGTTCGCATCGGCGGACGAGAACGCGACGGCGGCGGTGCTTAGCCCGATGATGAGCTGCGAGGAAGCCTGGCTACTGGCGAAGTTCATCCGTCAGGTTGCCCCGCGGGCCACCCTGGTGCGCGGCTACGTGCCGATCGAGGGTGAGGACAAAACGTTCCCGAAGGGCTTCGTCATCAAGGCCGAGAAATGCCCCAACCGCGGCGGCGTCGAGCAGATCATCGCTCACTTCGGCGGCAACAGCATGGATTTCGACGAGTTTGTGAAGGCGGCCGGCGCGGGCCGGTTCAAGGCCGCGTATGTGGTGGGGGGGTATCCAAAGGAATGGATTACCGAGGCTCACGCGCGGGCGATTTCGAAGATCGAGATACTGGTGGCGCACGATTTGTTCCCGTCGCTGCTGGATCAGCACGTGGCGGTGCAGATTCCCACGGCGAGCTTTGCGGAGCGCGAAGGCTCGTTCGTGAACTGCGACGGGCTGCTCCAGCCGTTCGAACGGGCGATCTCGCCTCTTGAGGGAGTAAAGGCCGACGGGCAGTTTTTCCACGAGTTGGCCGGCGAGCCCGGGTTGTTCCGAGCGGAGAAATTCCGCGTATCGGTCGCGGGTGAGTTGGAGATGTTCGCAAAGGTTCACGTTCCGCCCGACGAACCGAAGTACGCTCATTGATCTGACCAGGACCGGAGCAGAAGTATGCCCGACATCATGAACTTCGATCCGAACGATAAGACGCCGACAATCGTCGATCGGCTGATCCGCGCGCCGGGCGTGATTATCGGTGTGGCGGTGCTGCTGGGGGTCGTGCTCGCCGTCGTGCTGGTGGCCGTCTGGATGCTGTGGGGTGACGCCGTTCGCGCGCTGCTCGGCTCGCAGCTTGGGTTGTCGATCGTGATCATCGCGGTCACGATCGGGTTGATGTTCAGTGTGATCGCGACGTCGATTCTTTTCGAGCGGAAGATCGCGGCTTTTATCCAGGATCGCAAGGGGCCCAACCGCGGCGGCTTCTGGGGGGTCATCCAGCCGATGGCCGACGGGTTGAAGTTTCTGCTCAAGGAGGAGTTCACGCCGGCACGGGCTGATCGTCCGCTTTTCATTCTCGCGCCGTGCATCGCGTTTATCGCCGCGTTCATCGGCTTCGCGATTATTCCGTGGGCGGGCGAGATCCACTGGCCCTGGATGGCCGAGGGTGAGACTGTCACCACGCAGGTTGCCAGCCTGGACATGGGTATCCTTTATATCATCGCCGTCGGGGGGTTCGGGGTTTACGGCGTCGTGCTCGCCGGCTGGGCCAGCAACAACAAGTATTCCTTCTTCGGCGGGATGCGGGCGGCGGCGCAGATGATCAGTTATGAAGTCCCGATGGGGTTGGTGCTGGTCGTCGTTCTGCTGGCGGCGGGGACGCTTCGGCCGGAATTGATCGTCAATCAACAGGCGGAGACAGGCATCTGGAACGTCTTCCTGCACCCGCTCGCGTTCGTGCTCCTGACAATCTGCGCGTTTGCCGAGGCGAACCGTACGCCGTTCGACCTGGTTGAGGCCGAGCAGGAGTTGGTCGGCGGTTTTCACACCGAATACAGCTCGATGAAGTTCGCGATGTTCTTCCTGGGTGAATACGCGCACATAATCACCGGCAGCGCGTTGATCGTGGCGCTGTTTCTCGGCGGCTGGCACGTCTGGTTCCTGCCGAACGTCGATGATACCGTCTGGTGGGCGGCGTTGATCAAGTTCGCCGTCTACTGGGTCAAGATCATCCTGTTCATCGTCTTCTACATAGTCATCCGCTGGACGCTGCCGCGTTTCCGGTTCGACCAGCTCATGAAGCTGGCCTGGAAAGGGCTGATACCGATGGGCCTGGGGTTGGTCGTGGCGACGGGGGTGCTGGTGGCGCTGGGTTGGCAGCGTAACGTGCCGGCCAACCTGATCGCCAACGCGATCGTGCTGGGCATCTCGCTGTGGTACGCCTCGCGCAGCCCGTCGCCGGTCACCGGACGTCAGGACAACCTGCCGGAGATCGAAGTGCGGCCGAGCGCGACGACATAGCTGTAGGATCGAGGATTACCGTCATGCGTGACGAAGACATCAAAGTGCTCGAAGCGCCGAAACTGACCGCGGCCGAGCGGCTGTTCATGCCGCAGATCATCGACGGCATGCGCTGCACGTTGTGGCACATGTTCAACACGAAAATCCGCAACAACATGGTCACGCAATATCCCGAACGGAAACGCGAGTTGCGCGTCGAGACCTATCGCGGCGTGCACCGGCTCAACAAGGACGCCGACGGTCGCGTGGCCTGCGTGGCCTGTTTCATGTGCTCGACGGCGTGCCCGGCCCATTGCATCCACATCGAAGCGGGTGAGTCGCCGTGGCCCGACCGCGAGAAGTACCCGGTCAAGTTCGATATCGACGAGCTGCGTTGCATCTATTGCGGCATGTGCGAGGAGGCCTGCCCGGTGGACGCGATCGAGCTTACGCCGCACTTCGAGCTGGTCGGCCGGAGTCGGCAGGAGATGATTTTCGACAAAGAGAAGCTGTTGAGTGTTTACGAAGAGACGAAGGAGCTCAAGCCGCGCAAGAACCCGGCCGTTACGGACTACGGGCTCACGGGCGGTCAGAGCAAGGAGGTGGCCCGGCCGACGGCCGAGCCGTAGTAATAAGGTTCTGGTGCGAGCGAAAGCGCCTGATGCGTCATTTTGCATTCGATCGCTAGAAAAGGATTTTGGTACACAGTAGTATGTGCGGCTCAATAACAGTTCGGTTTCGAGCCCGAAAACGAATCGAACGGCTTTCGTTCTCAGATCGTTAGAGAGAAACCCGATTCGAGTGTCGCACGCGAGTGGAAGACGCCGACAATGCCCAGTGTCTTGCTAATCATTCTGCTAACGCTTGGAGGTGTCGGGCTGTACCTGGCGATGCCGGGCGGTCGGCTGCACATCGGCCGCGCGGGGTTGATCCTGTTGGCGGGAGCGGGGGCGGCCTTGGTGGCGGCGGTGCTGCCGCTGTCCGGCGAGTACGGGCAGCGCATCTGGTTCGCGTTGCTGGCCCTGATCGGACTGATCGGGGCGCTTCGCGTGATCACGCATCGCAAACCGATCTACAGCGCTCTTTACTTTATTCTGGTGGTGATCGCGACCGCCGGCCTGCTGATTCTGATGCAGGCGGAATTCCTGGCGGCGGCGCTGCTGATCATCTACGCCGGCGCAATTCTGGTCACGTACGTCTTTGTCATCATGCTGGCCCAGCAGAGCGGCGGGCCGCCGCCTTACGATCGGAAGGCCCGCGAACCCTTCGCGGGCGTCGTTACCGGCTTCATCCTGCTGGCCGTGCTGACGATTCGTCTGGCACGGGGCGACGGACAGGCCCTGTCGGCGTTGACGGCCGACCCGGACGCGGGGCTCGGCGGAGTCGTGCAGGTCGGCACGCACCTGCTTACGCAATACGTCGTCGGCATCGAAATCACCGGGGTGCTGCTGTTGGCGGCGATGGTCGGAGCCATCGCGATCGCTCGTCGAAGAGCAGTTGCCGACGAGGGGGAGGTGGACTGATGCTGGTTGCCTACCTGCTGGTCGGAGCCGCGCTGTTTGCACTCGGACTAATCGGTTTTGTCACCCGCCGAAATCTGATCATCATGTTTCTCTGCACGGAACTGATGTTTCAGGGGATCGTGGTGAACCTGGTGGCTTTCGGGCGTTATCCGCTAGACGGCAACCCGACGCTTGATGGACAGGTATTTTCGCTATTTCTACTGGCGGTGGCGGCGGCGGAGGCGGCCCTGGGGCTCGCCCTGGTCGTGCTGCTGTATCGTTATAAAGGCACGCTGGATGCGAGCGTGTGGAAACTACTGAAGGATGTCTGATGTTGTTGGCTCAAGCCTCGACATCGCTGTTGCCGGTTGATCTGTACGCCACGCTGCCGTTCTGGCCGCTGCTGGGCGCGATCTTTACCGGGATCATGATCGCGTTGCGGCTGAAGGCCGAGCGGGCGTTTTGGCCGGTCGTGCTCGGCGTCGGCGTCTCGGCCGTGCTGGGGGTCATCCTGTTCTTCGATCTGCCGGGGATGTTGCCTCATAAAGCCGACGCGGGCGTGACGGGGCACGTCGCCGAAGCGGCTCACGAATATCACGACCCCGGCTTCACACACACGATTTACAACTGGATCAGCCTCGGCGACGAGAACAGCCTCAAACACGATCAGTGGATATCGGTCAATTTCTACTTCGACGGCCTTACCGGGATCATGATTGCGTTCGTTACGGTCGTCTCGCTGATGGTCATGATCTACTCGATCGGCTATATGCGCGACCACCACGGGCACCCCGAACGCGGCTACGAACGCTTCTTCGCGTTCATGGGCATCTTCGTCTTCTCGATGGCGATGCTGGTCTTCGCGGGTAACTTCGTGCTGCTGTACCTGGGGTGGGAGCTGGTCGGGCTGTGCAGCTACCTGCTGATCGGGTTTTATTACAAGAAACCGTCGGCCGCCGCCGCCGCGAAGAAGGCGTTTATCGTCAACCGCATCGGCGACTTCGGCTTCGCGCTGGGCATCTTCGCGCTCTACATGTTCATCAGGCCGCTGACGCACTCGGGCGAGAACCCGCTCGATTACGCGGTCGTCTTTCACTACATCGGCGAGTTGTCGCAAGGGAAGATCACGCTGGTCGCGTTGCTGCTGCTCTGTGGAGCGCTGGGCAAGAGCGCCCAGTTCCCGCTGTACGTCTGGCTCCCGGACGCGATGGAAGGCCCGTCGCCGGTCTCGGCGTTGATCCACGCGGCCACGATGGTCACCGCGGGTATCTACATGATCGCCCGCTGCGGGCCGATCTTCGCCGCGTCGCAAACCGCACTGAACGTGATCGTCGTGCTCGGCGTGATCGGGGCGATGCTGGCGGCCACGATGGCGATGGCCCAGTACGACATGAAACGAATCCTGGCCTATTCGACCATCAGCCAATTGGCCTACATGTTCGTCGCGCTCGGCTGTAGCACGCCGGCCTCGGGCGTCTTCCACGTCTTCACCCACGCGTTCTTCAAGGCCCTGCTGTTCCTTTGTGCCGGCAGCATTATGCTCCAGATGGGACACATAATCGACCTGCGCCGGTTCAGCGGGCTGCGCAACATATTGCCGCACACCAAGCGTCTAATGCTGATCGGCTGTTTGTCGCTGGCGGGCTTCCCGCTGCTGGCGGGCTTCTGGAGCAAGGACGAGATCGTCCACGCCTCGTTCGTGTACCACCCGATCGTCGGCGCGCTCATGTTGATCACCGCCGGGATGACGGCGTATTACACCTTCCGGATGTACTTCCTGTGCTTCCACGGGCCGTTACGCCTGCCGAAGGAGGCCGGCGATCATCCGCGCGAGTCCCCCCCGGTGATGATCGCCCCGCTCTACGTGTTGGCACTGGGAGCGATCGTTGCGGGCTACGTCGGCGTGACCTTCACAATGCTGATGGGCGATTCGTTCCTCGGCTTTCTCAAGCCGCACGGATACTTCCATCATTACCTGCACGCCAGCACGGTCGTCGGCGGCGAGCAGCACGGCGGCGGGTTGTGGCTGATGTACGTCTCGTCGGCGATCGCCATCGCGGGCATCTGGCTGGCCTGGGTCCGTTACGGCGACGCTCCGGTGGAAGACCCGGACAAGGCCGCGCTCGGCGGGCTCTGGCGGCTCTGGAACGCGAAATACTACCTGGACGAGCTTTACGATCGGCTGTTCGTCCGGCCGCTACGTGGGTTGGGACGTTTCTTCTTCGCGACCGACAACAACGGCATCGACGGGTTGATCTGGGTTGTTACCGCCGTCCCACGCGCGATGGGTGGGGGCTTGCGTTTGCTGCAAAACGGGGCGTTGCAGGGGTACGCGCTGGGGATGGTGATTGGTTTGACAGTGATAGTATTGCTCTGGCGCTGGCTGGAGATTAACGGGGCTTGACAAGCCACGGCCTGCGAGGCGCAGGCCGCTACGAAAGGCTCGCGAGGCGCGGGCCGCTACGTGAGTTCGAACGAATGGACGCGCTTGGCATACATTTGTTGATCTTCCTTCCGCTCGTGGCGGCGATCGTCGTCTGGACGTTGCCCGAGCGCCGGAAAGACCTCGCGCCCACGTTCGCGCTCGTCGTCGGCCTGCTCGTGTTCGGTATCGCGCTGGTGCTATGGCTGAACGTCGGGGGCGCGGGTTTGCTGGGCGAAACGAAGCTGAGTTGGATCGCCGTCGGGGCGGAACAGGCTGAAGGCGGCCAACTCATCAGCGGTCTGCAAATCAGCTATCACGTCGGGCTCGACGCGATCAGCGCCCCGCTCGTCGCCCTGACCGGCCTGCTCGTGCCGCTTTCAATCGCGTGCGGATTCGCGTCGATCAAGCATCGCGTGCGGGAATATTACGCCTGGATGCTGGCGTTGACCGGCGGGATGTTCGGCGTATTCGTGGCCCGTGACGTCCTGCTGTTCTACATCTTCTTTGAATTCACGCTGGTGCCGCTGTACTTCCTGATCGGGGTCTGGGGTGGTCCCGAGCGGCGCTGGGCCGCCACCAAGTTCTTTATTTACACCTTCGTCGGCAGTGTGATCACGTTCGCTGGTATCATGTACCTCGCGCTGCGCGCCGCCGCCCTGCTCGATAGCTCGCTGATCACGTTCGATTTGGCGATGCTCTCGGCGCTCGACGGGCTCTCGGCGGCCGAGCAATCGCTGCTGTTCGTCGCCTTTTTCTGCGGCTTCGCGATCAAGGTGCCGTTCTTCCCGCTGCACACCTGGCTGCCTCTGGCACATACGGAAGCGCCCACGGCCGGCTCGGTGCTGCTGGCCGGCGTATTGCTGAAGCTGGGTACGTACGGCTTCCTGCGGTTCAGCCTGCCGATGGTGCCGGACGGAGCGGTCGAGTGGGCGACGGCGATGGGCTGGCTGGCGATAGCGGGGATCATCTACGGGGCCCTCTGCTGCTGGGTCCAGACGGACATCAAGAAGCTGGTCGCGTACTCCTCGGTCTCGCACCTGGGTTTCTGCATGCTCGGCATGTTCAGCCTGCTGCCGATCGGCCTGAGCGGCGCGGTCCTCTATATGGTCAATCACGGGCTCAGCACCGGGGCGCTGTTCCTTGTGGTCGGCATGATCTATGAGCGCTATCACACGCGCGACATGAACAAGCTCGGCGGACTGGCCCGGCAAATGCCGATCATGACCTTCTTCCTGATCCTCTTCGTGCTCTCGAGCATCGGCCTGCCGGGGCTCAACGGCTTCGTCAGCGAGTTCACCGTGCTGCTAGCGGCATACAACTCGCCGACGCTCGGCCCGATCTACGGCGTGTTCGGCGCCACTGGTATTCTGCTCGGCGCGATTTACATGCTGTACATGGCGGGCAAGGTGCTATTTGGCCCGGTGAAGGAGCCGGCGGGCACGCCCGACCTCTCCGCCGGCCTCAAGCCCGACCTGAACGCGCGTGAGATCACGATCCTGGTGCCGCTGGCAGTTGTGGTGGTCCTGCTGGGTGTCTACCCGCGATTGATCACCGACACGCTCGACCCGGCGTTGGAGACTCAAGTAATGCAACGAGTCACCGCGGCGATCGAATCATCCGCTCACAAAACCGTTGCCAAGACGGACGGTGATAATGTGATAACGTGCGAAGGTGATAAGGAGTTAGCGTGCGGTATCGACGTCAGCGACGGCACACCTTATCACCTTATCACCTTTTCACCTTATCACTCCGTCATAATGCCGACACCTGATGCCGTAACAGGAGGTCCCTGACCGTGCCGAGCGCGGCTTTTGCCATCTCGATCACCTCGCTGGTACCGGAGCTTATTCTGGCGGCGGTCGGCTGCGTGGTGCTGCTGATGACGCAGGCCAAGAGCGGCTCCGTGCGCCGGGCGGTTCCCGGGATCACGCTGAGCGGGATCGTGCTGGCGATCCTGATTTTGCGTTTCGGGCATTTGCTCGGCATCTCGGTGGGGGCGGACTCGATCAACGGCGGACTAGTGTTCGACGGCCTGGCCGGCTTCGTTCGGGTCAGCGCGCTGATCCTCGGCGTGTTGATCGTGCTGGTAAGCTGGGTGCAGCCGGCGGACGAGGAGCGCGGCGAATTCTTTTCGATGATGCTGTTCTCGCTTGCCGGGCTGATGCTGGTGGGGCCGTCGGCCGATCTGATCGTGCTCTTCCTGGCGCTCGAACTGGTCAGTATCCCAACGTACATCATGGTGGCCCTGAGCCGGCCCGGCCCGCGTCCGCTGGAAAGCGCTACCAAGTATTTCTATCTCGGCGCGATGGCCGCCGCGATCACGGCGTTCGGCTTCAGCTATCTCTACGGCGTAACTGGCGGCGCGGCCCTGGATGCCGGCGCGGTGGACCGGATTGTGGATGCCCTGCGTGATCCAGACTCCCCGGCACACAACCTGGCGACGATCGGTCTGTTGCTGTCGGTTGTGGGGTTGTTGTTCAAGATTGCCGCGGTCCCGCTGCATTTTTACATCGCGGATGTCTATCAAGGCGCGGCCAGCCCGGTGGCGGGGCTGCTCGGCTTCGTGCCGAAGCTCGCCGGCATCGTGGCGATTTTCAAGATCATCAGCCTGACGGGCTGGGCGACGACCGAGGGGGCGTTGTTCTGGATTCTGTGGATCGTCGCGGTCCTCAGCATGACGATCGGCAACGTGCTCGCCCTGCGCCAGACGAACATCAAGCGCATGCTGGCGTATTCTGGCATCGCGCATTCGGGCTATATGCTGGTGGGCATCCTGGCCGGGCCGATAGTCGCCGGCGAGCGTGCCGAGAGCATCATGGGCGACGGAACCGCCGCCGTCCTGTATTACGTGGTGATTTATGGTATCGCCAATCTGGGCGCATTCGCATTGCTGGGTTTGCTGCGGGTTCGCGGGCGGCCGTGTGAGACGCTGCGCGACGTGGCGGGGCTGCTGCGTTATTACCCAAGCATAGCTCTACTGATGGCCCTGTCGATGTTCACGCTCATGGGTATGCCGCCGACGCCGGGTTTCTGGGGCAAGCTGAGCATCTTCGGCAGCGCCCTGGCGGCCGCCGAGTTTGCTCCGGCCCTCTATCACGACTGGATCATCGCGCTTGTGATTATCGCGGTACTGAATTCTGCCTTGGCGGCGGCGTACTACCTACGCGTGATCGCGGCAGTGTTGCTCTTCGAGAGCGATGAGCCGGCCGAGCCAACGCCGCGCGAAGCCCCGATGATCGGAGCCCTGCTTTGCGGTTTCCTGTTGTTGGTCTTCGCGTTTTATCCCAAGCCGCTGATGCGGCTGGGACGCGACGCATCAGACAGGTTGCTCGTGCCGCCGCCGACCGTACAAGTTGAATCCACGTCGGCAATAGTCGCGGAGGCGACGCTCCTCGACGAAAGCCCGCCATTCTAGTGACAAGTCTCAGGCCCTATGCACTAGTAGCGGCCGCCCCCCGTGGCGGCCGTGGAAGACTGAACGGCTCCCGATGTTCTACGGCCGACCCGGGGGTCGGCCGCTACAGTCTATGGGCGCCGCCGCTACTATCTCGGATTGCGGGATGCGTGCCTTTGCGTCAGAATGGCGCGATAGCCTATGTTCCTGATTAGTTGGTACATTCTCTGCGACACGGCGATCTATATCCTG
>JAUWNI010000171.1 GCA_030612705.1 Phycisphaerae bacterium | reverse complement strand
CCCCCCACACCGGCCCGGCCCCCCCCCCGGGGGGGGCGGCCCCCCCCGCCAACCCCCCGCGGGGGGGCCGCCCCCCCGGGGGGGGGGGCCCGCTACATGACTTTTGCGGCAGACTGTTATGGATTAGACATGTGGCTCGGTTGCCGAGACTCGATGCCGTGGCCGCCGTAAATTCTCGACCACCATCCCCTCCGGCCGACCGAAAATCATACGTCCGGCGGAGGTTTGCAAGACACTCGTGACCGACAGCGTGATTTCCTCGTTGATTTTGTCGCGCGAGTTCTCCGCGACGATCATCGTCCCGTCTTCCAGGTAGCCGATGCCCTGGCCGGCCTCTTCTCCGGCCTTGATGATCTTGACGCGGATCGTTTCACCCGGCAGTACCACCGGCTTGAGCGCATTGGCCAGGTCGTTGATGTTGATCACGTCCACGCCGCGCAACTGAGAAATCTTGTTGAGGTTGTAATCGTTGGTGACGACCCGTCCGTCGATTTTCTTGGACAACTCGACCAGCTTCTGGTCCACGTCGGCGGTCTGATCCACGCTCGGTAGACGGGTGTCGGAGATTCTGATCTCGATCTTGTCGTTGGTCTGGAGTTTGTTCAGCATATCCAGCCCGCGTCGACCGCGGTTGCGCTTGAGCTTGTCCGAGCTGTCGGCAATGGCCTGCAACTCCTGCAAGACAAACCGCGGGATAATTAGCGTCGAGTCGATGATCCGCGTGTCGCAGATGTCCGCGATCCGCCCGTCGATAATCACCGACGTATCGAGCACCAGCGGGCGGTTGCCGCGCGTCTGCTTGGCGAATTCCACATAGGGAATCACAAAACGTATATCATCCTTGGTTTGAAGAATAAAGCTGATCGTCAAATAGCAGCAGATCGTCCCGATCATCAGCTTAATCGCGCTGACTACGGTGTTACCGACCACCGCGGGCGCGACCGTCTCAATCAGAAGGTCCAGGATCAGACCCAGCCCCCACGCCGCCGCCAATCCGGTCACCAGTCCCAGGAAGGCACCCGAAAGCGCGGCCAGCGACTTCCGCGGCAGGAACATGTCGATGCCGATCAACACCAGCGACACGCCGATCGCGGAGAGCATGGTCCAGAACCGGAGCTGGCTGCTGGCCCCCTCATCACCTATGGAAAAAGCTACAGCGGCGATAAGAATGACAAATAATCCGCGCAGGCCCCAGAGTAACATGATGACATACTCCTTGTATAATGACGCCCGCGATTATCAGGACGGGGCCGGATCGGCCCCCACCCATGCGAGGTCGTCTACATATGATTTTAGCAGTTACCGGGCGTCAATGTTATTGTACACCCTTAACTTGCCGACTCAAGCACGCAATTCCGCTTTTACCGGCTTTCCAGCCTCCTTCGACACCGACGCCCCTGAACAAACCGTAGCACCCCGGGGAACACTCCGAATGAACCGTCAAGCCAAACAACCGAATGCCGTTCGCCCGACGAATTGCGACCGGGCGATACAACGAGCGGCAACGGCCCGCGCCGCCGTACGTCATCTGACCCGCGCCAACCCGCGCCTCGGCACGCTGATCAAAAAAATCGGCCCGCATCGCCCGATTATCACCCCCAATCCGTTCGTCGCCCTGGTTGGCTCGATCATCCAGCAGCAAATCTCGATGGGTGCGGCGGCAGCCGTGCAAAAACGGATCAACGCCCTTTGCCCCCCCCGCGGCCGAGTGACCCCCGCCGCCATCCTCAATCTCAAGGACGACGCCCTGCGCGGCGCCGGACTCTCGCGGCAAAAAACCCGTTACATCCGTTCGCTCGCCGAACACTTCGCATCCGGCGAGTTGAATTCTCGCAATCTGCGAAAGATGGCGGACGACGAGGTAATCGCGGCAACCACGCGGGTCAAAGGCGTCGGCCGCTGGACCGCCGAGATGCTGTTGATCTTTTGTCTGGAACGCCCCGACGTTTGGCCGATCGACGATCTCGGATTGCGAAAAGCCGTCCGCGACTTCCTCGAACTCGACGACCTGCCCGAGGTGAAAACGATGCAGACCGTCGGCGAGCCGTGGCGACCCTACCGTACATATGCCAGTTGGTATCTCTGGCGATCCCTGGAGGGGCCGTTCATGCCCGGGGTGGCTCTGTCCTGAGCGGGATGCTTACTTGTCCAAGCCGCCTTTGAGCTGCTTTTTACGTTTCTTCGGCGACGGTGCCGGCGTCTCGGATCCACCCGGCGACTTTGTCTCTTCTTCGCCGCCAAGCTGCCGGAGTGACAGAGATATCCGCCGTTGTCCTATGTCGACCGACTTGACGCGCACCTTCACGACGTCGCCTTCCTTGACGACACTGTCCGGTTTGTGAACGCGGCGCTCGCTCATCTCGGAGACGTGCAGCAGCCCCTCGACGCCTTCCTCCAATTGAATGAACGCGCCGAAGCCGGTCAGCCGGGTCACGGCGCCCGAAACGATAACGTCGGCTTTGTAGCGCTCCTCGATCCCGATCCACGGATCCTGCCCCAGGGCTTTGAGACTCAGCGTGATCCTGCGTTTTTCAATATCCACGGCCAGCACCGCCACGCGTACCGGATCACCCTCACTGAGCAGTTCTTTGGGATGCCGGATGCGCTGCGTCCAACTCATTTCACTGATCGGGATCAAGCCCTCGACGCCGGCCTCCAACTCGACGAACGCGCCGAAATCCATCAGCTTGACCACGCGGCCGTCGACGGTCTGGCCGACGCGGTAGTTGCCCTCGACAACATTCCACGGATCGGCGGTCAGTTGCTTCATGCCGAGCGAAATGCGGTCCTTGACCAGATCGATCTTGAGCACCTGGACCTCGACTTCGTCGCCGACCTTGACCACGTCGCCGGCGTGCTTGATCCGCCCGTAGCTCATGTCGCTGATGTGTACGAGCCCGTCGATTCCGCCGATATCGACGAACGCACCGAAGTCGGTCAGCCGCCGCACGATGCCCTTGCGAGTTTGCCCCTCCGCCAACGAGTACTTCAACTCCTGACGCATCTCCTCGCGTCGACGCTCGAGGATCTTCCGTCGGCTGACGACCAGCGAGCGGCCCTTGCGATCGATCTCGGTGATCTGGCACTCGATTTTTCGTCCGATAAACGGCGTGAAGTCTTCCACACGCTCCAGATCGACATGACTCCTGGGCATGAACGCCCGCGCGGTTTTTACGAGCAGCTCGAGCCCGCCCAGGTTAACCCCGGTCACACGTGCTTCAATCACGTCGCCAACCTGCAACGTCTCGAAGTCGGCTTCCAGCTTCACCTCGCGCAGTGACAGACGCACCAACCCCGTCTCGCTGTCGATGTCCTGCATCATGAACGTATGGCGTTGCCCCGACTCCGGAGGCTGATCCTCGGCGAACTCGTCGACCTTCAGAAACGCCTCGCTCTTGCCGCCGATATCGACAAACACGTCCGACCCGCGAATATCGACGATCCGCCCGGGAATCCGACCCTTCTCGTCCGGCTTCGGATCGGATGGCTGCACCGCGTCCATCAGGTTGAGATCTTCCGGCGATAACTCGCCCAGCTCGCGGTCGAGTTCCAATTTGAGTTCGTCGTTGTCCAGTTCGTGTGGATCGATATTCACAACAGCACCGTTACCCGGAGTGCTCGGGGACGAACGAAGACGCTTCGCTCGTCGCGCACCCTCTAGTGCAAATCGTATCACCAACTCCGGGGTGAAAACAAGCACGCTGCCCGCCCGCCGGGCGCATAAGTTTGGGGCGGGGGATCGGTTGATCCGCCCGCCCCATAATCATACCGCTCAAACTCGCCCGTACTACGGGATGAGGTACGAGTCGGTTTGCGTCAGCGGGCACAACTGGTCACCCACCTGACCAATCACGCTATTGAGCTGGTCGGTGTAGCCGTCCGCATTGTTGATGCACGTGTAGATGTTATCGTGGTGAATACCGGCAATCGGCTTCCGCTCAAATGCAACGTGACCGTCCACGAACAGAATGTTTTGGCCTTCGCTGTTGTGGTTGTTGCTGTTGTACGGCCGCCATTCTTCGTTGCTGTACTTGATTATCGGCGTCGCACTGCCGGTCCAAATCGGGGGTTGGAGGCCGCTGAGGTCGTCCGGAATGCGGCCGGAGCCGCCGGGGTCCTCTCCCTCCAGGTGGGGCCCAAAGTACGGACCCTTGTCGGCACTGATCGGCATCCGCGTGTCCAGAGTCTCGCGCGGGCGACCCCGGCGACCGAACGGAACCTGGTAAGCATAGCTCAGCTTCGTGTAGCCCGCGAAGTCAAAGCGGCTCTTACCGGGCCGGGCCGCCTGTTCACCATCGCTGACAGGATAGTCCTGGTGGGTGTAAGGGTCGCGGTTCCGCAGATCGTCCTCATCATCCGACGCGCTGGGACAGATGAACTGGCCGGCCGTCTGCTGTCCGCCGATGATCAGCAAAAACAGCGAGCGGCTGGGGTGGTTCTCTACGTCGCTCTGGTGCTCACCCGTATAACTGTCCGGTGCCGTGGGGTACTGATACTGGATGCCGAGGAAACCAAGGTAGTTCAAATCGTCCAACTGTGCCGGCGGACCGATCGTGATGCTGCCCGCCTTAAAATAGTGGATCGGGAACCATTCCCGGTTGTCGTTGGCATAAATGTGCATGCCCTGACCGATCCCTCGTAGGTTTGACGCGCAAACCGCCCGCTTGGCGAGTTCGCGTGCCCGCGATAGGCTGGGAAGCAAGATGGAGATCAGCAGTGCGATGATCGCCACCACCACCAGCAACTCAATTAATGTAAACCCTTTTCGTTTCACAAAAACCTCCTGATTCCTTTGCCCACTATGCCTGATCCCGGTTGGCGTCGCCACGCGATACCTTGGCAAACACCAAATACTCTCAAAACCCGATAAGTACGCTTGTTGCGGCTAAACGCGCAACTACTACATCGTCTCCCGCACAGTTCAACCAACCGCCGCGCGTCGCGCAAGCCCATCCACTTGGGCCAGCGCCGAAGTGCCTGAATGGGCTCAAGCACCACGCGGATTATCCACACATTTTTCGTATGGCCGAGTCGGACCGACCACTGCGCCTACGGAGCTTACCCGCGGCTGCTCGGCAGGTCTACTCACAGGTGGGAACTTCTCAGGGGCGGGAGAAAACAACTTATGTAAATAGCTATTCGCTTTGCGCTACTACGATTTAGGTACTAATGAATACTTTATGATACCTGTTTCAGCGTATTAGCGCCCCATACAGCTCCCGTTATTAACCTTTACCACTAATATGATTACCGGCCAATGGGGACTTGTCAAGCCCCTCTTGGGAATCTTCTCGAGCCGATTCCCCCCTCAGGAGTCCGTTTCCAGGGCGATACGGTCGATGTCCGCCGGTCGCCAACGGCCCAGTCCCATCTCCGCGGCTGACATCATGTAAGGTACCTCGATTCCTGCCGCCAATCCGAGACGCCGACGCTCCATCGACAGGATTGAGAGTCCGACGCTGTCCACCGCCAACGGGTCGAAACCCAGCAGCAAGCCCCCATAGCCAACGAGATCGTCCTCGCAGGCGTCCGGGCCGTGGTTGACCACAACGCGAACGGCATTGACTACATTGAGTTTCAACTTTGAGCTAACCTCTTGTGTGGCAATGACTTGCCCAACATAGGGCGAGCAGCCGTTGGCGTGATAGCGCGCCGGATGACGAATCAACGCGTGCGAGAGATTCTTCAAACAGCATGACATGCCGGCAATCTGGTGCGTCTTCAGAAAAGGAACGTTGATGATTGCCTCCGCGTTGTACAGGTACTGTGCCAGCGGTTCCGGCGTCCCGCCGACCTCGATCGCGGAGCCCCACCCACGCACGACTTGTCCCGTTCCAAGCTGTCCGGTTAGAAATTCCGGCGCTTCAACCAATACGATCTTTTCAGGATCGTATCCTGCTGCCGCCAGCCGTCCGACCAGCACTCGCGCCATGGCCTCGCTTGTGTTGATGTTTCGCGCGCCGACCGAATTGAACTTCAGCACGATCCGCTTCACATCCCGCAGGACGGAACGCCAAGCTCCTCCCGTCTTCGTGATTCCCGTCAGGTTCTGAATACCCTGATCCAGCATTTCGCCGAGCGTGACCGGGTCCACCACGGAAGCGTGCAGGACACTGCTCGAGCGAATATCAACTACCCTCGCCCGTGTTTTTTCAGCCCGCATCCACCAGAGTTTCTGACTAAGCCGCTCCGCCGCCGGACGTGAAGCTGCGGGCTGAGTAGTCTGTCCGGAACCGGTTGCGGTTCGTGACAACAGACCGAGCGTGGCCGCCGCCGCCGCGCCCAGCACCTCTCGCCGCGTCGGCTCCCATTGATTTGAATCGAGCTTTTTGACCGTCTCGTCGCGCACCATTAACCTCTATCGGGTACTCGCCCAAAATCACTGCACGAAGGAACGGAAGAGACATCCAGGATGCACATGATCGCGAAACGTCATAAAGATTATCAGGAAAAACTGGACCATTACCAGCAAAGCCACCTGCTGGCTTTCTGGGACGAACTCGATAAGAAGCGACGCACCCAACTGCTCGACGACCTCGACCAGGTCGATTTCGATCGCTGCCAACCGCTGATCGATACTTTCGTGCGCAAGCGCCCGGTTTTCAAGCTGCCTGAACGACTCGAACCACCCGTCACTTTCCCGGCCACACCCGGCCCCGAGCAGTACGACCGCTACCAAATCGCCAAAGAGGTCGGGGCGGCGGCGATCCGCGCCGGTAAAGTCGCCGCCTTCACAGTCGCCGGCGGTCAGGGGACCCGGCTCGGCTACGACGGTCCGAAAGGCGCCTTCGATATCTCACCCGTTCGCTCGGCCTGCCTCTTTCAACTCTTCGCCGAACAACTGCGCGGCACAGAACGGCGTTACGGCCACCGCCCGCGCTGGTACATCATGACCAGCCCCGCAAACCACGAGGTGACGCAGGAAATCTTCGCCCGGAATAACTATTTCGGTCTGGCCGACGAGGATGTGATCTTCTTCCCGCAGGGTCAGATGCCCGCCTTTCTACCCGACGGAAAAATCGCCTTGGCCCAAAAGTACCGCCTCGCGCTCGGCCCCGACGGTCACGGCGGCAGCCTGCGGGCGTTGGCAACCAGCGGAGCGCTCGACGACATGTGTGAGCGCGGCATCGAGCACATCAGCTACTTCCAAGTCGACAATCCACTCGTCCGAGCGATCGACCCGCTCTTCATCGGCCTGCACATCGAGACAGAATCGGAGATGTCGAGCAAGGCGGTCACCAAGGCGGACGACCTCGAGCGCGTCGGCAACTTCTGCCTGGCCGACGATAAGCTGACCGTGATCGAATACAGCGATTTACCTGAGAAGCTGGCGCACGAAAAGAACGCCGACGGCACGCGCCGCTTTGACGCCGGCAGCATCGCCGTCCACGTGCTGGCGTGTTCGTTCGTCGAGCGTCTCACCGCCGCCGGCGCGACCGTTCAACTGCCGTGGCACCGAGCGGATAAGAAGCTCACGGTTGTGGACGCCGCCGGCAATGTACAAACCCCCACCGAACCAAACGTCGTCAAGCTCGAAACGTTCATATTCGACGCGATCCCGCCGGCGAAGAACCCCCTGGTGCTCTACACCCCGCGCCAGGAGGAGTTCTCCCCGGTCAAGAACGCCGAGGGGATCGACTCGGCGGTAACGGCCCGCCGCGACCTGCTCCTCCGCGCCGCCCGCTGGCTGGAGAGTTGCGGCTGTGAGGTGCCGCGTAACACCGACGGCCTACCCGATCTGCCGCTCGAAATCAGCCCGGCGTTCGCGCTCGACATCGACGATCTCCACGAGAGGTTGGTAGCCCCACCCGAACTAAAACCCGGCCAGGCCCTCGTGCTAACGTAACGCGCGGCCGACCGATAGACTGTAGCGGCCAACCGATAGACTGTAGCGGCCGCCCCCCCGGGGGGCCGGTGCGGGCGGGGAGACAGCCCGGCCCGGGGTCGGGCCCCGCGGGGGGGGGTTGGGCCGGCGGCGCGGTGGGGGC